>CANIZT010000018.1 GCA_947471905.1 Verrucomicrobiaceae bacterium
GCCATCGGGTCCAGCGTCGCTGCTGCGGCCTGCTGATTGAAAACAGAGCCAAGCGCCACGGAGCCAAAGCCCATGCCGACACGTTGCAGCAACTGCCGACGTGTCAGGAACGCATGCTCCAGATTCGGCGCATGATGTGAGTAAATTGATTTCATTTGGGGTGCTGAAGATACGAGGCTGCCGACGGGTTGCTTTCGCATGATTCATAGCACTGGAAAGCGCAAAAAAGGAGCGGAAGCTGCTGATGAAATGGCGCACGCAAGAGCGTATCCAAATCACCCCAAATGTTCCTGAATTCACGCCATCTCGCTCTGGTCGGCTTTGTTGTCGGCACGTTTTCTCTTTCTGCCGCTCCCGCATGGAAGGAGGCGGAGGGCGTTTTGAAGGCCAAGTGCTACGAGTGCCACAACGAAAAGAAGACCAAGGGTGATGTCGATTTGCAGCAGTTCGCCGCCGATCCGCAGATCGTGAAGCACTTTGAAGTCTGGCTCAAGGTCAAGGACACCATCGAAAACGGCGACATGCCGCCGCCGAAGGCACATCAGATGAGCGATTTGGAGCATGCCGCGCTCCTCGGCTGGGTAAATGGTGAACTCGATCATCTGGCCGAGGCTCAATCCGGCGATCCTGGCCCGGTGACCATGCGCCGTCTCACGAACGCCGAATATGATTACACGATCCGTGATCTCACCGGTCACGACTACGGTCTCGCGAAGGAATTCCAGACCGATGGCGGCGGCGGCGAAGGTTTTAGCAACACCGGCGACGTCCTGTTCATGAGCCCTGCTGCCATCGACAAGTATTTCAATGCCGCACGCAAAGTCGCTGACAACGCCACGATCATGCCCGGCACCGGCATCGTGTTCAGCGCGCAGCGCATCGGTCTGCGCGGCCCGGAGCAGGTCAAAGCGCAGGCGCAGCAAGGATTGTATGTCTGGTACCAACAGAAGGCGGCCCCATATCTGCCGAAGGATGACGAAGACATGCGCGAGGCCGACTACATGCTCGCCTGCTGGAAGCACAAGCATCAAAACATGCCGCTGGACCAGCTCGCGAAGGACATGAAGCTCAGCATTCACTTCCTGAGCAACTGGTGGAACCTCGTGAACAGCGTGGAGCCGAAAAGCCGCTTCCTCGATCTCACCCGCGTGGCCTGGCGTGAGCTGCCTGCCGATGAAAAGGCCGCGCAAGAGCGCATCAAGGCCATCGAAGCCGACCGACTCGCCTGGAACAACCCCAAACGCCCAGGCGAAGGCCCGCAGCGCTGGCAGCAGGACAGCGACGGCATCCGTCCCTACCCGATGCAGACCTCCGTAAATGGCAAAACGCACGTCCACCTTTGCTTCGGCGACATCGGCGACGGCAACAAGGGCGACATCGCCCTCGTGACCTACATCGAGGTCAGCGTTGGCAAACAGAAGCTCAACTACTTCAACTGGCTCAACAAGACGCTCGATGAAAAGAAGAAACAAACCGCCGCGAATCCGCCGCCGCCGAATCTCGACGCGCTGAAGGCCCGCATCGCCGAACTGGAAAAAATGCGTGCCGCTTATGGCAAACACCCGCAACCCGGCCGCAAGATCGAGCCGCATGTGCTCGCCTTTGCTGCGCCCACTGTTTTCACCATGCCGCTGCCGGAAGGTGCGCATTGGCTGAAGGTGGACACACGCCTCGACATGGAAAACCCTGAAGTGGATGCTGCCACCATCCAGTGGACGCTCAGCACTGACAAGCCACGCGATGTGACGAAGATCATCCCCGGCGTGGTCACTATCTGGAAGCGCGGCACCAAAGCCGCCGGCGAGACGATGAACGACTTCAACAAGATGAAGACCGCCTTCCCGGACATGTTCGAGCGGCGCCTCGAAGAAGTGGCCAGCAACCTCTACCGCGGCGGCAAGCCCAACATCACTGTTTATTACTTCAGCGACGATCAACTCGGCCAGATCCTCGGTCAGAAGGACAAAGACCACCTCGTCGCGATGAAGAAGGACTGGGGCTACAACGCCGTGCCCAATCTCAATCCGCAGCGGCAGAAAGAATACGACGGTGCCCTGCTCTGGCACCTGCACTACTTCGCGCAGCGCGCCTGGCGTCGTCCGATCAGCGAAGAAGAGACGAAAAAACTCGACGCTCTCTATTTCGACGGCCGAGCCAAAGAACTCGACCGCGAATCCGCCGCCCGCGAGGTCATCGTGCGTGTGCTCGTCTCACCATACTTCCTGTTCAAGGCCGAGACACTGCTGCTCGCTTCGAATGGAACAGGTGATGTGAAACTGAACGCTTTCGAACTCGCTTCACGCCTCAGCTATTTCCTCTGGGCCTCAATGCCGGACTGGGAACTGCGCAAAGCGGCCGACGACGGCAGCATTCTGAAACCCGAAGTGCTCGCTGCACAGACCCAGCGCATGCTGCGCGATCCGAAGGCCAGAGCGCTCGCGAAGGAGTTCGCCGGCCAGTGGCTGAAGTTCAACGGCTTCGATGAGAAGAGCACCGTCGATGAGAAAAAATACCCCGAGTTCACCGCCGACATCCGCAACGACATGCAGCGCGAGACCATCGAGTTCTTCACGCATCTCGTGCGCGATGATCGCAACGTCGGTGACATCATCGGCGGCGATTACTCGTTCCTGAACGAGCGCCTCGCCAAATTCTACAACGTTCCCGGCGTCACTGGTGGTGATTTCCGCGAGGTCAAACTTGCGCAGCAGCATCGCGGCGGCCTGCTCGGCATGGGAGCCATCCTGACCAAGACCTCGCGCCCCAATCGCACCAGCCCCGTCGTGCGTGGCGATTACCTGTATCAAGTTGTCCTCGGCTTCTCCTCACCGCCGCCGCCGCCGAACGTGCCCAAACTTCCCGACAGCGCCGTGAAGCCCGCTTCATTGCGCGAAGCCCTCATGATTCACCGCACCGATCAAGCATGTGCCGTCTGCCATGAACGCATCGACCCGCTTGGCTTTGCCCTCGAAAGCTTCGACCCCATCGGTCGTTTCCGCATCGCTGATGAAGTCGGCGGCAAGATCGATGACACCGGCGAATTGAAGGACGGCACCAAGTTCCAAGGGCTCGATGGTTTGCGCCAGTATCTCAAAAAGAACGAAGCTAACTTCAACACCCAGTTCTGCCGCAAACTCCTCGGCTACTCGCTCGGTCGCCAAACGTTGCCGAGCGACAAGGCGCTGATCGCGCAAATGCAGGACTCGCTCAAAAAGAACACCGGCAAATTCTCCGCCGCCATCCTTACCATCGTCAACAGCCGCCAGTTCCTGAACCGCCGCAATGAGCCTGCGGTCGCCACCAACCCATAAACGTATCCTTTTTATGAACACTTCCCGTCGCAAATTTCTCCGTGGCACCGGCATCGCACTTGGACTGCCTTGGTTTGAATCCATCTGCTCGTTCGGAGCCGAATCGCTGAAGAAGAACGAAGCGCCGCGACGTCTCGCGGTGTGTTTCACCGGCAATGGTGTGAATCCGCATCATTGGGGCGCGACTCAAGGCCCTGGCGGCATGGAATTCATGAAATCGCTCTCGCCGTTGGAGCCGCTGAAGAAGCATGTCAGCGTTTTCAAAGGCCTGTGGAATCCTACGACCGTGGAAGGCGAAGGCGGCCACTACCCGAAGATGAATGTGCTCTGCGGCCTCAAGGTGAAGAAAACCACCACCGATGTCGAAGTCGGCACCACGATGGATCAGCTTATTGCCGCGCAGACCGGCAAGTTCACGCCTGTGCCGAGCATTGTGTTAGGCACCGAGCGCCCCAGCTACAGCACGGACTCCGGTTTCACCTCGATCTACTCCGCGTACATCTCGTGGAGCACGCCCACGACGCCCGCGCCGAAGGAAATCTTCCCGCAGCAGGCCTTTGACCAGCTCTTCGACGACGGCAGCCGTCGCAAGCGCGACAAGAGCATTCTCGACCTCGTGCTTGAAGACGCGAACGGCCTCAAACCCAAGCTCAGCCAGCGCGACAAGCAGAAGCTCGATGAATACCTCACCTCCGTGCGTGAGATCGAGCAACGCGTCGAACTCGCCGAAAAAATCAGCCAGGCTGAAACCAACGGCACCGGCTGGCAGCCCACGGTGAAAGTGCCCACGCTCAAACGCCCCGGCCCTGGCATTCCCGCCAGCAGCGAGGAGCATCTGCGCCTCATGTTCGACATCATGGTGCTCGCCTTCCAAATGGACCGCACCCGCGTGGCCACATTCATGATGAACAACGACCTCTCCAACATGCGCTTCCCCAGCCTCGATGGCATCAGCGGGGGCATCCACGAGCTGTCGCATCACGCCAATGACGAGCACCGCCTCAGCCTGTATCAGCGTGTGAACGAGCATCAGGTCAAACTCTGGGCCGAGTTCCTCGCCAAAATGCAGGCCACCAACGAAGGCGAGCGCACCCTGCTCGAAAACAGCATGATCATGCTCACCAGCAGCCTCATGGACGGCAATGCGCATGATTCGAGACAACTCCCCGTCGTCCTCGCCGGCGGTGGTGGCGGCACCATCCAAGGCGGTCGTTTCCACGACCACAGCGCCGATCCGAATCGCAAACTCTGCCGCCTCCACATCGCATTGATGGATCGCATGGGCCTCCACATCGGCCACTTCGGCGATGCGGAGAACGCGCTGGCGATTTAGTGCGTAATGTATCGGGAGCGAATGTGATCCGCACAGGGAGCTGTGCGGATCACGAGACATCCCTCGCACGAACGGCCTGCTTCTCGTCGTATGTTTCAACCTGCCTGCATTTGAAACCGACTCGACTATGCCATCCACCTTCCCATATCGGAAAGCCGCTGGCCTTGTGCTCTGCTGGAGCGCGATGGCTCATGCTGCATCAGCGGTGGGTGAAGTGGCGTTGTTTGAGGCAAAGATTCGACCGCTCTTAATTGAGCAATGCCAGAAGTGCCACGGCGAGAAGAAGCAGGAGAACGGCCTGCGCTTGGATTCCAAGGCAGGCTGGCAGAAGGGCGGCGATCATGGCGCGGTCATCAAGCCGGGTGATGTGGAGAACAGCCTGCTCATCAAGGCAGTGCGGCGCACGGACAAGGAGCTGCAAATGCCTCCGAAGCACGTGCTCGAGACTGAGGAGATCGCGGCACTGGAGCAGTGGGTGAGGATGGGCGCGCCTGATCCGCGTGAAGGCAATGCGGTCTCGAACGTGGTGGATGTGGTGGCAGCACGAAAGCACTGGGCCTTTCAGCCGGTTGCCCATCCTCAGCCGCCGACGCTGGCTGGCAATGCCCAGCAGCCACTCGACCGGTTTGTGCTGGCCAAGCTTCAGCAACAGGGGCTGCAACCCAATGGGCCAGCCGACCGGCGGACCTTGATCCGCCGTGCGACATTCGACCTCACCGGCCTGCCGCCCACGCCGACGGAGATTGACGCGTTTCTGCATGACACCTCGCCGAATGCCTTTGGCCATTTGGTGGATCGTCTGCTCGCCAGTTCGGCCTATGGCGAACGCTGGGGACGGCATTGGCTTGATGTCGCGCGCTATGCCGACACGGCAGGCGATGGCGCGGACTACCCGGTGCGCGAGGCGATCAAGTATCGTGATTGGGTCATCAACGCCGTCAATGCGGACCAGCCCTTCGATCAGTTTATCCGCGAGCAGATTGCGGGCGACATTCTCGCGGTGCAGGGGCCGCCTGAGCAGTATGCGAGCCGCGTCACAGCGACGGGTTTTCTCGCGATTGGGAAGCGCTACGGTTACAAGCCATCGCCTGATTATCAGCACCTGGATTTCGCGGATGCGATTGACTCGGTGGGCCGGTCGTTGCTCGGTTTGTCGCTGGGCTGTGCGCGCTGTCACGACCACAAGTATGACCCGGTGACCGCTGCGGATTACTACGCGCTCTATGGCATCTTCCAGAGCACGAAGTGGGCGTTTCCCGGCGGCGAGGAACAGAAGCGGCCGTCGCAGTTCCCTCCATTGGTCATGCCCGCAGAGGCAGCCCGGCTGGATAAGATCAAAGCAGCCGAACTCGAACGGCTCGAGGCTTCGCTGTCCCGCTTGAAACAGCAACGTGGTGCGCTGGACAGCAAGTCGATTGCGGGCGGGCCCGACCTTGACTTTGAGGCCCAGACCATTGGCAAGCGGCCTGGAGCGCCGTGGTTCTCCGCAGGTCCGATCAACGTGATCACGGAAGCACAAAGTCCCTTCTCGCATGTGCATCCGGCGGGCACGCGCGGTGTGCGGATCGGCAGCGGCAAGGCGAACGATGGCCTGCGCTATGTCTTCGCGAGTGGGCTGCGCGCGACGCCTGGCAAGCAGATGAACTTCACCATCGACTTCCGCACCGTGGCACCGGCAGACAAGACGGGGGCCTACCGGTTCTATCTCGGTCGTGGCGTGATTCAATCGCTCGCTGTTGTAGTCAGCGTGACGGCCACCGAGATCGCTCTGCGTAACGGCACGAAGTGGGAAGTGATCCGCAAGCTCACGCCCGGCACTTGGAACACTTTGCGTCTCACGCTTGATCCGGCGAAGAAGACTTACTCGGGCTTTGTCGGTATCTTGGGTGACCTCACGACTTTCCAAAACAAGCCGCTCGGAGCGCAATGGGATGGCGTCATTGACACCTTCATCTGTGATGCCATTGGACACATCAATGGGCAAGCGCCGGAGCGTGATCTCGACAACATCGGCTTGCAGGAAGCGGCCTTTGGCGAGCCGGGCAGTGGCCCCATCGTTGTGTCCGCAGCGCCACCCCCAAATCTGACGCAGCAGCTCAAGAAACTCGATGCCGACATTGCTGCCGCAACCAAGCTGCGCGACGCGGAGGTGACGAAGGATCTTTACCCGGTGGCCTATGGCGTTAGCGAGGACAAGCCGGTCAACGTCCGCATTCAACTGCGCGGCGAGCCGGACAAGCTGGGCGACGAGGTGCCGCGTCGTTTAATTGATGTGCTGGGGGGCGACAAACTCCCTGCGAGCGAAACCGGCAGCGGTCGGCTGGAATTGGCACACTGGCTCACACGGCCCTCCAATCCGCTCACGGCGCGCGTGTTCGTGAACCGCGTCTGGCAGTGGCACTTTGGCCAGGGGCTCGTGACTACGCCGAGTGACTTCGGCCTGCGTGGCGAACCGCCGAGCCACCCGGAGTTGCTCGACTGGCTCACGTCCGAGTTCATCGCTTCCGGTTGGTCGATGAAGTCGCTGCATCGGCTCATCATGCGTTCGCAGACCTATCAATTCGCCAGTGAGGATAACACAGCGAACCTCAAAATGGATCCAGCGAACCGCTGGCTGTGGCGTCATGCGCGAAGCCCGCTCGATGCCGAGTCCATTCGCGATGCGATGCTCGCTGTGAGCGGTCGGCTGGATCGAGCCGTCCCCACGTCTCATCCGTTCCCGCCGGTGCAGAGCTGGTCGTTCACGATTCACAAACCGTTCCACGAGGTTTACGACAGCGACCATCGGAGCGTCTATTTGATGCTGCAGCGCAATCGCAGGCACCCCTTCCTCGCGATGTTTGACGCCGCCGACCCAAACCTGAGCGTGCCTCAAAGGGTGTTGACCACGACGCCCACACAGACGCTCTATTTGATGAACTCACCCTTTGTTCATCAACAGGCGGAAGCCTTCGCCCGCCGACTTCTCGACACACCTGCCGATGATGAGGAGAAAGTCCGGGTGGCTTACGAGATGGCGCACGGACGTGTGCCATCTGACCCCGAAATTCAGGATGCCTTGTCTTTTCTCAGTGCCTATCAGCAGAAGCTCGCAGGCTTGGCTAAACCACCTGAAAGGTCGGCTGAACTCGCATGGGCAGGCCTGGCTCACGTGTTGCTGACGAGCAACGCTTTCCTCTATGTTGACTAATCAACGAAGAACCATGAACTCCATTTCCAAACCAACTCGCCGTGAGTTCCTGCATCGTGCATCAGGCGGCTTTGGGGCGCTCGCGCTGGCAGGACTATGGGATGAGGTTCAGGCGGCGGCGGCAGATCCGCTTGCACCCAGAAAGGGGCATTTCCCGGCAAAAGCGGACCGCGTCATTTTCCTCTATTCCACCGGCGGCGTGTCGCATGTGGACACCTTTGATCACAAGCCACAGCTCACTCGCGATCATGGCAAATCCATCACCGCCTCACGCTGGCTGAACAAGCCCGGCAAGTTCGACCGCTTCCTCATCAAATCGCGCTGGGCTTTCAAGCCCTACGGTCAGAGTGGCATCATGGTCAGCGACCTGTTCCCGCACGTCGGTTCTGTCATCGATGACATCTGCGTGCTCAATGCCATGCACTGTGATAGCGACGGCCACGACAAGGCGACGCTGGCCGCGCACACTGGATCGGCGCAGTCCACGCGTCCCAGCGCGGGGGCGTGGATCAGCTATGGCCTCGGCACGGAGAATCGCAATCTGCCCTCGTTCATGGTGCTCGCGCCCGCCGCTCCGTATGCTGGTGCGCAGACTTGGGGCAGCGACTTTCTGCCTGCCTGTCATCAGGGCACACACGTGGTTCCCGGCAAGGAACCGCTGCCCAACCTGAAGCCCAACGCGCCAGATACGGAGTTGCAGGCGATGGAACTGGCTTTCCTCGGCAAGCTGAACCGCAATCACCTGGAACAGCGCGCTGCTGATCAAGCGCTGGACGCACGCATCCGCTCCTTTGAAACCGCCTTTGGTATGCAACGCGAGGCACCTGAGGCCTTCGACTTGTCGGGAGAATCCGATGCAACGCTCAAGCTCTACGGCCTCACACGCGGTGCGACATCTGGCTTCGGCTGGCAGTGCCTGGTGGCGCGGCGGTTGGCAGAACGCGGCGTACGCTTTCTCGAACTCATCGACGTCGGCTCCAGCGCCAACTGGGATTCGCACGGCAACATGGCCGACCACGAACGCCTCGCCAAAGCCATCGATCAGCCTATCGCTGGCCTGCTCACGGATCTCAAACAGCGGGGCATGTTGGAGCGCACGCTGGTGGTGTGGACCTCGGAGTTTGGCCGCACGCCCTTTCATCAGCAAGCCAACCACCTCGGACGCGAGCACCACAATTTGTGCTTCTCATCCTGGATGGCGGGTGGCGGCGTGCAGGGAGGGCTGGTCCACGGCCAATCCGACGAGCACGGCATCCTCCCCGCCGAGGACACGGTGCATACGCACGATCTTCATGCCACCATGCTGCACCTGCTCGGTCTCGACCACGAGCGGCTCACCTATCGCTACGCCGGTCGCGACTTCCGCCTGACCGACATCGCAGGCGAAGTGGTGCATCCCATCATCGCCTGAAACACTTCCTTATGATCCACACCTCCCTCGATCTCGATAAATCGGGCAAGCAACAGGGCTTTCTCCAAGTCCCGTATTCCCACAACCTCGGCGGCTGGGCGAATGTGATGATCCCCATCACGGTCGTTGCTCGTGGCAAAGGGCCGACGGTGCTCGTGCTCGGTGGCAACCATGGAGACGAATATCAGGGCCAGATCGCGGCGATGAAACTCGCACGTCAGCTCACGTCAGAACAGGTGACAGGGCGCATCATTCTCATTCCTTCGCTGAACTTGCCTGCGGCCCGTGCGGCGACTCGTTTGTCACCGCTGGATGGCATGAACATGAACCGCGCCTTCCCGGGCGATGCGGAAGGACCGGTCACCAGCCAGATCGCGCATTACCTGCGCACCGTGCTGTTTCCGATCAGCGATGTCGTCATCGACATCCATAGCGGAGGCCGCAGCATGGAGTTCGTGCCGTGCTCGCACATGCATCTCGTGCCTGATCGCGAGCAGCGGGCCAAGATGTTCGCCGCCATGCTCGCCTGGGGCACCGAGTTTTGCTTCATCTATGCCGACATCGCAGGATCGGGCCTGCTACCCGTCGAAGCGGAGAATCAGGGCAAACTCGTCATCACCACCGAACTCGGCGGCGGTGAGTGCATTCCTGCCAGCGTGCATCGCATCGCGCAAAGCGGTTTGCGCAACGTGCTCATTCATGTCGGAGCGCTCAAAGGTCGTGAACAGCCGCGCAAGGCACCCGCGATCATCACGCAGGCAACGAATCGTGAGGACTACATCCTCGCGCCAGAGTCCGGCATCTTTGAAGTCACCGTAGATCTCGGTGCGAAGGTCAAAAAAGGCCAAACTGTCGGCTACATTCATCATCTGGAGCGACCGGATCGAGCGCCGGAGGAAATCGTTGCCGCGAGCAGTGGTTATCTCATCACCATGCGTGCGCCATGCCTCACGCAGCAAGGCGATTGCGTCGCGGTGATCGCCAGACAAGTCAGCGAGCGCGAAATCCTCCGCGCATGAGCAAGGCGAAATCAGCCGGCGCACTCGTCGCCTTCATGTGGTTCGCGTATTTCCTGAACTACTGCGACCGTCAGGCCGTCTTCTCGATGTTTCCGTCGCTGAAGGCCGATCTGAAGATGACGGACCAAGAACTCGGCCTCGTTGGCGCGATGTTTCTCTGGGTGTATGCCTTCGGATGCCCGATATCGGGCTATCTTGGTGATCGCTTCTCGAAACGTCTCCTCGTCGTGCTCAGCCTTGTCGTGTGGAGCATCGTCACCATCGGCACCGGGCTTGTCGCCTCAGGCGCGATGCTGCTGGCGATGCGTGCGGCCATGGGCGTGTCAGAGTCGCTCTACATGTCGAGTGCCATCGCCCTCACTGCGAATGCATACGCTCCAGAAAAGCGCTCGAGAGCTGTCTCCTTGCTCATGACGGGGCAGATTGCCGGAATGGTTGTAGGTAGCAACTTTGGCGGCTGGATGGCGGATCGTGGCCAATGGCGCGAGGCTTTCTTCGCGCTCGGGGCCGTGGGTATCTTGTATGCGCTTCCCTATTTTGCTTTTCTGCGCGGCGTCGAGGAACCGCAGGCAGACAAAGCCACGACCACCGCAGGCATCACCTTCTCCGCACTCGCTCGTTCGCGCACGTTCATGCTGCTGTGCCTTGTGTTTCCTGTTTTCGTTTTCGGCATCTGGCTGCTCTACGGTTGGCTCCCGACCTTCCTGCACGACAAGTTCGCGCTCAATCAGGCCGACGCAGCCTTCAACGCCACCGTCTTCCTGCAAACCGCCACCTTCATCGGCGTGATCAGTGGCGGCATGCTCGCTGATGCGTTTTATCATCGCACCAAAGCCGCGCGCCTCTGGCTGATGGTGATCGGCCTAGCGCTTTCTGCGCCGTGCATTCATGCGCTGGGTAATAGCGACACCCTTCTCGCCACTCGCATCGCAGCGACGGGTTTCGGCCTGTTCAGCGGTCTCTTCATCGGAAACATTTTCCCTGCGGCCTTTGACATCGTCTCGTCAGACGCACGAGCCACAGCCGTCGGGTTGCTGAATTTCTTCGCGGCCATCATGTCTGGCTTCGCCACCCTCTTTGGTGGCATGTGGAAGCAAACGCTCGGCATCGACAAACTGTTATCGATAACCGCACTCGCGTATCTTGCGGCGGGTATCGCCTTGATCATCGGCATCAAGAAACTGTTCCCGAGCGATCACCACACGCAAAATCCCACGACATGAATCGAAGGGTCCTCATCACTTCCACCACCCTCTTTGCTGTTCTACCAGAGTTGCTCGCGCAATCCGCAGCCCCAGTTGCCGAGCCCATCGCCACTCATCGCGTTCCGCTTTGGCCCGCTAACCAAGCACCCATTGGTGATGGCAAGTTCGAGGACAGCAAGTTGGCGCTCGAAGTCTTCCTCCCGCCTGCCGACAAAGCGAACGGCGCGGCCATCGTGCTCTGTCCCGGCGGCGGTTGCATTCGCCATGTCACCGACCGCGAAGGCTATCCCATCGCGCAATGGCTGAACGTGCACGGCATCGCCTGCGTCATTCTTGAGTATCGCCTGCCCGAGCTGCGCCATCAGGTGCCGCTGCTCGATGCACAACGCGCCATCCGCCTGACTCGTGCGAATGCCGCCTCGTGGAAGATCAATCCGCAGCGCATCGGCATCCTCGGCTTCTCCGCCGGTGGGCACGTCGCCTCGACCGCGCTCACGCATTTCACTGCGGGTGATTCCGCCTCCACCGATCCAATCGAGCGCCTGAGCTGCCGTCCCAACTTCGGCTGGCTCGTCTATCCCGCCGTCACGATGGGCGAGTTCACGCACACTGGCTCCAAAGAAAAACTCATTGGCTCCAACGCCGCGCCTGACCTCGTGCGTCTTTACTCGAATGAAACCCAAGTCACTGCCGACACGCCGCCCAGCTTCCTCGCCCACGCCATCGACGACAAGCCAGTGCCACCCGAGAACAGTCGCCAGTTTGTCGCTGCGATGAAGCAGCACAACGTTCCTGTCGAGTTACTTGAGCTCCCCACCGGTGGTCATGGCTTCAACGGCTGCAAAGGGCCGCTTTGGGAGCAGTGGAAAGCGGCTGCGCTGAAATGGCTCGCCGCACAGAAACTCATTCCTCCAAGCGACTCATGAAACGACTCTGCATCGCCACACTCATCATCGCGAGCCGACTATTCGCTACCGATCCTCAGGACATCGCCTTCAAATCCACGCTTGATGGCACCGAGCAGCGTTACGTTGAGTTGTTGCCTGAAGGATTTGAGCCGCTGATGGCTCACGATGTGTTGATCGCGTTCCACGGCCATGGTTCAGATCGCTGGCAATTCATCAAAGACGAGCGCGGTGAGTGCAAAGGCGTGCGCGATGTCGCTGCGAAGTATGGTTTGATCTACGTATCGCCGGATTATCGCGCGAAGACCTCGTGGATGGGGCCATCTGCTGAAGCGGACGTGGTTCAAATCATTGGCGAGCTCAAGAAGCGGCATCATGTGAACCGCGTGTTCATCGCGGGCGGTTCCATGGGCGGCACGGCAGTGCTGACGTTTGCGGCGCTGCATCCTGAGCTGGTCGCTGGCGTGTGCAGTCTGAACGGCATCGCGAATCTGCTGGAGTATGAGAAGTTTCAGGACGCACGCACGGCTTCGTATGGTGGATCAAAGACAGAGAAGCCCGAGGAATATAAGAAACGCAGCGCAGAATTCTGGCCGGAGAAGTTCACGATGCCTATAGCGCTGACGACCGGTGGCAAAGATGAGGTCGTGCCGCCAGCGAGCGTGCTGCGGCTCGCGGAGAAGTTAAAGCAAGGCAAACGCAAGGTGCTCAGCATCCTTCGTGAAGCAGGTGGCCACTCGACGACCTACGAGGACACCGTGGCAGCAATGGAGTTTGTGCTGCGTGAAGCTGGGGCACTGACGTTTGAGCAGAAAGGTCGTTGGATAGCGCAGTTTTTGACTTCTCCAGTGCTGAATCGTCCCAAGGCGGAACGCGAGCGGTTGAACGCCGACATTCGCCTGTTCTCCGCAGGCGTGGGCCACGCGTTGACTTTTGATACGACCTTTTCACCGGCCGACATCCGGCTCATCGAGAGGGCCATTGTGCGCGACACCGAGCGTGCCGTCTCTGAGACTGCCCCATGGACAAACAAGCACGGCAAAGTCATTCGCGGCTTTGTCTCCGCCATCGACGACTCCGTTCAGCCCTACGGCGTCATCATCCCGAAAAGCTACGACGGCAAGAAACCGATGCGACTTGATGTCGTTTTGCACGGCAGCTCGAAACCCATTGGGATGAGCGAGCTGAAGTTTATCAGCCGCTTCGATGAAGGCGACGAAGACAAAGGCAATGCGCCGGACGTGGATTACATCGAGTTGCATCCGCTCGGTCGCGTGGAGAACTGCTATCGCTGGGCCGGTGAGACGGATGTGTTCGAAGCCATCGAAGCCGTGTGCCGAAACTACAAGATCGACCGTGACCGCATCGTGCTGCGCGGCATGAGCATGGGTGCTTCGGGCACCTGGCATCTCGGCTTGAAGCATCCGGACCGCTTTGTCGCCATCGGGCCGTATTGCGGCTACGTCGATACGCATCGCTTCTCCGAGACGCCGATCCCTGGCTTCATCAAAGTTGGCCAACTGCCGCCGCATCAAGAGATTGGCCTGCACTTGCTCGACTCCATCGACTATGCCGCAAACGCGAGCATGGTGCCGGAGATCGCGTGCATCGGCGATAAGGACACCTTCTTCCAATCGCACGTCCACATGGGCGAGGTTTTTGCGAAGGAAGGCATCCCGTTCGTGAATCTCATCTCGTCTGGCACCGGCCACGTCATCGATCCGAAGACACACGCCGAACAAATGCGCCGCATCGGCGAATATGTGGCCGAAGGTCTCAACCACGACCCGAAGCAGATGCGCTTCGTCACCTGGACGCTGAAATACAACCGCTGCCACTGGCTGGAACTGCTCGCGCTCCGCAAGCACTATGAACGCGCAGAATTTCGCGCGACGGTGACCAACAACGGCATCGAAGTCAGCCAAGTGAGCAACATCACGCGTTTCGCTGTTCACCGACCTGTTTCCCGAATGCGAATCGCTGGTGTCGAGATCGCACTGCCACCGCACAAGGCCGATGACGCGTTGGTTTTCAGCAAAACAGGCGATTCGTGGCATTGCGATGGTCCACGCGAGCAAATCACCCTCACAGGTAAACGTCCTGGTCTGCAAGGCCCCATCGACGATGCTTTCGCCACGCCCTTCCTCTGCGTGCGCGGCACCGGCAAGCCTTGGAATGCCAAAGTGGACGCTTGGGCACAGGAAAACCTGAAGCGCTTCGAATACGAGTGGGCGCGCTACATGCGCGGCGAGTTGCCGGTGAAGAGCGACACCGAAGTCACCGAAGCCGACGTGCGCGACAAACACCTCATCCTCTTCGGTGATCCCGGTAGCAACTCATGGATCGCCAAAGCCCTGCCGAAACTGCCTGTGACATGGACTCGCGATGAAATCCGGCTAAGCGAACAAACGCAATCGGCTGCCAGTCACGCGCCCGCTTTCATCTGCGCCAGCCCGCTCGCCAAAGATCGCTACATCCTCATCAACAGCGGCCATACCTTCCACGAAAAGGAGTTCGCGGCTTTCAACTACCTGCTGTTTCCACGCCTCGGCGACTGGGCGGTGATGAAGATCGATACCGAAGAACCGGTGGCGGTTGGATATTTTGATGAGTCTTGGATGAAGGCTGGCGTTGTTGCACCGTAGAAAGAGACGCCCATGCCCCGAATTCTCATCGCCGAATGCAAACAGGAAGTCTCCACCTTCAATCCGGTCCTCAGCGGATACGAAGACTTCACACTTCGTCATGGTCAGTCGATTCTCGACTACCATCGCCAAGTGCGCAGCGAAGTGGGTGGGGCGTTGAGCGTGTTTGATGCGACGCCAGGCGTGGAACTCGTGCCGACGTGCAGCGCTCATTTCATCACTTCTGGTGGCACGCTGGCCGATGGAGCGTTTGAGCGACTGGCAGGCGAACTGCTGTCCAGCATCAAAGCGGCACCGGAGGTCGATGGCGTGTATTTTTCGCTGCACGGCGCGATGGCGACGGAAAGTGAGAGCGACCCCGAAGGCTGGCTGCTGGCGGAGACGCGGAAGATCGTTGGCGAGAAGGTGCCCATCGTGATCTCACTCGACCTGCATGGCATCCTCACGGACCGAATGCTGGAGCAGAGCGATGCAGCCGTGGCGTTTCACACCTATCCGCACGTCGATTTCTTCGGCACAGGCGAGCGTGCCGCGCGACTACTGCTGCGCATCGTCGCAGGTGAAGTGAGGCCGGTGACCGCGAAGGTGACTGTGCCTGCCCTGGTGCGTGGTGATGAACTCATCACAGCGAGCGGGTCGATCCGCCACTCGGTGAATGCGGCGAAGGAGATCGAGCAAAGCGCTGGCGGACTCTCGGCAGCGATGATGTGGGGCAATCCTTTCACTGACGTGCCTGCGCTTGCCTCGAACAGTTTTGTCGTCACCGACAACGATCCGGCTCTCGCTGAACGTGAAGCGCTGCGCATCGCGAGTCTGTTCTGGGAAAATCACGAAAAGATGCAGGTGCCGCTGACGAGTCTGGCTGACGCGGCGCGAATGACGAAAGAGAATCCCTCCGGCACGGTCGTGCTTGTGGATGCGGCAGATGCCACCAGCTCAGGGGCATCAGGCGACAGCAACGCGATCCTGTGTGCATTGATCGAGGCTGGCTATGAGGGAACGGCAGTGATCCCCATCGTTGATCCTGGCACGGTGGAGGCCGCCTTTGCCGCTGGCGTGGGCAACGAGATAACGACGACAGTCGGCGGCGCTTTGGATACGAAGCGCTTTGCGCAGCTGCTGATTGAGGGACGAGTGCGGATGCTGTCGGACGGCTGGTTTCACAGCGAGACGACACGCGAGTTGTGGCAGGCTGGACCCACGGCGGTGATTCAGGTTGGTAACATCACGCTGATCGTCACAAGCCGCGCGGTCAGTCTATATGATCGCGCATTGTTTCTCGCGCACGGCTGTGATCCGAAACACTTCGGCGCGGTCGTGGTGAAGTCGCCGCACTGCGAGCCGCACATGTTCAAAGAGTGGGCCGCCCTTTACATCGATGTGGATGCGCTAGGCTCAACCAGTGCCAATCTCCGCAGCCTTGGCCACATCAAATGTGCTCGTCCGATGTTCCCGCTGGATGCAGAAGTGCCATTCAAACCCCAAGCCAAACTTTTCCAACGACACCCATGAAAATCCGAGAAATCCGCTGCGCAGGTTTGCGCGGAGCCACGCCCGAAGGCGGCTGGAGCAACGAACTCCGGCCAGAAGACTGCGTCCACACGCTCATCGCCGTCCACACCGATGAAGGAGCTGTCGGGCTCGGCAGTGTGTTCACCAATGACGCGCTCGTTCGCGCTTCGCTGGCGGTTCTGGAGCCGCTCTATCGCGGCGAGAATGCTCTGGAGCCCGAACGCGTGAGCGAGAAGCTCCATCAGAACATGTTCTGGCTCGGACGCGGTGGTTCCATCACGCACGCCATCAGCGGCATCGACATCGCGCTGTGGGATCTTCTTGGAAAGGCGACTGGGCAGCCAGTCGGACGCTTGCTCGGTGGTCGTTATCGTGAACGCGTGCAGCCGTATGCCTCGCTGCTCATGGATGAAGCGGAAAAGCTGCGCGATCATTTGCTCAAAGTGAGAGACCAGGGCTTCCGCGCCTTCAAAATCGGCTGGGGTCCGTTTGGGCGACGCAACGCCGCCACGGACGAGGCCATCGTCAAAGCCGCGCGTGAAGCCGTGGGGCCGGACAACAAGCTCATGATCGATGCGGGCGGCAGCGACGCCCATTGGGCCAACGGTTACAAGTGGGCGCTTAACACCGCGAAGATGCTCGCTGATTATGACGTGCACTGGTTTGAAGAAGCTCTCACTCCCGACTCGCTCGAAGACTTCGCCAAGCTGCGCGAGCACTCTCCCGTGCCCATCTCAGGCGGCGAAGTGCTCACGCGCCGCCAGGCTTTTCAGCCCTTCCTCGAAGCGCGCGCATTCGACATCATCCAGCCCGACGTCACCAAAGTCGGCGGTATCAGCGAAGAGCGCCGCATCGCCTGGATGGCTCAAGAGCATGGTGTGCAGTTCATCCCGCATGGCTGGAACACCGCCGTTGGCCTCGCTGCGGATCTGCATCTGGCGTCGGCGTTCCCAGGCACCGATTTGGTCGAATACCTCACCGGATCACCGTTCATCGACGAGATCACCGTTGGTGGATGGAAGTTGGATGCCGACGGCATGTTGGCGATTCCTACAAAACCGGGTCTCGGCCTCGAACTCGATCCCGATGCGGTGAAAAAATACACGGGCGGAGAGAAGTTGCTGGATTGATCTTCTCGCTGAGAGAAGGCTGCCTAATAGCGATAATTCAAGCCACTCCATTCTAGTAACTTTATGAAGTGAGTGATTGCCTCATCAGGTGAACTCGTCAGAATGTTCGCTAGCCATGAGTGCTTCACCCCCTGTTGAAGGAAGCTCTTTTCCAGGCCGTTTTGAAACGACCGATGGCTCAGCGTAATTCCTATCTGAAGCGGGAATGTGGTGATGACGATGTCATGAGACGTCGCATCGAGGAACGACTCGTGGCCCGGAACGGCAGCAAGGCGAACCGAGCAGACACGGATGAGGACACCTTGCATCTAGAGCAGCAGAAAGAATCCCAGTCTCATGCGCATATCGATCGTTATCGGCTGCTGAAAGTGATCGGCTCCGGTGGTTTCGGCTGCGTGTGGCATGCCGAACAAAAAGGACCGATACCACGCCGGGTGGCGCTAAAGGTCGTTAAATTGGGCATGGAAACACGCGAGATTATCGCGCAGTTCGAAGCCGAGCGCCAACTGCTGGCGCTGATGGATCACCCCTGCATCGCGAAGGTCTATGATGCAGGAGCGACCAACGAGGGACTGCCCTATTTTGTGATGGAGCTGGTGGGAGGGATTCCCATTACGCGATTCTGCGATGAGCATCGGCTGGGCACTCCGGAACGCCTGCGCCTCTTTATGGACGTCTGCAAAGCCTTGCAGCATGCGCATCAAAAAGGCGTCAGCCATCGTGACATCAAGCCCAGCAACATTCTAGTCAGCAAGAACGACGGACAGCCACTGCCCAAGGTGATTGATTTTGGCATCGCTAGGGCGACAAGGCCGATGCCGAACGGTGTGAGGACCCACCCGCCCTGCGAGCAGATGATCGGCACACCGGTTTACATGAGTCCGGAGCAGGCGGCAGGGAGCATCGACATCGATACACGCTGCGATGTGTATGCCCTTGGTGTTCTACTGTATGAACTGCTCACCGGATGCACACCCTTTGATAAGAAAAAACTGCAGGCAGCTGGCGAACAAGAAATCCGCCGCGTGATTTGCGAGGAGATTCCGCTGAAGCCCTCGCAAGTCCTCGCCAGCCTGCCAAAGGAGGACGCCACCAAACTGGCCGCATGCCAGCAGTGCACGCTGTCCATGCTGGCCACCGCTTTGCGTGAAGATTTGGACTGGATCGTCATGAAAGCCATGCAGAAGGATCGCAATCTGCGCTATGAAACAGCCAACGGCCTGGCCATGGATGTGGAGCGGTATCTCATGTGCGAGCCTGTGGTGGCACGCCCGAACAACAATCGTTACCGCCTGCAAAAACTCGTGAGCCGCAACCGGCTGGTTTACATCATGGGCACCTTGGTGGCCGTGGCGATGCTCATCGGCATTAGCGTCAGCAGTATGCAGACCTGGCGCATCACGCAGGCCGAGCGCGAACACAACCGGCTGCGCAACCTGGCCGAACTGAGTGAACTCAGCGCGCATGAGGAAAAAGAAGCCGCCAGAAGATCTCTGGCCAAGGCACAGATCGCCCTAGCAGATGCCGCGTATAGCGATCAGGACGGCAGTGCGATGCAAGCAGCGCTCCAAGCGGTTTCTCTGGAACTGCGTGATTCGAACTGGCGCTATCTGATGGATAAATCAGACACCTCGCTAGCCAGCATTCAGGTGCCTGGTGGAGCTGCAGTGGAGCGCGTACTAGCGCATCCCACCCAGGCTGGCGTGTTCATCACCGTCTCCTCAGACCATTGGGTATCGATCACCAAACTCGGCACCGAATCAACCCTGCTGCACTTCCAGCTCGATTTCGAAGATCGTTCTGCGCCTGACTTCTGCCTGTCTGTTTCACCAGACGGAGAACGACTGGCGACGGCGAAGATCAGTGGCGGCGGCACCGTCATTCATAACCTGCAGGATGGCAGTGTCATCATCCGCTGGGACAGCACTGGCACTGACGAGCTGATTTACAGTCCCGATGGACGACGGCTGCTGGAAATCTCGCACAACGGGCCCGCTCACATGCGCCTGGCGCTCACCGGTAAGATTCTCTGGACCGCCGAAGGGACAGAAGCGTTCCTGCATGCTGCCTTCGACCACACTGGCCACCAGTTAGTCTGCAACAAAGCCTCGGGCGGCCAGCGGCTCCAGATCATCAATGCTTTTAGCGGTGCCGTGCTGCGCGAGTTGAGCCCGCCACGCACGCGCCTCACTGCACTGGTCGTCAGCCCTGATGGTCGGCAGGTGCTGACCGGTGATCAGCGCGGCTTTGTTCGCAGCATTGATCTCAAGAGTGGCAACGTTCGCTACGAATTCCGCGCCAACGAGCGCGCAGTTTCGTCTATGGCCTACACCCTCGATGGCAAACGCTTCGTCACGCTCGCCAATTTGTCCGGTGGTCGTCAATCCATCCAGGTATGGGATTCGCCCACAGGTGTGTTTCTTCAAGCCTTGCTCAATGCTGGCAGCACCGGTCGAGAATTATGCGTGCATCCGCTCTCCGGCGAAATTCTTGCCACCGGCGTCACTGCCAAGGCCTGGCATCTCAAAGGCGTGAGCGAGGAGTTTAAACTGACAGCACGTGAATTTGCGAACACCTGCTTCTGGAGTAGCGACGATCTGATCTTCGCCCATGGCACGAACTCCGGCATCAATCTAATCGACCTGCAAACCGAAGCCGCGCAGGACCATGCTCTCTGGCAAGCCTCGGATAAAAATGCACGCATCGTCAGCGCCAGCGCAAAGGGCACAATGGCCGCCGTCGCATCCACCAACAAAGCCGCCTCCGGCATCCAGTTGCTACGTCGGGATATGGATCGTGTCGTGGAGGTGAAGCATCTCACCGCGCCCGGAGGACTCGTCTTCATGCACTTTAATCCTCCTGGCGACCGCCTACTCATCCGCGCCGCCAGCGCTTTTTATGTCGTCGATACAACGACCGCTCACAGCACCACCATCGCGTGGGACAAAACCTTCGCCGTTCGTGAGGCAGAGTGGGTGGGATCTTCCCCGCGCATCATCGCCCTCCTCGCCGCCAAGACCTCGCGCAGCATGCGCGGCTCGGAAGACCGGCTGCTGCTTTACGATGCCGGTTCGGGCGAGAGTGTGCATTCCGTCATCAACAGCAGTGTCATCAACGCCATCGCCACCTCGGCCGATGGCACTCTGCTCGCCGAAGGCGGCGCCGACCGCATGGTGCGTCTGCGGGATACGCAAACTTTGGAGGTTAAACAAGAGTTGCGTGCCCATGACGGCCCCATCATGGCCCTCGCTTTCCATCCTACGCGCCGCATTCTCGCCACCGCCTCTGAAGACCTCACCATCAAGCTGTGGAACCTGACAGACGGCAAACTTCTCGAAGAACTCAGCGGTCCGGTCGGTCCACCACGCCAACTCGTCTTCAGCCCGAATGGCCGCCGCCTCGTCTGCCTCTCCGCCGATCGCACGATGCGCATCTGGGATCTGGATGCGTTCACCGCATCAAGACAGTCGGAGTGACGAAACGATCACTCCTTCGTGATCGTCTCGTCGAGATTCAGCAACACACGTGCGACGAGCGTCTGCGGTGCCAGTTCGCTCTTCTTCTGCTCATGGCGGTGAAGCATTTCGAGTAGCACGCTGCTCTCCTTCGGTGTCGGAGCCCGGCCGGTGCAGAGTTTGAAGCCGTAGGCGATGCGGGAGGTGTCGTCGGTGCCGCCTTCCTTCCACATGCGTTCGCCGAGGGCTTTGGCGGTCTCCAGGCTCATGGTTTCGTTGAGCGTCATGAGCGCCTGCAGCGGTGTGTTGCTCTTGGAGCGGCGGATGCAGGAGGATTCGCCATTCGGCACGTCGAAGGTGCTCAAGAACGGATACGGCGTGCTGCGGCGGCGGAAGACATAGACGCTGCGACGATACTTCTCCGCGCCTTCCTCGACCTTCCAAGGGAAGGGCGCGTAGCTGGCGGGTTTTTCGAAGAGATGCGCGGGCGCGGGCGGCATGACAGGACGGCCGCCGACTTCGGCATTGAGCAAGCCGCTGGCAGCGAGCTGAATGTCGCGCACGACTTCGCCCTCGACGCGGAATCGTGGCCCGCGGGCGAGCAGGCGGTTGTAGGGATCGCGTTCGAGGAGCTGCGGTGTGACCTTGCTGGACTGCTGGTAGGTCTCACTGCTGACGATGAGCTTGATCAGATGCTTGGTGCTCCAAGCGTGCTCCATGAAATCGACGGCAAGCCAGTCGAGCAGCTCGGGATGGATTGGCGGCGCGCCCTGCGTGCCGAAGTCTTCGGCGGTTTCGACCAACCCGGTGCCGAAGACGGCCTGCCACACGCGGTTCACATAAGCACGGGCGGCGGTGGGTGATTTGGGGTCCACCAGCCACTTGGCGAAGGTGAGTCGCGATCCGTCCGCGTTTTTCGGCAGCGGATTGAGCACAGCGGGCACGCCAGTGGCGACTTTCTCGCCGGGCTTGGTGAAGTCACCGCGTTTCAGCACGGTGGTCATGCGCGGCTGCTCGCGTGAGTCGAGCACCAATGTCGTGCTGCCTTGAGGGTGCTGCTTCCAGGCGGTTTCGATCTCGTGATTCACGGGCTTCCATTCGCCCACGGTGGCGCGGAAGGCCGTGAACTCGGATTTCTTGCCATAAAGCGGATCTGCCTCCGCGTTCGCGGCATCGGTGCTGCTGATGCGGTAGCGGCCAAGGTTCATCGTTTGCAGGTCGTCGCTGTTCCAGCCGCCGTGCTTCATGCTGAGGCCGATGGTGAGCTCTGCATCGGCCTTGACCTCGACGGGCTTTTCGAGCACGAAGACCGCATTGCGCGGCACGTTGCGGCGTCCATGGCCGGCGTCGATGCCCCAGGCGGTTTCAGCCTTGCCGTCGATGGCGTAGCTGATGGGGCCGGTGACGCGTTTGTCTTTTGCCGCATCCTGATCACGGGCAAAAGGCGCCAGCGGTGTGTTTTCCGGCTCGCCGAAGTCGGCGGTGGCTTTGACAAACTTCAGCTTCGTCATCTTGCCGTCGATCTTCATCTCGGCGTTGAACTCGGTGAGCGCGGCGGTGCCTTTCTGCGAACGTCCGGGGCCGTAGGCAGGCAGGTTGGGGTCGTTCATGAGCTCCAAGCGGACGGCGCTGATGGTCTGTGGCCCGTCGAGCTTCACGATGAACTTCACTTCGGACTTCGTCGGCGCGTAGCCTTGCGCCAGGATGCTGCCATCGGGCTGACGCAGCGCTTTTTCACCGCCGGAGGGGTCATCTTCAAACCGCAGCGTGCGCCACTTCGACTGCGCGGCTTGGACCTTCGCAGCCCACGCCTCCATGCGCTGCTTCCAGTCGGGATGGTCATGCTTGAGCTTGTTTTCGAGTTCGGAGACGCGTTGAAGAACCTGCGTGCGCTGCATCTGCTCGCTGGAGGTGTACACGACGCGCCAGGGCTCGTTGTCGTTGTTCAGGTAGGAGAACATGCGGTAGTACTCTTCCTGCGAGATGGGGTCGTACTTGTGGTTGTGGCACTGGCAGCAGTTGATGGAGAGGCCGAGGATGCTTTTGCCGATGACGTCCATGTGGTCGAACATCGCCTCCATGCGGAACTGCTCGGGATCGACGCCGCCTTCCTCATTGATCATGGTGTTGCGCAGGAATCCGGTGGCGACGATCTGATCCTGCGTAGCCTTGGGTAGCAGGTCGCCAGCAAGCTGCTGGATGACGAACTGGTCGTAGGGCAGGTCGCGGTTGTAGGCGCTGATGACCCAATCGCGATAGAACCAGATGAAGCGCATGGGATCCTTCTCGTAACCGTTGCTGTCCGCGTAATGCGCCGCGTCGAGCCAATGGCGTGCCCAGCGTTCGCCGTAGTGCGGGGACTTGAGAAGCTTGTCGGGCAATTCGAACACGTCTGATTTGTCCGATGGGTCAGGAGGCAAGCCCACGAGATCGAGGTAAAGCCGACGACGCAGCGTTTCGGGTGCAGCTTTCGGCGCGGGCTTGAGGCCTTCCTTTTCCAGACGCTCGCGAATAAACGCATCGATGGGGTGTTTCGCGTTCGTGGGAACTTTCGGCTTCACCGGCGGCTTGAAGGCCCAGTGGTCGGTCTTCTGCTCCAGCTTCACGCTGGCGCTGTCCGGCCAAACAGCGCCGCCATCGATCCAGGCTTTGAGTTTGGCGACTTCCTCCGTCGTTAGCGGATCGCCCTTACGCGGCATGCGCATTTTCGGGTTCGTACCAAGAACGGCGTGCACCAGGCGGCTGTCGTCCGCTTTGCCAGGAATGATGGCGACGCCAAAATCACCGCCTTTGAGCGCGGTAGGTTTATGATCGAGTCGAAAGGCGGCTTCCTGCTTGTGCGGACCGTGGCATTGATAGCAGTGCTTGCTAAAGATCGGTTCGATATCTTTGACAAAATCGACGCCAGCCAAGGCAGGCCTCGCGAGCAGAAATAAAAGAAGGACGGGCAGTTTTTTCACGGTTGCGAATTCATACGCGAGCAATGCATGCGAAATCAGCGCGTGCCGCATGGAGAATGCTGTTGGCCCGCTTCATTGACCAACGGCGAGTTCTAGCGACGGATTGGGCTTGGGCAGACCCTTTTTCTCCCAGACAACCTTCTTTTCTGCGTCGAGCACCTGCACCGTGAGATTCACCGTGCGGTCACCGTATCCCGCGTCGGTGCGATTCCAGATGACGATGGTCTGCACTGGCGCATCGCGACCAAGATCGACCTCCCACCACGGCGTGCCGCGTGCGTTGCCGTTGGTGTGCATGACGCTTTTGTTTTTGATCTTGTCGCCGTCCGTGTTGCCATCGATGGCCAGTTCGGGCCGCCCTTCGCCGCTGACGCTGCTCTGCGTGGCGGTGCCTTTGAGAGAAAGATTTTCGCCAGCGCTGAAGACCTGCACTTCAGCGAGGTTGAGAATGCCGCGGCTGACGGGGATCTCAATGCGCACAAAACGCCCGTTCAAGCCGGGACCGCTCGCAGCGGGAGCCGCTGGTGGTTTCGCGACGCTGGTGGTCGCGGCAGGAGTGGCTTGGGTGACTGCGGGTGTTGGTTTGCCAGCATTGTCTGGCACGGATGTCGGAGCCATGGCGGCGGCTTTGGCCGTGCTGCTTTCAGCGGTGGTGAGTTTCCAATCGGAGATCGCTTCACGAATGAACGGCCAGAGGAAAATGCCGCTCAGCACGAAGGCGACGAGATTGAGCACCATGGCGATCAAGAAGCGACTGCCGGAACCTTTTTTCGCCGGCGCCTCTGATTTTGTGGAGGCTGCGGCTGCTGAGGACGATGACTTGGGGACAATCGGTTTCGGTTTGGGTGCGTTTGGATGCGCAGCCGAGACCAATGGCCCGGTCAATGTGCCGGGTGCCATGGCCGGCGCCTGCTGCTGCATGTAGGTGAAGCCGGTCTGCATGCTGAGCATCAAGGCATCCAGCGCCTGCGCCACCGAGTGCGGGCGCTGCTGCGGTGCGAGGTTGAGCAGCCAGCCCAGCCAGTCGCGTAGCGGCTGGTCCAAATCAGGACGCATGTGGCTGAGCACCTGCCCGGCGTTGAATGCCCGCCAGTCTGTCATGACCTGCTCCACGGTGTCACCTTGGGCAGGTGCGGTGTTCGTGGCGATGCAGAACAGGCTCGCAGCGGCGGTGAACAGATCACTTTGCGTCGTCGGTGTGCCGCCGGCGTGGAGTTCGGGTGCGCGAAACCACAGCGTCTCCGGCGGATGCTCCCTGCGTGACAGCGACTGGCCCCAGTCCTGCACCTGGAGGAACAAGCCGCCACCGGGATGATCGGCGATGATGAGGTTGCTCGGCTTCGGATCACCATGCGGCTGGCGCAGGTGCTCACCCGCCAGTAGCGCATGCATGAGCTGCACCGCCAGCGCACGCAGATCGGTCGGCGCCGGTTTGCGCTCCGCTGCAAAGGCTCGCGCGTTCAATCCCGGCATGAATTCATAGACGAGCGCAAACTCATCCTCAGTGGGCAGCAACGTGATGAGTCCCGCGATCTGCGGATTGCGCATCTGCATGAGCGATGGGGCAAGCATTTGCAACTGCTCGCGATCCAGCGGCTGCGAGGTCTCATGATCGTGCAGCAGCGCTTTGATCAGCACCTTGCGCCCGTTGGCTGTTTCCATGCCGCGATACACCTTCGCTGAGGGGCCGGCGGCGATGAGTTTTTCGGGCTGAAAATGGTCGGCGGGCATTTTTGGCGGCGATTTGCAGCATCGCAAGAATCATGCGCTTTGTGCAAGAGAAGATTAGTACCGCCATAGCCGCCGACTTCCACATGTAAAATCCATGCGCTTTATTCGCCCACAGTCAACGTGACACTGGGCATGGGCGGCTGTGTCACTTTCGTTTCCCAGACCACTTGTTGCTGCTCATTCAAGACCTTGAGGCTGAATTTTTGCATGTGATGCACATACTTCGCGTCCGTGCGGTTCCAGATGACGATGGCATTCAAGATCGCTTCTTTTTTCAGGTCAAGCTGCCACCATGGGTCGGTGGTATCCTTGTTGGTGTGCGAGACACTTTTGTGATCCATCACGCCATCGGTATTGTCGTCGATTGCACGCTCAGGCACCCCGCCCCATTCGTCGCTGCTCTGGGTGGCGGTGCCTTTCAGGGCGAGGTTGGTCGTGCCGCTGAAGACCTGCACTTCGGCAAGATTAAGGATGCGCTTGCCCTGTATCTCGATGCGCACATAGCGTCCTACAAGACCGGAACCTGCGGGTGTTTTTTGCGTAGGCGGCAAAGCCGCACCACCAGCACTTTTCACCGGATCAGATCGTGAGGGCGCAGCAGGTCCATCGCCACTGTGAAACATGGGCCACAGGAAAAAACCGGCAATGCCTAGCGCCGCGACGTTCAACAGCAAAATGGCCAAAATACGGCCAACAGAACGCTTTTCCCCCACGGATGCGGCTGGTTGGGCAGCGCCAGCGGCTGTGCTGGATTTTTTTATGCCGTTCGATGTCGTAGCTATGGTTTTCGCCACGATCGGTCTGGGTTTCGGTGCGTTGGGGTGTGAAGAAGCGCCGAGTTGTGCGGTTTGCGTGCCAGGTGCCATGGCCGGAGCCTGCTGTGGCATGTAAGTGAAGCCTGGTTGCATCCCCGCCATCAGCACGTCGAGTGCTTGGGCGACGGACTGCGGCCGCTGCTGCGGCAGCATGTTAAGCAGCCAAGCCAACCAGTCGCGCAGGGGTTGGTCCAAATCTGGACGCACATGGCTTAGCGCGTAGTTGACATTGAAAACCCGCCAGTCGGACAAGATTTCCTCAACGGTTTCACCTTGCGCGGGCGCTGAGTTCGTGGCGAGGCAGAAGAGGCTTGCGGCGGCGGTGAATAGATCGCTTTGCGTTGTCGGGGAGCCGTCGCTGAGCAGTTCAGGCGCACGAAACCATAATGTCTCAGGCGACTGTGCCGCGCGAGTGAGTGTGAGACCCCAGTCCTGCACCTGAAGAAACAAACCACCACCGGGATGGTCGGCGATAATGAGGTTGCTCGGTTTCGGATCGCCATGCGGCTGGCGCAAATGCTCACCCACCAGCAGCGCATGCATGAGTTGCACCGCGAGTGCACGAAGATCGGTCAGAGAGGGTTGGCGCTCAGCTGCGAAGGCACGAGCATTCATTCCCGGCATGAATTCATAGACGAGGGCAAACTCATCCTCCGTGGGCAGCAGGGTGATGAGGCCAGCGATTTGTGGATGCCGTAACTGCAGTAGCGTGGGTGCGAGAAGCTGGAGTTTTTCCCCATCCAGCGGATGTGAGGCCTCGTAATCCTGCAGCAGCACTTTGAGCAGCACCTTGCGTCCGGTCGCTGTTTCGATGCCGCGATATACTTTCGCTGCTGGTCCTACGGCAAGGAGTTTTTCAGGCTGAAAGGCGTCTGCGTGCATTTTGAAAACAATTAGCCTCAGCATGACAAAAACGCCACCCTCTGCGCAAGAGAAGATTGGCGCACTTGCACGATGGCACTTCTGCCGCACAGTCGCGTCATGTTGAAACTCGGACTTATCGGCTGCGGAAAAATGGGCGGCGCACTGCTGCGCGGCGTGGAGCATGCGCTTGGCAAAGGCAGCCTGCAGGTGGCGCTCAGTGATGTAGTGCCGGAGGCAGTGAACTCACTCAGGAAATGTCTTTCGTGCAAATCGATCACCGGCACGCCAGCGGAAGTAGCTGCGGCGTCAGATGTGATCATCATCGCCGTGAAACCCGCCGATGTGCGGGCGCTGTGCGAGACGCTCGCCGAAGTCAGAGGCTCACGCCTTTACCTTAGCATCGCCGCTGGCATCTCAATCCTGAATCTCGAAGCATGGCTGGGTGGCAAGCAGCGCGTGA
>CANIZT010000019.1 GCA_947471905.1 Verrucomicrobiaceae bacterium
AGAACTTCCAAATTACGCAGAAGCCTGCCAAACCCATGAAATCCAAATCCGCAAAGACATGACTTCTTCCCTGAATAATAGCAAGAAAGCGCAAGAATCGGAACACGGCTTTCTCCATTGCCAATCGAATCTGGCGCGATCAAATGCGGTGCATGTCCGCCAAACTTGATCCCGCCACACTGCCTTGCAGTCCTCTTGATGAAACCGCCGGTTTGAAATACTTCCCGCGCATGTTGGGCAAGATCAGGCTGCATGCGGCTGGCACGCTTTGGGAAGATCTGCATGCGAATCTCGGCAAAGGTAGCGATGGAGCCTGTGTGGACTTCCTACATGTGAGTTACGACGCTTTGAAAACGCGTGTGCTAAAAGGCGGAACAGACGAAGAAATCTTGTGCTGGTGCCAGGATCAAACGCGTCCGCTAAATGACGCGGACAAACTCATCTGGAACCATTATGTCAAAACACTTGGCTGGAATGACCACATCACGGCTATTTTGGCGAAACGGAAAGCGGATGGCGGTCTGGGTGATCGCGATGATATCCAGACCATCGCACATTACATTGATGTTGATGAGGGTAGGCTGCCGTAATGGCGACTACGGCATAAAGATCAAGGATTGTCATCCTTCTGCCAAGGATGCGCATCTGCCCTATGTTTGTGACTCGTGCTAGCGGTCTATGAATCTCACAGCTATGGTGCCGTTCATGCCCTCCAAATCCAAAATCGTTCAGCTCGTTGCCAGTGGTGATCTGCGTCTGTCCGCCAACCAAACATGCTGGCCGGCCCAGCAGGCCATGGAGGCGGCGCTGGAGGCGGCGCTGGAGGCGGCGCTTAAAGCCGAAGGCTGGCAGGTAAAACGTGCGCATGCGGTCGATCCAGCGAAGAAACACGGCTTCATCGACTCGCAGAAGATGGGCATCGAAGTCTTTCGCGGCATTGATCCCGAGGCGCCGCTGATCGTGGCGGAGGCGGTGTGGCAGTATTCGCATCATGTGCTGGCGGGATTGACCACGCATCGCGGCCCGATTTTGACGGTGGCAAACTGGAGCGGTCAGTGGCCGGGCTTGGTGGGCATGCTGAACCTGAACGGATCGCTCACGAAGGCAGGTGTGAAATACTCGACGCTGTGGAGCGAGGATTTCACGGACACGTTTTTCAAGACCAAGCTGAAGCAGTGGCTGAAGTCGGGCAGCATCACGCATGATCTCAGTCATGTGACCAAGCTGGAGAAAGTGAAGGTGCCGACGAAAGCGGCAGCGCTGGGCAAAGAGCTGGCGACGCAGCTTGTCACCGACAAGGCGATCATGGGCATCTTTGATGAAGGCTGCATGGGCATGTTCAACGCGATCATTCCAGATCACGCACTGCATGCCTGCGGCGTGTTCAAGGAGCGGCTCAGCCAGTCGACGCTGTATCATGAAGCGATGCAGGTGAGCGATTCGGACGCGCTCGCGATTCACACCTGGCTGGTGAAGCACGGCATGACCTTCCAGCTTGGCGACAATCATGCGATGCAGCTCACGCGCGATCAGGTACGGCTTCAGTGCAAGATGTACGCCGCCGCACTGCGCATCGCGGATGATTTTGGCTGCGATGCCATCGGCATTCAGTATCAGCAGGGTTTGAAGGATCTGCTGCCAGCCAGCGACCTTGCCGAAGGTATGCTCAACAATGCGGACCGGCCACCGGTGAAGTCGCGCGACCGCAAACGCACGCTGTTTGAAGGCCTGCCGATGCTGCACTTCAATGAGGTCGATGAATGCGCGGGTCTGGACGGCATGCTCACGCAGCGCGTGCATCGTGCATTGCAGCAGCCGGTTGAAACGACGCTGCATGACGTGCGCTGGGGCGAAAAGTTTGGCAAAGACTACGTCTGGGTGTTTCTCATCAGCGGCGCGGCACCACCGGCGCATTTTGTCGAAGGATGGAAAAGTGCCGAGGGCTTCCGGCAGCCGCCGATGTATTTCCCGAGCGGCGGTTCCACACTGCGCGGCATTTCGAAGCCAGGTGAGATCGTCTGGTCGCGCATCTACGTGCAGGATGAAGCGCTGCACATGGACATCGGCCGCGGTTGTGTCGTCGATCTGCCTCGCGAGGAAACCGAGCGCCGCTGGCAGCTCACCACGCCGCAGTGGCCGATCATGAGTGCTGTAACCTATGGAGTGAGCCGTGATCAACTCATGGCAAAGCATCAGGCCAATCACATTCAGGTCGCCTATGCCCTGGACGCCAAGGCGGCGGACGAATGCATGTTTGCCAAGGCATCCATGGCGCGCGGACTCGGCATGCAGGTGAATGTGTGTGGCACGCTGTCGCGTTGATCGCTTCTCTGAGGTCAGAGATTGTCAAAGAGAGGGCAAGAAAACGCCGCCATGCGTCGAAGCATCCATGTCCGCCACACGTTATCTCACTCGTCCATCATGAAGCTCTCCAACCTCCTCCTGTTTGCGTGTTCTGCGTCTTTTTGCGGCCAACTCATCGCCGCCGAAGGTCTGCATCCGATCAAGTACAACCATCCCGGTCTCGTCGTCGATCTCGAAGTCGGTCTGTGGGCCTGGCCGGTGCCTTGTGATGCGGATGGCGATGGCGACTTCGATTTGATCGTCTCCTGTCCCGACAAGCCGCACAACGGGATCTATCTCTTCGAGAACACCACGGGCGACACCGCGAAGAACGCGATGCCGGTGTTCAAACCGGGCAAGTTCATCAGCAAGACTGCGCCCTATGTCATGCCGAGCTATGTGAATGGCCAAATGCGCGTGCTGACACCCGGCGCTGAATATCTGAACTTCACCAAAACGGGTCTTGATGAAAAAGTGAAGCTGCCCATCGACAGCAAATGGTTCAAACCACAGGGCAAACAACCCAAAGGCCCGAAGGTGCGGCACAACCAGTGGCGCTACGTCGATTACGATGGCGACGGCAAGACCGATCTCGTCAACGCCATCGAGGACTGGAGCTACTACGGCTGGGACGATGCCTGGAACGAGAAAGGCGAGTGGATGAACGGCCCGCTGCACGGTTTCGTCTTCATCTTGCGCAACACCGGCAGCAATGAAGCACCGGTGTATGACAAAGCGGCGCGTGTGCAGCCGGTGGACACTTTTGGCTGCCCTTCGCCGAACTTTGAGGACTTCGACAAGGACGGCGACCTCGATCTGCTCTGCGGCGAGTTTCTCGACAAGTTCACCTACTTTGAAAACATCGGCACGCGCACCGAGCCGAAGTATGCCAAGGGTCGCCGTGTGTTCGATCCAGCCGGGAAGTTCCTTCACATGGATCTCGAAATGATCGACCCCATTGCCTTCGATTGGGACAAGGACGGCGACTTCGATCTCATCTGCGGTGATGAAGACGGACGCGTCGCTTTCATCGAGAACACCGGCAAGCTCAACATCGACAAAACGCCGGTGTTTGAAAAGCCGCGCTACTTCCAGCAGGAGGCCGATGAGATCAATTTCGGCGCGCTTGTGACGCTCTTCGGCTGCGATTGGGATGGTGACAAAGACACCGACGTCATCGCCGGAAACACCGCCGGTTACATCGCCTTCATCGAAAACCTAAGCGGTCCCGGCGTCGCCGAACCAAAATTCGCCGTGCCTTCCAAACTCAAGGCCAGTGGCAAAACGCTGCGCATCATGGCCGGCAAGAACGGCAGCATTCAAGGCCCCGCCGAAGCCAAATGGGGCTACACCACGCAAACCGTGGCCGATTGGGATCACGATTGCGACCTCGACATTGTGGCGAATAGCATCCTCGGCAAAATCGTGTGGTTTGAAAACACCGGCAGCAAGACCAAGCCCGAACTCGCCGCTGAAAAGCCCGTTGAAGTCGAATGGAACGGCGAGCAGCCCAAACTCGCCTGGGGCTGGCTGCGTCCCGAAGGCAAAGCGTTGCTCACGCAATGGCGCACCACGCCCGTCGCAATTGATTGGAACAAGGACGGCCTCACCGATCTCGTCATGCTCGACCACGAAGGCTACCTTGCGTTCTTCAAGCGTACAAAAACCGGCCAACAACCTCCGCAACGCATCTTCGCCGACGCGAATGGCAAACTCCTTCAACTCAACGCTGGCACCGCCGGTAAAAGCGGTCGTCGCAAACTCTGCCTCATGGATTGGGACGGCGACGGCAAACTCGACATCCTCCTCAACAGCCAAAACGCCCAGTTTCTCCGCCAGTCCGGCGAGAAAGACGGCCTCATCCTCTTTGAAAGCCAAGGCAACGTCAGCGACCGCAACATTGAAGGCCACGACACAAGTCCCACGCCCGTCGATTGGGATGCGAATGGTCTGCCTGATCTGCTCATCGGTGCCGAGGATGGGCGGCTGTATTTTCTGAAGAATCCGAAGGCGAAGTGAGTGGCCATTGCTAATGGCAACTCATGACTTGGCTTGAAATCATCGGCTTGAGCGCTGCAGGCTGCACCGCTGGCGCGATCAATGCGATCGCGGGCGGTGGGACGCTTGTGACGTTTCCAGTGCTGCTGATGTGCGGCACACCGCCGGTGATGGCGAATGCGACGAGTACGGTGGGGCTCGTGATTGGCACGGCGGGCAGTATTGTGAGCTTTCGCGGGCATTTGAAGGCGATCCGTCACTGGCTGGCTTGGTTCATCCCGGTGGGCGTGCTCGGCGCGTGCATCGGGAGCTGGCTGCTGACGCAAACGAGTGATGACCAGTTCTCAAAGCTCATTCCGTTCCTCGTGCTCTTCGCCACGGTGCTGTTTTTCCTCCAGGGATTCCTGCGCAAGTCGGCGACGGAGTCGAAATCGAAGGCGCTGTGGTTTTCCATCGCGCTGCAACTGCCCGTGGCGATCTACGGCGCATTTTTCGGCGCAGGAATCGGCATTCTGATGCTGGCCTCGTTCGGCTTCATGGGCATGACGCACATCCATGAGATGAATGCGCTGAAGAACCTGCTCGGTTCGCTCATCAATGTCGTGGCGGCCACATGGTTCATTGCCGCAGGCATGGTGAACTGGCCGCAGGCGCTGGCACTGACGGCGGGTGCGTTGATCGGCTACTACTTCGGCGCGCATTACTCCCAGCGCATCGCACCGCAGCGGGTGCGGCATGTCATCACAGCGATTGGACTGATCATTTCCATTGTGATGTTCTGGCGGCAGTTTGGATGACAAAGCGCTCGATCACTGCTATCTGCGGCTACATGCGTCTCCTCCTAGCCTACATCATGCTGTGTTTCAGCCTCACCGGTTGTTCGTTGATCACAGTTCCATTAGGAGCGGCAGGCACGGTGGCAGGAGCCACCATCAAAGCCACGGGGGGCATTGCCAAAGCAGGTGTGAACGCCATGGGCAGTCATCAGCAGTCTGCACCGCAGCCCCAGCAGCCGTATTATCCACCTCAAGGTTACCAACAGCAGCCTTACCCGGCGCAGTATCCGCCGCAGCAGGCTTATCCTCAGCAGCAATACGCTCCGCAGTATCCGCAACAGCAACAGGCCTACCCATATCCACCTCAGCAGCCACAGGGCCAGTGGTATCAGGGCCGCTGGTATCCCTACCAGCCGCAGCCGGTGCGGTGAGTAACCGCGCGACCTGCAGCAGCAGGCCACGTTCGCTCTTGCGCATTCAATGCGCGCACGCTCATTGCTGCGCCGGGTGCGCCACCCGGCGCTTTTGTTTTGGACCCCATCAAGCGCCCCCCCAAACATCGCGGCGTGAAGAAGGCTGCGACTCGAAAACCACCACACCCTTCAGGACGTGCGCGGGGGGATGCGCTCGGCCTTGTGGATATGACGCTGGCCGCAACGGAGTTTCAGCGGCGTCTAGGTGAACCGAATTGCGTGCTTGATCATGTGACGCCGCAGGCCTTTGGTTTTGCTGCGGCATTGATGGTGCGGCATGCGGAGAAAGCGATGGCGGGGCGCCGTGTGTGGATTCTCTGCGCGGACGTGAAAACGCAGGACCATGTGCATGCCGAGTTGGGCGTGTGGCAGTGTCCGGCACTGTATTTCCCGCGCCTCGGGCAGGTGGTGAACGATGCGCTGATTGATCCTGAACTGCTGGCGGAACGTGCCGGAGTGCTCGGCCGCATGATGGCGGGCGAAGCGCCGGTGATGGTGCTGTGCGCGGACAGCTTGGATGAGCCTGCGCCGGCGCTGGCGGAGATCACAAGTCAACGCAAGTCGCTGGCCGTCGGCGCGAAACTGGATGTGGAAGCGCTGCTGCGTGATCTGGGCGAGGCAGGCTTCGAGCGCGTGCCCGTGGTCACGGAGCGCGGTCAATTCGCGCGGCGAGGAGGCATCGTGGATTTTTTCACCTGGCAGGCGGAAGAACCGCTGCGGCTGGAGTTTTTCGATGACGAGATCGAATCCATCCGCGCCTTCGATCTGCATAATCAATCGTCCATCAAGCGCCTGGATCATGTGGGAGTGATCCTGCGCATGAATGAGAACGCGGAGGATGCAGCGCTTGTGCGCGAGCATCTGCGGCAGGATGATTTCATCATTACCATCGACTGTGAGGCAGCGGCGCATGCGCGCATCATAAGCGGTGCCGCGCCCGTCGAGGGCATGGAGGATTTTTCGGCGGCGATTCACGAAAATCCGCTCGGTGTCTTCGATGCGTCCGATTTCGTGCTGCATGAAGCGCGGCGCGCACACTTCGCCCGGCAGATTCGCGAATGGCATGAGGCTAGCTGGCGCACGGTTATTTTTTTCCACAACGAGGCGGAACGTGAGCGCTTCGGCGAACTCCAAAGTGGATTGCCGTCGTCGTTGGAGACGAAGCTGGGCCTGCTGTATCGCGGCTTCACCGTTCCAGCGGCCAAGCTGGCGGTTTTGACCGGCGCGGAGATCTTTGGGCGGCATCAGCAGATTCGCCGCGTGCGCGGCTCCAAGCTCGATGAGGCCGAGGTGCTGCGCAAAGCACGCGATGTGATGCGCGATCTGCGCGAAGGCGACACCGTGGTGCATTCCGAGCACGGCGTGGCACGCTACGGCGGCATCGAAGTACGTGATTCAGGCAAACGCGAGGAAGTGCTCGTGCTGCATTATGCGGAGAGCGCAAAGCTGTTTGTACCAGTGGCGCATGCGCACATGGTCACACGCTACGTCGGTGTCGGCGGCAAAGCACCGGCCTTGAGCAAGCTCAGTGAGGCGCGCTGGCAGAAGACGCGCAAAAGCGCGGAGAAAAGCGTGGAGGAATTCGCCACCCGCATGCTGAGCGTGGCGGCGGAACGGCAGACGCTGAAGGCGTATTCGCATCCGCCGGACACGAAATGGCAGGTCGAGTTCGAGGAATCTTTTTTGTATCGCGAAACACCGGATCAACTCCGCTGCACGGAGGAGATCAAACGCGACATGGAGGCCGAAAAGCCGATGGACCGCCTGCTCTGCGCCGATGTCGGCTTTGGCAAGACGGAGGTGGCGATTCGTGCGGCCTTCAAGGCCGTGATGGGCGGACGGCAGGTGGCGATTCTCGTGCCCACGACCGTGCTGGCACGTCAGCACACCGAAAACATCCGTCAGCGTATGAGCGAGTTCCCCGTGACCGTGGAAATGCTCTGCCGCCTCACTCCCGCGCATCGCGAACGCGAAATCGTGCGCGGCATCGCTGAAGGCACGGTCGATGTTGTCGTCGGCACACATCGTGTCATTTCCAAAGACGTGCGTTTCAAGAATCTCGGCCTCGCCGTGATTGATGAGGAGCAGCGTTTCGGTGTGAAGCACAAGGAACGCTTCAAAGACCTGTTCCGCCTCGTCGATGTGCTCACGCTCAGCGCCACGCCGATTCCCCGCACGCTGTATCTCGCGCTCATGGGCATGCGTGACATGAGCACCATCGAAACGCCGCCGCCAAACAAGCAGGCGGTGCAGACGATGATCTGTCCGTATGACGAGCGCACGATCAAAGAGGCCGTTGAAGCAGAGATTGAGCGCGGTGGACAGGTGTTCTTCCTGCACAACCGCGTGATGACCATCGAGAAGACAGCGCAGCGCATTCGTGATCTGTGTCCTCGTGCGCGTGTCATCGTCGGTCACGGGCAGATGGATGAGGAGCTGTTGGAGGACGTGATGCACACGTTTGTTGATGGCGATGCCGACGTGCTCGTCTGCACCACGATCATCGAGAGCGGTGTCGATATTCCGAACGCGAACACCATCATCATCGATCGCGCAGATCGCTTTGGTCTGGCCGATTTGTATCAGCTTCGCGGTCGTGTGGGCCGTGGTGGCGTGCAGGCGCATGCGTATCTGCTGCTGCCACGCGATGCCGTGACCGCAGGCGATGCGCGCAAGCGTGTGAATGCCATCAAGCAATACGCCGGCCTCGGCAGCGGCTTCAAGATCGCGCTGCGTGACCTGGAGATTCGCGGCGCGGGCAATCTGCTCGGCACCGAGCAGAGCGGTCACATCGCGGCGGTGGGTTTCGATTTGTACTGCCAGATGCTCAAACAAAGCGTCGCCCGCATGCAGGGCCGTCGTGTGGCGCGTCCCGTCGAAGTCGGTCTGCGCGCCGATTTCCTCGTCATGAGCGAATCCATGATGATGCAGGCCGACAAAACCTCTACACCGGCCTTTTTGCCCGCCCCGTTCATTGAAGATCCGAAACTGCGCATCGCCGCGTATCGCCAGCTTGGCGAGATCATGACACGCAAGGAGCTGGAAGACCTCGAAGCGCAATGGCGCGATCAGTTCGGCGAAAAACTGCCACACTCCGTGCAAAACATGCTGACCTGCGCCGCCATCCGCCTCGCCGCCGCGCATGCAGGTATCAGCGATATTGAAATCAAAGAGCGCAAGCTGATGCTGACACGTAACGGCAAGCTGGTGATGCTGAACGGCAAATTTCCGCGTCTCACCGCCAAAGAAGGCCACAAGCAACTCGCTGAGACCCTGACGATGCTGCGGACTCTATGAGTCACTTGATCGGCGCGGACCAAACTTGAGGCGAACGCACGCCTGGACGTGCTTCACCGCCGGGGACGATGATCTGATCTCTCCAGAGCACGGCATTCGTCGTGACAAGAGAGAACGGGACCTCCCCTGCCCTGCTCCATGTTTGTGATTTCACATCGAAGGCCAGAATCGAACGCGGAAAGCCGGGATGTTTGCTTTTCGGCTCGAAGTTCACCAACGCGCCATCATCGCCGCCGAGGATGAGAATCTTTGAATCGATCACCGAAGCCGGATTCGGCGCTGCAACGGCCACACGCGGCATGTCGGGCAGTTTTTCCCAGCCGGAAGCCGGTTTGAAACGCCACGCGTCATTCGACCACTCGCGCTCCGGTTTCCCATCCTTGCCTGCATGCAATGCGGCACCGCTGAACAGATGCACTGCGCTATCTGCTACTGCCATGCAAGCGAGGATGCGCGGTTTGCCGGGACAGGGGGGGAGTTCCTGCCATTGCGCGCCGAGTTTCTTCAAGTGCAGCGACCAGAAAGTATTCATCGCACCCGTCGCTGTCGGCGTTTCGATGCCGCCGGCGATGTAGATCACGTCATCCAGCACGCAACCGCTCATGAAGGCGCACGGCTTCGGCAGCGGCGCGAGTGACGCCTTGTTGTCGAGCCAGAACACCTCGCGGAAGTGCTCCGTTGCATTCCCGCCGCCCACGATGACGAGTCCTTCCGACGTGGTGATGCTCACGCCGTAGCCACTCGGTTTCGGCAGCTTGCCGGTGATGCGCCACTGGCCGTCTGATTTGTCGAGCGCGAAGACAGTGTCATACCAAAGCTTTGTGCCGCCTTCCCACGGCATCTTGTCGATGAAATGCGTGCCGCCGGCGACAATAAGTGCACCGCCGCTCACACCCGCGAACGAACCCGCGAAGCCTCTTGCATCAGGCAGCGGCGGAAGCTGCGACCATTTCAAATCGGCGGCGGAGACGGCAAGTGTGAGGGACATGAGGCTGAGAAGCGTGCGGCGCATGACCGGCACATAACGTGGTTTTGATGATAGTTCCGGCACGTTGAGTGCTTATTTTGACGCTCAAATGCTCACCCTCTCCGGCAAATCCCACGGCAAACTCTGCGACGGCGTCTCGCGTCGTGACTTCCTGCGCATCGGCAGCCTCGCCATGGGCGGATTGTCGTTGCCGGAGCTGTTGAAAGCCGAAGCAGAGGCCAAAACGGGCCGCAGCTTCAAATCGGTGATCATGATTTACATGTGCGGCGCTCCGCCGCATCAGGACATGTATGATTTGAAGATGGATGCGCCGCTGGAGATCCGCGGCCCCTATAAACCCATCAAGACCGCCGTTCCCGGCATCCACATCTCCGAGCACGCGCCGCGTCTTGCCAAGATCATGGACAAGCTGGTGCCCATCCGCAGCATGTACGGCAGTCCGAACGGCGCTCACGACAGCTTCATCTGCTACACTGGCAAAGCACCGCCTCCGAACGGTGGTGGTGCGCCCACCGGCCGCCTTTCTGACCCACCTTCGTTTGGTTCTGTCATCTCCAAGCTCAAGGGTCAGGCTGATCCCGCCATTCCGTCCTTCGTTGGACTCGCTCCGAAGGCCGGTCATCCGCCTTACGGTTCGCCAGGACATCCAGGCTACTGCGGCAACACCCACGCAGCCTTCCGTCCGAATGGCGCGGGCATGGATGACCTCCAGCTCAACGGCATCACGCTCGACCGCCTCGAAGACCGTCGCTCGCTGCTCACCGGTTTCGACAAGTTCCGTCGCGAACTGGACTCCAGCGGTCTCGTCGGCAGCATGGACGCCTTCAATCAACAGGCGCTGAACGTGCTCACGTCGAGCAAACTGCTCACCGCGCTCGATTTGAGCAAGGAGACAGCCAAAACACGCGAACGCTACGGCAAAGGCGACCCGAAGAACTATGGCGATGGTGCGCCGATGAACCTTGAGCACTTCCTGCTTGCACGTCGTCTCGTCGAAGCTGGTGCACGCGTGGTGACGCTGAATTTCGGCCGCTGGGACTTCCACGACAACAATTACCCGCAGCTTCTCCGCCACCTGCCGCTGTTCGATCAAGGCATGAGCGCTCTCGTCGAGGATCTGCACGAGCGCGGTCTCGACAAAGACGTCGCCGTCGTCGCCTGGGGCGAGTTTGGCCGCACACCCATCGTTAACAAAGACGGTGGCCGCGATCACTGGCCGCGAGTGGGCGGCGCTTTGCTCGCCGGTGGCGGATTGCGCACCGGCCAGGTCATCGGCGCCACCGACAAACTCGGCGGCGAGCCGACCGAACGCCCCGTGCATTTCGGCGAGGTTTTCGCCACGCTTTACAAGCACATGGGCATCGACACCGTGAAGACCACGCTCAACGATCTGACCGGTCGTCCGCAGTATCTCGCCGACTCCTGGCAGCCGATGCCGGAGCTGATTTGAGGCGGAGACGTGGCTTGCCTCGACTCATTTTAGAGCGTAGGCACTTCCATGGCCCCGATTAAGACCACACTACCCGAGGGTCTGACTCTCAAAGAAGGCGACGAAGCAGATCTCCGCGTGGTCATGCAGTCTGGCGTGCTGGTGGTGACCAAAGTGCTGCGTCAAACCGCGGCGGGAGCCAACCCAGCCGACTATAAGGCCAAGCTCGGTGCCTGGAACCGAAAGTAGGTGTTTGGAAAGGCTTGGCGACAGCGGGGCGTACTTCAACGCACATGTCCTTGCCGCATCCAACACATCCCATCGGCCGCCGTGAAGTGATTCAGGCGGGTGCGGTTGGTTTATTGGGTCTCGGGATGAATCATCTCACGGCTTTGCAGGCGCTCTCGGCTCCAGCAGCGCGACCCCCACGGGCTAAGTCGGTGATCTACATCTTCCTCTCGGGTGGCCTCGCGCAGCATGAGAGCTTCGACATGAAGCCGGATGCTCCGATGGAAATTCGCGGTGAGTTCAAACCCATCCGCACGCGCACGCCCGGCACGCACATCTGCGAGCACATGCCCAATCTCGCACGTATCTCCGAAAAGTGGTCGATGGTGCGCTCGCTCACGCACCCGAGCAGCGACCACTCGCTGGCGCATCACATCATGCTCACGGGCCGCAGTGATACGCCACTGGGTTTTGATCCGAGCAAGCCGAAGAAGTCTGATCATCCATCCATCGCCGCGCTGGCCACCGCGTTGCTGCCAAAGCGTAAGGACAACCTCCCGCCGGCCATCGTGCTGCCGGATAAGATCGTGCATAACTCAGGGCGCACACTGGCAGGTCAGTTTGGTGGCATGCTCGGCTCTCAAAATGATCCGTGGTTTCTGGAGATGTCGCCTTACCATCCGAAGCACTATGGGGCCTACCCGCAGTATCTATTTCATCACGAGCGTGGCTTTGAAAAAGATCCCTCCATGCACTTCCAGGCACCGCATCTTTCACTGCCGCAGGGCCTCACGCTGGACCGCGTGATGGACCGCGTGTCGCTGCGGGATGCATTCGAAAAACAAACCGACAATCTCACCGACCTCGCCGGTGATGCGGGCTTCGATTCCTCGCGCCAGGCCGCCATCTCGCTCCTCTCCAATCGCAAAGTGCATGACGCCTTCAGCTTGGAAAAGGTCGATCCCAAAATGCTCGACCGCTATGGCCGCCACAGCTTCGGTTGGTCGCTGCTCATGGCCCGCAGGCTGGTGGAAAGCGGCGTGAGCCTCGTGCAGGTCAATCTCGGCAACAACGAGAGTTGGGACACGCATCAGTCCGCTTTCCCGAACCTGAAAAACTTCCTTCTGCCGCCGATGGATCAAGCCGTGAGCGCCTTGATCGAAGACCTCGATGCCAGCGGCCAACTCAAGGACACGCTCATCGTCATGGGCGGCGAATTTGGCCGCACGCCGAAGATCAGCTCACTCAGCGCCACCGCCTTGCCCGGCCGCAACCACTGGGGGCACGCCCAGAGCATCTTGCTCGCGGGTGGTGGCATCAAAGGCGGTCGCGTCATCGGCGAGACCGATAAAATCGGCGGCTATCCCATCAGCGATGCCCAAACGCCCGAAAACTTCGCCGCCACGATTTACGAAGCGCTCGGACTGCCACGCGACCTCATGTGGCACGACTTCACCGGCCGCCCTCACACGCTCTATATGGGATCGCCGATTGCGGGGCTGACGTGATTTGGGTCACTTACCTTTTCGCTCCGTCTTTGCCGTCACATCAACGCCATCGGACGTGATCTCGATGTTGCCATGCCATGCGGTTACAAAGACCTGCGTGCCCAGCGGCTCGAACTGCTTGGTGAGCTTCTCGCCGGGTGATGGGACTTCGCTTCCGGCGTAGAAGTCGAGGCATGAAGCGATGGCGAACTTCGGCTTTGTAGCGGCGGCAAATTCTGGATGCGTGTTGAAGCCGTGGTGTGGTGCGGTGACGACCGCCGCTTTCAATCTCTCAGCCGACGTTTTCTCCAAAACATAGCGCTGGCCGGTGCCATAGGCGTCGCCGGGGAAGAAGATCACGTTCTTGCCATGCTGCATACGCAGGAAGAGCGAGTTCGTGTTCAGCAGGCCGTGCTCGCTGATTTTGGCGGGATCGGTGTCGGTGTTGTGCATCGCTTTGGGCGGCGAGAGCACTTCCACGGTCAATGAGGGATCAAAGTCAAGTTTGTCGCCCTCGGTGGCGGCGATGTACTTCGCGCCGCGCTCCTGCGCGTGCTGGCGGATGCGGTTGTAGGCCAGAGAGAAGCCACGTGCGGCATAACCGGTGTCCACGAAGGTCTTCACGGGCATGTGATCGAGTAACCACATCGCGCCACCGTAGTGATCGCCATGCGGATGGCTGATGGCGATGCCGTCGAGCTGTGTAATGCCGCGTGCTTTGAGAAAAGGCTCGATGGTGTCGCGTCCGGCATCGTATTTGTCGGATTGATGACCTGTGTCGATCATCCAGGTCTTTCCTGATGGTGTCTGCACCACCACGGCGAGTCCGTGTTCCGGCATGTTCAAGTAGGTGATGATGAGTTTGCCATCCGCTGCGTGAAGCGATGCAGTGATGAGCAGGAAGAGAGTGATGAGGTGTTTCATGGGCGTTTGAGTTGGTTCCAGCCTTGTGCGGAGAGTCGAGGTAAAACACGCCACTGCGGCACTTGCGCGATGGTTTGCTCCATCAAATCGGCGCATTGCTCGGCGATGGTTACTAAAGTGCCGCGCATGTCAGCGCTCTCGGCCATCTGGATCATCGCGTCGAATTCGAGGCCACCGCTGACGCGCTTGGCTTCCTCGCTGTCGCGCTGCACGACACGCAAAACGTCCTCGGTGTGATGCGGGAGCCAGCGGCGGTTCTCAGCGAGCACGGCGGCCAGTAGCGGCTGCAATTCGGGCTTCCAGCCGTCATCGAAGAGTTGCGCGAGATCGCCACGCTTATCGCCGATACGCATGTAGTGCGGCTGAATGGCCTCCACGGGTGTCGCGGCCATGTCGCGGAAGGTTTTGGGCCAATCGATGCCCAATTCGCCGCCAATGGTGTGAAACGTGAATTGATCCTGTACGATGCGGTTTCGCGGCGTGTAAACGCCGTCGAGCAAATGCATGCGAATGCCGGGCTGGATCGATTTGATCAGCGAATCGCCGACGATGTGCACCATCCAGCCCAAAGCATACGCCAGACCGCGCTCCGAGGTCATGTCATCGCGAATCGCCCGCGCGCAGTAGTCGGCGAGATGATCACACGGCACACGCAAATTCACTTCCGTCTTCGTCCAGCCAAAGACGAGATGCGCACGACCATAAAACAGCTCGTGAATTTCTTTGGGCCGATATTTTCGCCCATTGTGCTCCAGCGACCACGGTTTCACTACACCGCCGGTGATCGGGCTTTTCTCCAACGGCACCGTGCCGAAGCCAACCTCGCGTCCGGTATCAACGCACACGGCCTCGGGCATGACTTGAATGTCACAGCCGAGATACGCGCCACACAGGAAGCTCGGCAGATGCCGCTCAATGATCGGCGTGATCGGCAAGCCGCGTCCTTTCGCCGCTTTCGCCGCGAGGATGCCATACATCGTGTGTCCGATCAGTCCGCTCATGTGTTGAAGCAAACGCAGAACGTGTTGCCGGTCTGGCAAGAGTCGCGTCTGTCACCCCGTAGGTTTTCGCATGCTCAACATCTACTCACAACCCAGCGGCGGCTTTTGCGATGGAGTATCGCGTCGCAACTTCCTCAAAATCGGCGGCCTCGCCATGGGCGGCATTTCGTTGAATGACGTGCTGCGTGCCGAGTCGGCGCAGAAAGTCGGCAAGTCGCACAAGGCAGTGATCATGATCTTCCTGCCGGGTGGTCCTAGCCATCAGGACATGTTCGACATGAAGCCCGATGCGCCGAGCGAGATCCGTGGCGAGTTCAAACCGATTTCGACCAATGTCCCCGGCATCCAAATCTGTGAGCATCTGCCGCGTCTCGCCAAGATGATGGACAAGTGCACCATCATCCGCTCGCTGGCCGACTGCGACAGCGGCCATGATGCCTTCCAGTGCCTCACCGGACGCAGCGCGAAGCGTCAGCCACCCGGCGGCTGGCCTTCTATGGGTTCCATTGTTTCCAAGCTCGAAGGCAGCGTGAATCCTGCAATGCCCGCCTTCGTCGGCCTCGCGCCCAAGATGGGCCACATGCCTTGGGCACGAACGGGCGAGCCGGGCTATCTCGGCGTCGCGCATGCGCCCTTCCAGCCGAATCGCGGCGGTGGCACGGAGGACATGTCTTTGAATGGCATCACGCTTGATCGTCTCGGTGACCGCAAGACGCTGCTGAATAGTTTTGATAACCTGCGCCGCGATCTTGATGCTACCGGCCTCATGGGCGGCGTGGATTTCTTTAATGAGCAGGCGCTCAATGTGCTCACAAGCCCCAAGCTGCTGCACGCACTCGACTTGAGCCGCGAAGACCCGCGCATTGTCGAACGTTACGGCAAAGGCGAGAACCGCAACCGTGATGACGGTGGTCCACGTCTCCCCGAGCACTTCCTCGCCGCACGCAGACTCGTCGAAGCCGGTGCGCGTGTCGTCACGCTCGCCTTCAGCCGCTGGGATTATCATTCCAATAACTTCGGTCAACTCCGCGAGGATCTGCCACTGCTCGACAGCGGCCTCACCGCTCTCATCACTGATCTGCATGAGCGTGGCCTCGATAAAGACGTGTCCGTCGTCGTCTGGGGCGAATTTGGCCGCACACCCTTGATCAATCCCAAAGGTGGTCGCGATCACTGGCCACGTGTCGCCTCAGCACTGCTCGCATGCGGCGGCATGCGCCACGGTCAAGTCATCGGTGCCACCGACAAACAAGCCGGCGAGCCAACCGACCGCCCCGTTGCCTTCGGTGAAGTCTTTGCCACGCTGTACAAGCAAATGGGCATCGACGTGACCAAAGCCACGCTCACCGATCTCACCGGCAGACCGCAGTATCTCGTGGATGGTAATCTGCCGATGGCGGAGTTGGTGTGAGGTTTATGCAGGTTTTCTTGTTCACTCTGCTTGCACTCGGCCTGACAACCTGTGCCACGAAAAAGGAACAAACCACGCCCTCCAAAGCGGAAATCATTGGCAGCGCCAGCATGGGCTCGGATCGCATGATCACCGTCATTCTCCGTGCTGAAGATGGGCATGGAATGGTTGGTGATACTGCTTTCTTCATGAATCCGGGCCACAAGGATTACAAGATGACGATTGAGCATGTTGGCGGTTTGAAGCCAGGGCAGTCTAAACCGTATCCTGCTTGCTCACAAAATTCTAACCCTTGAAGCAAGCCTCAATTACATTTATTCTCCGGTCATGAAGCTCACCGCTGTTTATGAACCCGCTGCCGAAGGCGGCTACACTTGCTGGGTCGAAGAAATTCCTGCCGCAATCTCCGAGGGTGAAACCCTCGAAGAGGCCGAAACAAACCTGATGGATGCGCTCAAGCTCGTTCTCGAATGCCAGCGTGAGCTTTCGGATCAAACTCGCAGTCAGCAAAGTGTGAAGCGCACGCTCGTTCTCGCTGCATGAAGCTCGTTGATCTGGAGCGGCATTTGCGTCGGTATGGATGTGAGCTTTATCGCGAAGGCGGCAATCATTCGATCTGGTGGAATCCAGCCAATCGGAAAATCACCAGTGTCCCGAGGCACCGCGAGGTAAAAGACAACACTGCTCGTGCCATCTGCAAGCAGTTGGAGATTCAGACTCCCTGATCGGCCATGTATCTAGTAACTGCCATTCGCAGACAAGATTCCCATTCTCAGCCCGTAGGTTCATCTCGTTATGAACCTGTCACGCCTTACCCTCCTCGCCGCCTTATCAGCCGCTGCGCCTTGTTTCGCTGCGGAAGCACCGCGTCCTCTGAACTTCGCCAACGATATCGTGCCCATCCTCACCAAGGGCGGTTGCAACTCCGGCGGCTGTCATGGCAAGTCAGGCGGCCAGAACGGCTTCAAGCTCTCGCTGCTCGGCTTTGAGCCGCAGGAAGACTATGAGCACATCGTGAAGGAAGCGCGTGGTCGTCGTATCTTCCCCGCATCGCCGGAGCAGAGTCTGTTCCTCACCAAAGGCACGGCACAGCTTCCACATGGCGGTGGTAAGAAGCTCGATCCGAACTCCGAAGACTACGCTGACCTCGTCCGCTGGATTCGCGAAGGCATGCCCTATGGCAAGGACACCGATCCGAAGATGGCCAGCATCAGCGTCGAGCCCGCGAAGCTCACGATGCCGCTCAAAGCCTCGCAGCAGCTCAAAGTCACCGCGCATTACACCGACGGCAGCATGCGCGATGTCACCCGCCGCGCTTTGTATGAGCCGAATGAAAAGAGTATGGCAGAAACGTCCGAAGCCGGTCTCGTGAAGCTCTTTGATTATCCTGGCGATGTCGCCGTGATGGTCCGCTATCAGGGCAAAGTCAGCACCTTCCGCGCCACCGTGCCACTCGGTGCTCCCGTGGAAAAATTGCCAGCGGTGCGCAACTACATCGACGATCTCGTCATCGCCAAGCTCAAGACCATCGGCATGCCGCCCTCCGACATGGCCGACGACGGCACCTTCCTGCGTCGCGTCACGCTCGACATCACGGGCCGCCTGCCCACCGCACCGGAGATGAAGGACTTCCTCGCCGCCAAAGACGCCAACAAGCGCAGCATCCTCATCGACCGCCTGCTCGACAGCCCTGAGTACGCCGAATTCTTCGCCAACAAATGGAGCGCCCTGCTGCGCAATCAGCGCACGCAGCCCAACTTCGCCCGCGGCAGTTATCTCTTCTATTCGTGGATTCGCGACAGCATCGCCGACAACAAACCTTACGACCAGTTCGTGCGCGAAGTCGTCTCCGCCTCCGGCGAGATCGATCAGCAGCCGCCCGTCGCCTGGTATCGTCAGGTCAAGGAGATGAAGCAGCAGATGGAAGATGTGGCGCAGCTCTTCCTCGGCACCCGCATGCAGTGCGCGCAGTGCCATCATCATCCCTTCGAAAAATGGAGCCAGCAGGACTACTACGGCTTCGCAGCGTTTTTCAGCAACGTCAGCCGCAAACCCTCAACCTTCGCTGGTGAAGAAATGATCTTCCACAAACGCGGCGTCGCTCAAACGACCAACATCCGCACGAAGCAGGCCGTCACACCCACCAGCCTCGGCGCATCTGCCTTGAAGCTGAAACCTGAGCAGGATCCGCGTCAGGCGCTCGCCGAATGGATGAGCCAGAAGGACAATCCATTCTTCGCCCACACGCTCGTGAACCGTTACTGGAAGCACTTCTTCAATCGCGGTCTCGTCGAACCCGAGGACGACATGCGTGAAACAAATCCACCGGTGAATCCGGAACTGCTCAGCGCACTCGCGGCCGACTTCGTGAAGAGCGGTTACGACATGAAGAAACTCATCCGCACCATCACGAACTCCAGCACCTACCAGCTCAGCGCCATCCCGAACACATACAACGCCAAGGACCGCCAGAACTTCAGCCGCTACTATCCGAAGCGCCTTAACGCCGAGGTGCTCTATGATTCCGTCAACACGCTGCTCGATGTCGAAACCAATTTCGCCGGCCAGGCTCCCGGCACACGCGCCGTCGCACTTCCCGACAACAGCTACAACCAGAGCAACTACTTCCTCAGCGTCTTCGGCCGTCCCGATTCCTCCAGTGCTTGCGAATGCGAGCGCACGCAGGAAGCCAGCCTCGCGCAGAGCTTGCACTTGTTGAACGCCGCCGAGATCCAAACCCAGCTCTCCCGTGGCAATGGCCGCGCCGACACGCTCACCAAAGATTCTCGTCCTGACGATGACAAGATCACTGATCTCTACCACATCGCCCTCAGCCGCGAACCCAACGCCGACGAAGTCAAGTTCGCCCACACACATCTCGACAAGAAATCTGCGGGCAAAACCGGCGACGAAGCCTTCAAAGGCAAAAAGGAAGCTTATGAAGACATCCTGTGGGCCTTGCTGAACACGAAGGAATTCCTCTTCAATCATTAAGAGCGCGCGCTCGCCGACCAAGACTGCGGATGAATTCATCCGCATTCAAAATCCAACCCAGGACTGCACACCGCCCATGAACTCTCGCGCCATGCCACGCCCTCATTCTCCAATTTCAGTTCTCAGTTTTCAGCTTGCCATCCTCATCGCCTTCGCTGCTCCAGCGTTCTCGCAAGCCACCTTCCCGACACCGGCGCTCACCTCGATCTCTCCTCTCGGTGCCAAACCCGGTGCCACCGTCGAACTCACGCTTCGCGGTACCGATCTTGATGGCCCGCAGTCCATTCTCCTCAGCGATTCCGCCTCACCTGCTCGCACCATCGCGATCAAGAGCACCAAGCCGAACATCTTCTCCGTCGTCCTGCCCGCCGACCTCAAATCTGCGCTCTACGATCTCCGCTTTGTCGGTCGCTACGGCGTCTCCAACCCACGCGTCTTCGAAATCAGCACGCTCGACGCCATCGACTCCCCCGGCACGAACTCCAAGCCCGACAAAGCCCTCAAAGTCGCGCTCAACTCCGTGATTCAAGGCAGCTTCAAAGCTACCACGCCGCATTGGTTCACCTTCGATGCCAAAACCGGCCAGACCATCAACGCCACCTTCAGCGGTCGCCGTTTCGACACCCGCACTGAACTTCTCGCCACTCTCAGCGCCCCCACAGGCCGCGAACTCGCCCACATGCGTGATGGAATCCTCTCCTTAACCGCCAAAGCCGACGCCACCTACCGCCTCCGCCTCAACGACCTCATGTTCCGTGCTGGTGACGATTACGGCTTCCGCATCACACTCACCGACCACGCACCCGCCATTCGGCCAGTCACTCCCATCAGTGCCATTACACCGGTCCAAATCGGCCAGACCATCAAAGAATCCTTTCCACCCAACGGCCTCGCTCGCAGCTTCGACCTCGCTTTCAAAGCCAACGACAAATTCATCATCGAAGTCCACTCACACCAGCTCGGCCACGCCACCGACCCGCAGCTCATCATCGAGAACGTCAAGAAAGACGCCGCAGGCAAGGAAACCCTCACCGCGCAGGCCGAAGTCGCCGACGCGCCCGCCATCACACCTGCGCCGAGCATCAACATCGCCAATCGCGATCCCTCATATGCCTTCGAAGCCAAAGCCGATGGCATCTTCCGCATCTCCATCAGTGATGCCTTCAATTCCACCCGCCCCTTTGAACTCCGCATCCTCAAAGAAGCGCCCAAGCCAGCGCCCGTCATCGCCATCAACGCCACGCTGCCCAAAGCCGCCAACGCCAAGACCGGCGATCTCGGCAGCGCCAATGTCCCGCGCAACGGCATCGCTGCTCTTGAAGTCATCGCTCCCAATCGCAACGCCCTCAGTGAACCCATCGAATTGAAGGCCGAAAACCTCCCGGCAGGCGTCACCTGCCTCGGCGGCTTCATCGGCAAAGGCCAGTCACTCGGCTACATCGCCTTCCAGGCCGCCGCCGATGCTCCTGCGGGTGGCACGATCCTCAGTGGCATTCCACAGAGCCAGTTCGTCAGCTTCCCTGTGGCTGATGCCACCAAGGACAACGTCCTTTACCGCACTACCGGCGCTCCCGCTCTTGGCGTCAGCACCCAGGCCTCACCCGCACTCATTCAAACCGAGAAGACGGACATCCTCGAAGTCGCTGCCGATGCCAAACTCGACATTCCGCTCAAAGTCACCCGCCACGCCGATTTTGCCGACGCCCTCAAACTCAAAGCCCTCGGCCTCATCGACGCCGCCAAAGCTCCCGAAGCCGACATCGCCGCCAAAGCTGTCGCAGGCAAGTTCACGCTCGATGTGAAGACACTCAAACTCGCCCCCGGCGACTACGGCTTCATCCTCCAAGGCCCTGCAAAGATGAAAATTCGCCGCAACGTCGAAGAACTCGCCGCCGCCGAGTCCGATGCCAAAAAAGCCCTCGGCAATCAGAAGGAAGCCCAGAAGAAACTCGCCGACGCCAACGCCGACACCACGCCTCAAAAAGCCGAACTCGTCAAAGCCGCCACCGCCGCCCTCAAGCTCGCCGACACTGCCAAAACCGACAACGACAAGCTCGTCAAAGACCTCACCGCTAAAGCCGTGGCCAAAGAAGCCACCTTCATCGTGTACTCCAATCCCATCCGCATCCGCGTGAAGGAAGTGGCGAAGAAATGAGGTCAAGGAGGTGCCGTCTTCCGACGCAGCCGCTACTTCACCGGATGCAGCTTCAGCAGCTCGTCCGTGGTGAAGAGCATCATGCGGCCGGGATTCACGTCGCGGAAGGCTTTGACTTCGGCGGGCGTGACCGGATCGGCTTTGTTGCCGAAGTGGATGTTGGCAATTTCCGGAAAAAGTAGACTTACTTGCGATTCTTTTTGGTCGCGGGCTTGGGCTTTGGTCCGAGTTCGAGCGTCGGGCGCCAGGCTTCGTCGCCCTCGACGCCGGGGCGTGGCAAAAGAGTGCGCGTGGCGTGGGTTTTGCCGACAGGCCGCGAGTTGGCGGCGAGATCGCTCTCGAAGGCGGCGAACATTGGCTTTAGGCGTGCGACCACATCGGGGTGCTGTGCGGCCACGTCTTTGGATTCGCTGATGTCGTCGTGGAGTTGATATAGCTCGCCGCTGACGAAGAGCTTCCATGGGCCGGACCGCACGGCGCGCAGGGTGTCGCCCTGATGGTAGAAGAAGCGATCATGCGGGGACTTTGCTCCGTGCTCACCACGGAGCAGCGGGGTAATGTCCCGGCCGTCGATGACGCGATCACTCGGGGCCTTGGCGCCTGCCATTTGAGCAAAGGTCGGCAGCAGGTCCATCGAGGTGAGAATCTCGTCGCAGCGTGTGCCCGCGGGCACCGTGCCCGGACGCCAGACGACGGTGGGCTCGCGCATGCCACCCTCGAAGGCGCTGCCTTTCCCGCCACGCAGTGGTTTGTTGACGTTGCCAGCCGTGCCGCCGTTGTCGGAGGTGAAGAGGACGAGTGTGTTTTCCGCGAGACCATTCTTGCGCAGGGTGTCGAGGATCTGACCGACGCTCCAGTCCACCTCCTCGATCTGCGCCTCGGTCTCGTCCTTGGACTTTGCCATGAACTCAGGACTCGCGGCACGCGGATGATGCACAAAGGCGTGCGGCAGATAGACGAAGAAGGGCTGCTCCTTGCTGGTCGTGATGAATTTCACCGCCTCCTCCGTGAAGCGCCGACACAGCGTGCCCTGATTCTCCATCGTCTTGATTTCATCGACGATTTCGTGATCACGCATCACCGGCAGGCCGGGGAAATCCCAGTCGGCGTGCCCGGCCCACATGTCGTTCGAGTAGGGAATGCCAAAGTAGGTGTCGAATCCCTGATCGGTCGGCAGAAAGCCCTTCTGGTCGCCGAGGTGCCACTTGCCGAAGCAGCCCGTGGCATAACCCGCGGGCTTCAAAACCTCGGCGATGGTGATCTCGTCGGGATGCAGGGCGTGAGCATCCCCAGGGAACAACACGACGTGTCCCGATCCTTTGCCAAGCCCCACCCGGCGCGGATAGCTGCCGGTCATGAGGGCGGCGCGCGACGGCGTGCACAATGGAGCGGCGACGTAAAAGGAGGTGAGCGTCATGCCCTCTGCGGCCATGCGATCAAGGTGCGGCGTTTCATTCAGCGTCGAGCCAAACGGACCGATGTCGCCGTAGCCCATGTCGTCGATGAGGATGACGACAAAATTGGGCGGACGCGCTTTGAGCGGAAGCGGCGACGCGAAGACGGCCATAACCGACAAGAAGAGTGAGAACAGGCGATTCATAGGAAGTTGAGGCTATCAGGGAACGAGCGTTCCTTGCACGGAAAAGTCATCGGCGTTTAGGTGGCCCCAGCCGGCGGTTTTGTGATCCACGACTTGGAAGCGCACGTGGCGGCCCTTCCATTTTGAGACGTCCCAGATCACGCGGCGCAGGCGGGTGTCGTTTTCGCCGCCAGCGCGAATGAGTGCGTCATGGGTGTCTGCATCGACGAGGGCGATGAAGAGCTTGTCCTCATCGAAGCCGCCGGAGACGAGGAACGCGGCTTGATCGCCTTCGAGTTTAAACGCGGGCGATTCGATGACTCCCACTTGCGTATCGGACGCGCCTTGGCCATCGGTGAGGGCGACGGTGGACAGATGATGACGGCCTTCTCGGGCGAAGGGCTGGTCCTTCGAGCGCGGCAGCGAAGGCGTGTCGGTGACGACTTGTGCGAAGGTGCCCTCGGAGATTGTCCAGCCGTCCATGGCATCACTTTCAAAGCGGAAGCGCAGATTGCCGACGGGTTTGAAGTCATCGTAGGTGGCGGTCGGCGGTTTCGAGGACGCCTGCTTTTTGCCTTCGGTTTCGAGACGACGCTCGCCTGGGTCGAAGAAGCGCGCACCGCTGCCGGTGCGATCGATGTCACCGAGTTCGGCGCGGGCTTTTTCGATGCGTTGCATGAGTCGCGCGACGACGTCGGGATGTTCGCTGGCGAGGTTTGTCGTTTCGCCGGGATCGGCATTGAGATCGAAGAGGGTCGGCTCTTTGACGGCCTCGATCATGCGCCCCCACCAGCCGGTGCCGGGTGGATTCGCCGAACGCGGCAGCACGAGTTTCCACGGACCGACGCGCACGCCGGTGAGCAGGCAGCCGGTGTAGTAGAGGTAGTCTTCGCGCGGGCTGGTGTCTGTGTCGCCGGTCAAAAAGCGCGTGCCGTCGTGCCCATCGAGCGTGCGGTCGTCTGGAAGTTTTGCTGCGGCAATTCTGGCAAAGGTGCGCAGCAGATCCATGGTGCTGAAGATGCCATCGCTCACGCGTCCGCTTGGGATTTTCCCCGGCCAGCGAGCGACGAAGGGCACGCGGCAGCCGCCGTCCCAGGCGGACATTTTCCAGCCGCGCAACGGATCGGCGGTGCCGGAGTGATCGCGCGGGATGAAGGGTTTGCCGCCGGGCTTCATGCCGGGGGTGGTTTCGACCCACGGGCCGTTGTCGGAGGTGAAAACGACGAGCGTGTTGTCGTCGAGCCCGAGTTGTTTGAGCTTGTCGAGGATCTGGCCGGTGGACCAGTCGATCTCCTCGATGGCATCGCCATAGAGACCGTATTCGGATTTGCCTTTGAAGTTCTCCGATGCGCCGAGTGGGATGTGCGGGAGGTTGTGCGCGAGGTAGAGGAAGAAGGGCTGCGCTTTGTGTTTCCCGATCCACTCGATGGCCTCGCTCGTGTAGTCGGCGGTGATGTGATCCCAGCTTTCGACCGCCTGTACGACGACCTTGTCATTGCGTATGATGGGGCTGCGCATGGGCGTGTCTTGCACGCGCACGGTCGCGCCGTTGTATATCGGCGTGCCATAGAAGTAGTCGAAGCCCTGCGCATTCGGCATCGTCGGTGGATCGGTGTTCGCCGGACCGTCGCCATTCAATCCGAGATGCCATTTGCCGATGATCGCGGTCGTGTAGCCCGCTGATTTCAACACTTCGGCCATCGTAACTTCCTGCGGATGCGGCACGGTGTGCAGGCGCTTCACATTGCCCGGCTCCGCGACGCGAATGGGATACGACCCCGTCATCAAAGCTGCACGCGATACCCCGCAAACCGGCTGCGCGTAAAAACTCGTCAGTCGAATGCCTTCTGCCGCCATGCGATCGATGTTCGGCGTCTTGATCTTCGTGGAGCCGAAGCAACCGAGGTCGTTGTAGCCCTGGTCATCGGTGAAGATGAGAATGATGTTCGGCTTTCGCATGTCCGCTGCACTGGTAAGCGATGCGAGTCCGATCAAGGCGATGAGGATGCGTTTCATGGCGGGATGAAACGAGCCCAATTCGGACTTCCTGTATGTCCATTTCCCACCAGCATGTGACCAGCACCCACATGGAAAGAATAGCCGGACCAGGCAGAGCGCAAAGCCGACCAAGAAGGCCACACTTGACCTTCTTGACCATTCTTTGACCGGCGCAGCCGTCTTGACTGCGCTTCCTAGCGCTCACTTCATCGGATGCAGCTTCAGCAGCTCGTCCGTCGTGAAGAGCATCATGCGGCCGGGGTTGGCGGCGCGGACGGCTTTGACTTCGGCGGGGGTGATGGGGTCGGCTTTGTTGCCGAAATTATTGCGGACGAAGGTGAGGACGTTGGCGATTTCCTCATCCTTGAGCATGCCGCCGAAGGGGGTCATGGGGACCTGACCGTTGTATTCTTTGTCGCCGACTTTGATGGGGCCCATGAGGCCGTACATCGCGATCTTGATGAGGCGGTCGCGGTCGCTGGTGACCCAGGGGCTGTTGACGATGCTGGGGAAGGCGGGATCGAGTCCGGCGCCGTTCGGCTGATGGCAGGTGACACAGTGGCCTTCGCGGAAATAGACTTCCTGGCCGGCGGTGAACTGGCCTTTGGCGACAGCGCTGAGATGCGCGGGCGGCGGGACGACTTTGTATTCGGGACGCACGACTTCGACGATGCCAGCGAGGCGATCTGCGGCAGTTTTGGCGGCGGCTTTGTTCCAATCGTCGAGCGGGAGCTTCGAGGCGATGGCGACGATGTTTTTCGCGGCGGGGATGTTGGGCAGCCAGGAGGCGGCGACGATGGCCTCAAGGCGCACGCGGCCGTTTTCGTCGCTGGCGGCTTTTTCGAGCAAAGCGACGTGATCGGCGATGCGGTGCGTGTTGTAGCGCAACACGCGAACGGCGGCGGCGCGGGCGTGGAAGTCGCTGGAGGCGAGGAGTTCGCGCAGCAGGCCTTCATCGGCCTGATTGAGGCCCCAGGTGGTCCAGAGGGCTTCGAGCTTGGCGTGCGTGTCTTTTTGCTCGGCAGCCCAGGCTTTGACAGCAGGCAGCACTTCGCTGGCGGGACGACCGCGCAGCTCGCGGCGAGTGCGGTAGCGCTCACGCAGCTCTGGAGCTTTCAGATTTTCCAACAGCGCAGCGATGGGTGCTCCGGCAACGGGCGCGGCCTTCACGAGCGGGCGGCTCGGATAGGTGATGCGGTAGATGCGGCCATGCACATGATCGCGCAGGGGATCGCGGGCGTTGTGCTGCATGTGGCCGATGAGCACGTTGTGCCAGTCGATGACGTAGAGGCTGCCATCAGGTGCAAATTCGAGATCGACGGGACGGAAGTTGCCGTCGGTGCTCTTCAGCAAGTCATGGCGATGCGCGGTCTTCCAACCGGTGCCGTCGTCTTCGATTTTCACCTGCTTCACGCCGAGGAAACCGATGGCGTTGCCGTAAATGAGGTCGCCCTGCACTTCGTCGGGGAAGTGGCGGCTGCTGACGATTTCGAGGCCGCTGGTCGGACGCACTTTGTGGTCTGGTGGGACGAGATCGGCAGTGGATGGCGTCTTGCTGCCAAAGGCGGGCTTCACTTCGACAGGCAGCGCCCAGTTCATCGTCGTGCCGGAAGTGTGCAGCAGGAAATCCTGGCCCCATTGATCAAACGTGAAGCCCCATGGATTTGGGATGCTCATCTGGATGGTGCGCTCAAGCTGGCCACGCTGCGGACTGTAGCGGAAGAAGCCACCATCGACGCAACGCACGGGGCCGTAGGGAGTTTCGATGTTTGAGTGGAGGAAGACGCCTTCGCAAAGCATGAAGGCACCGCTTGGATCGGCGGTAAAGGCGCTGATGGCGTGATGCGTGTCATGCGTGTCGAAGCCACCGAGCACGATCTCCATGCTGTCGGCTTTGTCGTCGCCGTTGGTGTCACGGATGAGCACGAGATTGGGCTCCTGCGTCACATACACTCCATCTGGAGCGAACTCGAAGCCGATGGGCAGATGCAGATGGTCCGCGAAGACGGTTTCCTTGTCGGCTTTGCCGTCGCCGTTGATGTCTTCATAGATGAGCAGCTTGTCGTCCGGCATCGCATCACCAGCGCGGTAATGCGGATACGTCGGCATCGTGGCGACCCACAGGCGGCCTTTGTTGTCGAAGCTCATCTGCATCGGGTTCGCGAGGTTCGGGAATTCTTTTTCGGAGGCGAAAAGCTCGACCTTGTAGCCCTCCGGCACGGTGAGGGACTTCACAGCCTCCTCGCCATAAAGATACTTCTCGCTGCCGTTCTTCGCGCTCGGTGCGTAGTTCGTCGGCACAGGTGGTAGCACGTGGGTCTTGCTGTCATCGACTTTGATCTCGGTCGTTTTGCTGCTGGCGACGTTGTGGATCAAATCATCGCGCAGCGCGGTCATCTCGCGGGTCTTCTTGATCTCATCGGGATAGTTTTGCGGGCCATACGGGCTGTAGCGGCGGCCATGGGCATGCACGCC
>CANIZT010000020.1 GCA_947471905.1 Verrucomicrobiaceae bacterium
AGAGCAGCAGCGATTCACGGCCTGCGAGCTGTAGCCAGCCGGTGGCGGCGCTGATTCGATCCGCCAAAATGGCTACCCATACGGCAGCCATGATTACCCAGCCAAGACGCTCCATGAAAAACCCCGGCGCACCACCTTGCCAAAGCGAATACGGAGCGAAAGCCAGCAATGACCCCAAGATGAAGATGCCAGGTAGCAATCGGTCCACGACTCCATCCCACAGGCTGCGTGTCAAAAATCCCGCGAGCCCGAAGCCGACCCAGGGAAAGAGTGCGAATAATGAGCCTTGGCTGCGATTGAAATACTGGTCGATGAAGAGCACTCCTGTGCGCCAGTTCTCCGCTGATTTTTGCAAGCCGACAAAGAAAACGAGTAACACTAAAGCCGCCACATTGCGCCAGCGGCCGAAGCGTTCGGCCAGTAGTATCAACATACCGCTGATTGCGAGACAGTGCAGCACATCAACCTTGCAGGCTTCACGCCACGAATCAGCGATGAGTAGCGAGTGCCATGGCACATGCATCGCGTAGCCGATCAGCAACACCATCAGCAGGCGTTTGCACGCAGGCCATGCAGGTTTGGATTTTGTGGCCGTTACATGCGCCCGTACAAAGCCGGCAATCCAGAAAAACGCGGGTGCGATCAGGCCGTGGTAGTAGTTCAGCTCATGAAACCAGGGGGTGTTTTGCACCTGCGCATTGACAAACGTGTGCGCTGAATGCGTCCAGATCATCCCAAGGACGGCAAGACCCCGAAAGAGATCGAGCCAGGCGAGGCGTTGCGTTGCGGCAGGCATGCGTGCGATATAAACAATCTTGGGCGTAATCACAAGATGACTCTCGCACCACCGTTTGCTATGCACTCATTTGCCAACCATGAAGCCAACCTCATTCCTGCTCCTCGCCCTCCTCACGTGCAGTTTAAACGCTGCCGAAGTCTTTGAAGCCGCGCTAGGTCGCGAGAAGGAGTTGCCCGGAGGCAAGGAAGCCGATGGCATTCTCGGCGACTTTGTTTTGCGCAGCGACAAAGTGGAAGCTGTCATTTCGCAAAACGCTGCCAATCGTCGTGCGAACATGAGCACCTTTTACGGCGAGGACGGCGTTACCCCCGGCTGCCTGTACGATTTGACCCTGCGTGGTGCGGCGAATGACCAGCTCGTTATTTACGCGCCCTGCGGCCACGGTCCGGTGAGCTATGTGAAGATCGCGAACGTGAAGGAAGAAGGCAGTGCTGCGATTGAATCAGTCACAACGGCCGCCAAGAACGGTGGCGTCTTCAAACGACACGAATATCGTGTCAAAGACGGCGTGCAGGGCATCTTCATCACCACCGTGCTGCGCAACGAAACCGACCAGCCGCAGAAAACCTTCACCAAGGATGATTTTACCCGCTTTGAAAGCACCGGCACGACCAGTGACGGCATTCGCTGGGTCGATGCGATCAATCCTGCGCACAAAGGAGCCTACGCACTCGGCACGCTCAACGTCTCCGGTATTGAGAAGCCGGAAGATACGCTGGAGCTGAAGCCCAAGCAGGAAGTCGTCATCTCGCGCTTCTTTGCGGTGGGAACCTCGCCTGCACAGGCGGTGGGTGAAGTTCGCACGGTGAATGGCAGTAAACTTGGCACCGTCAATGGACAGATTGTGGATGCGAATGGCAAGGGTGTCTCCACCGCCACGCTTCTGGTGCCGGATGGCAACAAGTCGATTCCTGGCCACACCGACACCGAAGGTAAATTCAGCTTCAAACTGCTGCAAGGGCCCATCGAGCTGCCAATCGAAGATTTGGGTCGAGCACAAGCGAAGCTTTCGTTTTCCGTTGCCGATGGTAGCACGACTGCTCCTAAAGTGGCCTTGAGCAGTGCATCACGCATTCGCTTCGAGATCACCGACGAATCCGGTAAGCCGATTCCATGCAAGGCGCACTTTGCGCCGCTCGACAAAGACGCTCCTAAACTCGATCTCGGACCAAAGCATCGTGCGCATGGCTGTGTGGATCAATACATGAGCGAGAACGGTCATTTCACCCAGCAGCTTTCGCCAGGCAAATATCGCGTCATCGTGGTGCGGGGTCCGGAATACTCGCATCTTGAAAAAGAGGTCACGCTTGATCCTGCCAAAGAATTTGTCTTCAAAGGCACGCTCAAACATCTCGTGGACACGAAAGGCTGGATCAGCGCCGACTTCCACAATCACAGCACGCCGAGCGGTGACAACGTCTGCGACACGGACGGCCGAATCATCAACATCGCCGCCGAGCATCTCGAATTCACACCAACGACGGAGCATAATCGCCTCTACGACTGGGAACCAACGATCAAAGCGCTGGGCCTCGAATCCTTCATCAAGACGGTGAAGGGCATCGAACTCACCGGCAGTCGTCAGCATTTCAATTCGTTCCCTTTTGAGCCTGATCCGCTCAAGCAGGATGGAGGTGCACCAGTTTGGAATGATGATCCGCGCATCACGGCGCTAACGCTGCGTCGCTGGCAAGGTGAGCGTGCTGATCGCTGGATTCAGTTCAACCACCCCGACATGAGCAACATGTTCATCGACCGCGACAGTGATGGCATCGCCGATGGTGGTTTCGTCGGTGTTGGCGGCATGATTGACGGTTCTGAGGTGGAAAATGGCCCCAGCACCGACATCCTCGCTGATTCACCGTTTCATCTGAGCCGTCCTGCAGGATCGCTGGCCATGAAAGTATCTCCGGTCCGTGAATTCGTGTGGCGCCAGTTATTAAACCAAGGTCTGCGCATTACCGCTGTGGGTGTAGCAGATGCGCACTCGGTTTATGGCAACGGTGTCGGCTGCTGGCGCTGCTATTTGCCATCGAGCACCGATGAACCGGCCAAGATCGACTGGGCGGAACTCGCCCCGCATGCGAAAGGTGGCCACATCGTGCTCAGCACTGGCCCCTTCCTCGAAGTAACGACGCAGAACGGCAAAATCGCTGGCGACGATGATCGCTGCACCGGCGGCATTGATCTCAAGGTGCGTGTGCAATGCACTGACTGGATAGACATCGACCGTGTGCAGGTGCTGGTGAATAGCCGCCCCGATCCCAAGCTCAACTTTACCCGCAAGAGCCATCCGAAGATGTTCAAGGACGGTGTGGTGAAGTTCGACGAGAAAATTTACGTGCCGCTGCAGCACGACGCGCATCTCATTGTCGTGGCCATCGACGAAGACGGTGATGAAAAAATCTGCTATGGCACCAGCGACTACGCCAAGATGCGTCCCTGCGCCTACAACAACCCCATCTACGTCGATGCTGACGGCAGCGGCTTCAAACCCAATGGCGACACGCTCGGCTTTGATCTACCCACTGGTGGCATTAAGATCGAGAAAGCGCGTGAACAGCTCATCCGTGCTGGCTTGATGCAAGAAGAGCCTAAACCAGCGGCTCCGAAACAATGACGAATTCCGAACTTCTCGAACAAGCCAAAGTTGCCGCGACGAAAGCGTATGCGCCGTATTCGCAGTTTCAGGTTGGTTGTGCGTTGCTGACGACAGCAGGAAACATCTTCACTGGCTGCAATGTGGAAAATGCCAGCTATGGCCTCACAATCTGTGCCGAACGAAACACGATTTTCCATGCGGTGGCCAATGAAGGTTCTGGTATGAAGATCGCTTCGCTCGCGGTCATTGCCCTCGGTCAGGAGTTTCCGCCCTGTGGGGCGTGTCGGCAGGTGATCGCGGAGTTTGCAGGCCCTGAAGTCGAAGTCTGGTTCCTACGCGATGGAAAACCTTTCTCGATGACGATGGCGGAGTTGCTGCCAGCGAGCTTCAGGTTATGAATGCGTCCGCATGACACTTCCACCTTCTGTTTCTCTCAGCGAAGAACTCGCAGGTTACCCAATCCTCGACATTGAACATCCTGCCGTCATCGGCCGTATCGCTTTAAACGGTGCGCATGTGATGGAGTGGATTCCCGAAGGTCACGATCCGGTGCTCTACATGAGCGCCGAGGCGCTGCTTGAGCCGGGTAAACCCATTCGCGGCGGCATTCCGATCTGCTGGCCGTGGTTTGGCCCGCATCCGACGGACACGAGCAAACCGGCCCACGGTTTTGTGCGCACGATGATCTGGGAGGTCGATGCGGCACGTGAAACTGAAAAAGAAGTAGAGATCGTCCTCAAGCTGCAAGACTCTGCCGAAACAAAGGCGCTGTGGCCACACGCCTTCACTGCACGACTGCATGTGCGCATGGGGGCGTCACTCGAAGTCACGCTCCAGACCATCAACACCGGCGACACCGCCTCGAGCATGACGGGAGCGCTGCACACCTACCTCAATGTCGAGGACGTGCGGAAGATCAGCATCCACGGCCTGCATGGCACGCAGTATGTGGAAGGCCGTCTTTCGCCCGACAAACGTCCGCAGCATGGCACCGTGGTCATTGATCAAGAAGTGGACCGTCTTTATATCTCCGATGCCACGATAATCGTGCATGATCCCAAATGGGGCCGTGAACTCGTCATCGAAAAAGCAGGCAGCCTCGCGACCGTGGTCTGGAATCCGTGGATCGAGAAGTCCAAACGTCTCGCCGATCTGCCCGATGAGGCTTATCCCGAATTCCTCTGCATCGAGGCGGCCAATGCCGGCGAGGATGTGGTTACCATTCAGCCCGGTCATGAGCATCTGCTGATGCAGCGCATTGATGTGCGAAAAATTTGATCATTGAGCCAGAGTCATCGACGGCGCTTTCCTTGACCTCGTGGCATGCCTCGCCATGTCTTCATGCGTGTCGGACGGCCCTCCATTGATCGACCGCGTACGTTTGCGCTCCAACCAGTGGCGCAAACTGCGTTCGATTGTGCTCAATCTGGCCACGACGGACAGCTTCTACGGTAAAAAAATCCGCGAATGGGAGCTGAAGGTGAGTCGGTTGAACCGCATCGAAGACTTCCTCGCTCAGGTGCCATTCACGACAAAAGCGGACATTCAGGCAGATCGTGCCGCGCATCCGCCCTTCGGCACCAATCTGACACGGGCAATTCATCAATACACACGCTTCTGCCAGACCAGCGGCACGAGCACGGGCGAACCGATGGCTTGGGTGGACACACCGGAGAGCTGGGAAGCGATGCTGAAGTGCTGGCAGCGCGTGTTTGAATCCGCTGGTCTCGTTAAAGGACGCGACCGCATCTTCTTCGCGTTCTCGTTTGGGCCGTTCCTCGGATTTTGGACGGCGTATGAAGCGGCGGCTAAGGAATTTCTCGTCATCCCTGCTGGTGGCTTGTCCAGTCAGGCACGGCTGGAGGCGATGGCGCGCTATGGCGCGACGGTGCTCTGCTGTACGCCGACGTATGCGCTGCGTCTTGGCGAATTGATTGGTGAAAGCTCCGGCGTGGAACGCATGAGCCTGCGCATTAACAAGATCATCGTGGCGGGAGAAACGGGCGGCAGTGTGCCGGAGGTGCGTAAACGTCTCGAAAAGCTCTGGGATGCACGCGTGTTCGATCATCACGGCATGACGGAGGTCGGGCCAGTGAGCTATGAGACCGAGGATATGCCGCGTTGCTTGATCGTGATGGAAGAAGCTTATCTCGCAGAGATTGTGGACCCGAAAACGGGTGAGGAAGTGCCGGATGGTGAATGCGGTGAACTAATTCTGACCACACTCGACCGCACTGCCTGTCCATTATTGCGTTACCGCACTGGTGACTGGGTGAAGAAGAAACTGCACCGTGGCCGCTTGGTTCTAGAAGGCGGTATTATGAGCCGCGTGGATGACATGGTCGTCGTGCGCGGTGTGAACGTGTATCCGAGCGCCATCGAAGCCGTGGTGCGTGAGTTTCCTGAGGTCATCGAATTCATGGTGGAGCAACGCAAGGTGGATGCGATGGACGAGATTGAGCTGTTGGTCGAAATAGACGGCAATGTGGCAAAGCCGTTACTCAAACGCATTGAAACCAAGCTGCGCGACACGTTTTCTCTGCGCATTCCAGTGAAACTGGCCGAACCTCAAAGCCTGCCGCGTCATGAGTTCAAAGCCAAACGCTGGCGACTTGTCACCGCAGCCTGACTCCAATCATGTCCCTCATCGAACTCACCAACCTATCAAAGTCCTACACCGATCCGGGCAGCGGTGCGTGTGTGCCGGTGCTACGCGGCATCAATCTGAAGATCGAAGCGGGCGAGTCGCTTGCGATCGTTGGTCCGTCCGGCTGTGGCAAGAGCACGCTGCTGAACATCCTCGGCACGCTGGATACACCGGACGAGGGTGAAATCACCTTCGATGGCGAATCGCTCAAGCAATGCACGCCAAAGCAACTCGCTGCTGTGCGTAGCGAAAAGATCGGCTTCATCTTCCAACTGCATCATTTGATGCCGCAGTGCTCGGTGCTTGAAAACGTGCTGCTGCCTACATTGGCGCTGCAATCACCGCCTGCGGACGCCTTGCAGCGTGCCGAGGCTTTGTTGGAGCAGGTGGGATTGAAGGACCGTATCAACTGGAAGCCGGCGCAGCTCTCCGGTGGCGAGCGTCAACGCGTGGCGTTTGTGCGTGCGCTGATCAATCAGCCTCGCCTCATTTTGGCCGATGAACCGACCGGTGCGCTCGATGAAGTCAACGCCGCTGCTTTGACCGACCTGCTGCTGCAACTGCAAAAGAGCAGCGGCGTCACGCTCATCATGGTCACACATCATCGAGCCCAAGCGGCGCGAATGGGGCGGGTGATGACGATTCACGAAGGCGTCCTGACATGAAACTCAAGGATTACGTCCTACAGTCCGCACGCTACTACTGGCGCGGCCATCTCGGCCTCCTGTTCGGCACGTTTTTGGCCGCGACGATTTTGACCGGCTCCATGCTCGTCGGTGATTCGGTGCGTGCGAGCCTGCGACGCGTCGCTGCGCTGCGTTTGGGCAAGATCGAGGGTGGTGTGATCGGCGGTGATCGCTGGTTCACGGAGAATCTGGCACGCAAAACGAAAACAGCGCCGGTCATCATTGCCACCGGTTCTGCAGCGGCGGCGAATGGCAAGGTGCGCGTGAACGGCGCACAGGTGCTCGGGGTGGACGATGGATTCTGGAAGCTCAGCACGAATGGGAAAGCCGTTGTGTTCGACAAAACCGCCGTCGCACTCAATGAACCACTCGCACGCAAACTTGGCGTGAAGGTCGGCGACACGGTGCTCGTGCGTTTGGAGCGCCCGAGCGCCATATCACGCGATGCGCCGCTCTCTGGCAGCACGAACCAGGATGTATCGCTGCGGCGCACCGTTGGGGCGATTGTGAGCGCAGAAGATTTTGGCGCGTTTCAACTCTCGGCGTCGCAGGTGTCGCCAGATTCGGTGTTTGTGAATCTGGCCGACCTACAAACGCAACTCGAAATGGACGGGCGCGTGAATGCGATCCTCAGCGCGCATTTTGCTCCGCTGCGCACGCGCTTGGAGGAACAGCGCACGCTGGAAGATTTCGCTCTCCAGCTCAAACACATCGATGGAGCGCAGAAAGAATGGGAGATCAGCACCAGTCGTGTGTTTCTAGACCGCAGCTTGGCAGAAAAGCTCTGGCTCATCAAAGGCGTTCGAGGGGTGATGACATATCTTGTTAATGGTATCACTTCTGCAAGTGGAGCGACGCCGTATTCGATGATCACCGGGGTAGATCGCGGTAATGACAATGAGATTACCATTACGCAGTGGCTGGCTGATGATCACAAGCTTGCTGTGGGTGATGAGCTGAAGCTGCAATACTTCGTCGTCGGTCTGGGACGTGAATTGAAGCAACAGACCGCGAGTTTCAAAGTCGCGGGCATTCTGCCGATGACAGATCCTAAAGTTAGCAAGGCGTGGACGCCGGAGTTTCCGGGTGTTTCGGACGTGGACAACTGTCGCGACTGGGAGCCGGGCATCCCTATGGACATGAAGGCCATTCGTGACAAGGACGAAGACTACTGGGATGAGTTCAAGGGCACGCCGAAAGGATTTATCACGCTGGGGGCCGGACAGAAGCTGTGGAGCAATCGTTTTGGCAACCTCACAGCCATTCGCATCCCGGAAGGCAATCAGAGCAAGGAAGCGCTGAGCAACATGATCGCACTGCGGCTCAATCTTGCCGACATTGGCCTCACGCCGCGCAATTTCAAAGGCGAAGCCGGTGCTGCGGCCCAAGGCAGCGTGGATTTCGGTGGTTTGTTCATCGGCCTGAGTTTGTTTTTGATCGTGGCGGCCCTGGTGTTCGCAGCGCTGCTGTTTTTGTTCACGCTGGAGCGGCGGGCATCGCAGATCGGCCTGCTGATGGCCGTGGGATGGACGAAGGGCATGGTGCGCCGCGTGTGGTTGATGGAGGCTGGCGTGATCGCCATTGCGGGTGTGCTGCTCGGTGTGTTCGGCGGCGTGATCTACACGAAGTCGTCGTTGCATGGCTTGTCCGCAGTCTGGCATGGAGCCACTCAGGGTCTGCCGCTGATGTTTGATGCAAGCTTCGGCACGATCATTGGCGCCGCAATCGGCACGTTGGTGGTGGTGCTGGTGACGCTTTGGTGGGCGAGCCGGAAGATATTCAAAACAGCGACGCGTGATCTGCTGGCTGGGTCATGGAGCACCGAAGCTGCAATAATGGTCAAAAAGCCGCGTGGGAAGATTGCGCTGATCCTTGTGCTGGTTGCGCTGGTGATGCTCATCGCGGCCTTGTTCGTGAAAAATCCCGCAGCCGTGGCCGGCATGTTCTTTGGTTCGGGCATGCTGCTCATGATTGCGGGCCTGCTGTATCTGCGCGGTTGGATGCGGCGTGACAGCGGCGCGCTTGCACGCACGCTATGGCAGATAGGCTCGCGCAACATCTCGCGTCGTCCATCACGCAGCCTCGCGGTGATCGGCATGATGGCGGGCGGCATCTTCCTCGTGGTGGCGGTGAACGCCTTCCGCATGAGCGCAGGCGATGAAACCAAGCGTGATTCCGGCACAGGCGGGTTTGCGCTCATCGGTGAGTCGTCATTGCCGGTGTATGAGGATCTGAATGCGAAGACGGGCTGGGATGCCTTTGGTCTGGATGAAAAACTTATGCCGCAGGTCCGCGTGGTGCCGTTTCGCGTACGGGAAGGGGATGATGCGAGCTGTTTGAACCTCAACCGTGCACAGAAGCCGGTGCTCGTGGGTGTCGATCCGGCGAAGCTGACGGGTTCGTTCGCGTTTGCATCCGGTTCATGGGACAAACTCGGTGATGCCTCGTTTGTGCCTGCCATCGCCGATCAAGCGACGGCGATGTGGGGGCTTGGCAAAGGCGTGGGTGACACGCTGGATTATCAGGACAGTGCCGGGAATACGTTTCGGGTGAAAATCGTCGGCTTGCTGGCCGGTTCGGTGTTGCAGGGCAAGATGATCATCAGCGAGCAATCGTTTCTGGCGAAGTATCCCGATACAGCAGGCTATCGATTCTTCCTGATGGATGCGAAGCCGGAGCATGCCAGCGAAATGGCCGCGCATTTGACGCGACAGCTTGAGCAGCGTGGTTTGGCGCTGGAACCGGCGCGGCAGCGGTTGGAGGTGTTCCTGAGCGTGCAGAACACCTACATCGGTATCTTCACGGTTTTGGGCGGCTTGGGTGTGCTGCTGGGCACGGCGGGCATCGGCGTGCTGATCGCGCGGCATGTGCTGGAGCGGCGCGGAGAGCTGGGACTCATGCAGGCGCTCGGATTTCAGGTCGGATCGTTGCGCGCGATGATTCTTGGCGAGCACAGCATGCTGCTGGTGATGGGCGTCATTCTGGGTGTCGCCACCGCAGCACTCGCGGTCATTCCGCGTTTGATTGAAAGTGGCGGCGGTGTGCCGGTGGCATTCCTGGGCAAACTGATCGTCGCCGTGCTCGGCTTTGGCCTCGGGGTCTGCGTGATCGCCGTTGCGATCGCGGTGCGCGGAAAATTGACCGAAGCGATTCGGCGGGAGTAGCGACAAAAAAAGCCGTGCTGTTCAGTTTTTGAACAACCGCTTGAAGAAACGACCCACTTCGAGGCCAGTGTCACCGGTCCATTCCCAAGCACGACGAGCGCCTTGTTTCACATCGTCGGCAACACGTTCACCTGGAGTCGCGGCGTCATTGACGGGCACTCCCGGGGTGTTGCTGGCAAGGCCGTTGCTCCATTGCTGGTGGATGACTGCGCCGGTTTCGGCTGAAACGACGATGAAACCCACTTCGGCACCGTTCGTGTCCAGCAGCGACATCCCCCACTCAGGCGCGCCAGTGGTGGCGTTGGCGGCGAGCTGATACTGCACGCTAACGAAGTTCGTTTTAGCCAACGCGGCGTTCTGTTGCGCCACTTTACGGGCCTCAGCGGAGCGAAGTGTTACGCGATTGAAAGCGATGGATTGGGGCGGTACGCGTTGCAGCAGTTTAGCACCCGCACCATCAGCATCCGGGGCCCAGCCACGCTCGTTTTTGGTGATTTTGGCGCGGACCAGTTCGTCTTTGCGAAAAGGATCGCGGGCATAGACGGTCCACTGATTCGGCTCGGCAGCACTGGGTGCGGACTGGAGTAGCACGATGCCCTCGGAGGTCGCGGCACCAAATTCTTGGTCGATGATCGTAGCGATTTCGGGATTGGCGTGAACGAGTGTGATGATGGAGATAAAGAGGCCGAACAAGAGTGCGGATTTCATAGGCGAGAACGGTGGGAGTTTGAGAGGCGAGGGCTGCTCAATTGCGGCTGCGCAGCTTGGAGAGCAGGCGCAGGATTTCGAGGTAGAGCCAGACGAGGGTGACGAGCAGGCCGAAGGCGGCATACCATTCCATGAACTTCGGCGCACCAGCGGCACAGCCGTTCTCGATGAAATCGAAGTCGAGCACAAGGTTGAGCGCGGCAATGACCACCACGAAGCCGGAGAACGCGATGCCGACCCAGCCGTTGCCAAACAGACCGGGAATCTGGACGCCGAACATGCCGAGCACCCAAGTGGCGAGGTAGAAGATGCCGATGCCTGCGGTGGCAGCGAAGATGCCGAGCTTGAAGTTCTCCATCGCTTTGATGATGCCGGTCGAGTAGGCGGCGAGCAGCGCAAACAGGATGCCGCAGGTCAGGAGAACGGCGGTGAGCACGATGCCGTGGAAGCTCGCTTCAAATAGCATGGAAATGACACCAACAATCGCGCCGTTGGTCACGGCATAAAGAGGTGCCAGCAGCGGGGCTGTCTCTGGCTTGAAGGAAATGATCAATGCCAGCGCGAAGGGAATGATCCAGCCGAATTTCAGTGCGGTGCCGAACCAGGAAGGTGGATTTGCGGCTGAGACCTGTCCCCAGCTCCAGCTTGCAGCGGTGATGAGCAGCAAGGTGAGAATGGCTGTTTTGAGGACGGTGCCGTTGAGTGTCATCACACCGTCCGCGGCATTGCCGGTGCGGGATTTCTCGAAGACGTGATCGCTAAGCGTGGGATTGGAGGTGCGCATGATGTTGATGGCTGATTTCAGCGTCAGATTAGAGGACGGCGGTGGGGTTGGTCAATCCACCTCTTTAGCACAATTGACTCGAGCTTCGCACTCAGCACACTGGATCCGCCACCGCATGATGCTGCATGGCGGCTTTGACGAAGCCGTGGAAGAGCGGGTGCGGGTTGTTCGGCTTGCTGAGGAACTCGGGATGGAACTGGCAGGCGACGAAGTAGGGGTGCGCGGGCAGCTCGATGATCTCCGCGAGATCACCCTTTGGCGAGGTGCCGGAAATGAGCATGCCTTTCTCCTCCATGAGCTCCTTGTAGTCGGAATTGAACTCATAGCGGTGGCGGTGGCGCTCGGTGATGGTGACGCTGTGATACAGCTCGTAAGCCTTGCTGCCGGGAACGAGGTCGGTGACCCAGGAGCCGAGGCGCATGGTGCCGCCGAGCTGCCTTACCTTTTTCTGCTCCTCCATGAGGCTGATGACGGGATGCGGCGTGGTCTTGTCGAATTCGGTGCTGGTGGCGTCCTTCAAGCCGCAGACGTTGCGAGCGAACTCAATGACGGCGATCTGCATGCCGAGGCAGACACCGAAATAGGGGATGCCCTTCTCACGAGCGTAACGTGCGGCGGTGATTTTCCCTTCCGTGCCACGGTCGCCGAAGCCACCGGGGATGAGGATGCCCTGCAAACCAGTGAGGTAGAGCTCGGGACCGGCTTTCTCGATGCTCTCGGCATCGACGCGGACAATGTCCACCTTGCAGTCATGCGCGGCACCAGCGTGTGTGAGTGATTCGTAGATGCTCTTGTACGCGTCTTGCAGTTCGATGTATTTGCCGACAACGCCGATGCGGACGTGATGCGTGGGATGAATGACACGCTGCACAAAGCTGCGCCAGCGGGTGAGATCGGGTTGTGGCGTGGTGAGGTTCAGCAGGCGGCAGACGTTGTCGTCGAGGCGCTCTTCGTGCAGTTTCAACGGCACCTCGTAGATGGTGTGTTTGACGTCGCGCACTTCGACGACGGCTTCGATGGGCACGTTGCCGAAGAGGGAGATCTTCTCGCGCACGTCGAGGTCGAGCGGGTGCTCGGTGCGGCAGAGGATGATGTGTGGGGCGATACCGATCTCGCGCAGCTTGGCGATGCTCTGCTGCGTGGGCTTGGTCTTCAGCTCCTGCGCGGCCTTGATGTAAGGGACGAGCGTGGCGTGAATGTAGAGCACGTTGCCAGCGCCGACCTCGTGGCCAAACTGGCGGATGGCTTCGAGGAAGGGCAGGCCTTCGATGTCGCCCACGGTGCCGCCGATTTCGGTGATGATGACATCGCCGCCCATTTTCTCGGCAACCTCGTTCATGCGGGCCTTGATCTCGTTGGTGACGTGCGGGATGACCTGAACGGTGCGGCCCTGGTATTTTCCGGCGCGTTCCTTGTCTAGCACGCTCTGGTAAACCTGCCCGGAGGTGAGGTTGTTGAGCTTGGAGAGGTTCGTGTGCGTGAAGCGCTCGTAATGACCGAGGTCGAGGTCGGTTTCGGCTCCGTCATCGAGCACATACACTTCACCGTGTTCATACGGGTTCATCGTGCCGGGGTCGATGTTCAGGTACGGGTCAAATTTCTGCATGATGACCCGCAGGCCACGCAATTCGAGCAGGGTGCCGAGGGAAGAGGCGGCCAAGCCTTTGCCGAGTGAACTGACGACGCCGCCGGTGACAAAAATGTATTTCATGATGGTTCTCGGTTCGCGGTTCTGGGTTCGCAGTTCAAGAGGAATGTTGCTGGAGATGCTTTTCGATGGCGGCGGCCTGCTCGGGCGTGTCCACGCCGGGAGACAGCTCATCGGTCAGCACCACGCGGATGCGAGAGCCGTTTTCAAGGGCGCGCAGCTGCTCCAGCGACTCGGTTTGCTCCAAGCGTGACGGCGGCCAGGCGACAAACTGAAAGAGGAAGCTGCGCTGGAAGCCATAGATGCCCAGGTGGCGGTAGCTCCGCGGCCAGGCCTCGGGATTGCGCACGAAGGGCAGTGGTGAGCGCGAGAAATAGAGCGCATCTCCATGCGTGTCGAAGATGACCTTCACCAAGTTCGCGTCGTTGATCTGCGCCGGATCGTGGATCGGCGCGGCGGCGGTGATCATTTGCACGCTGGCATCGTCGCGCATGGTGCAGGCCAGTTCGTCGATCAGGGCAGGGGAGATCAGCGGCTCATCGCCCTGCACATTGATGATGATGCGATGGTCGGGGAACGAATTCGCAGCCTCCGCGATACGATCCGTGCCGCTGGGATGATCGGGCGAGGTCAAAACGGCCTTCGCACCGAAACTGGCGGCGGCTTCCGCAATGCGGGCATCATCCGTGGCGATGATGATGTCGTCGATCTGCTTGCAGTCCTGGCAGCGCTCCCAGACGTGCTGCACCAGCGGTTTTCCGGCGATGAGGTGGAGCGGCTTGCCTGGGAAGCGGGTGGATCCCCAGCGGGCAGGTATGGCTACAAGAGTGCGTGAAGTGTCGGAGGTTGCCAAGGTGTGGTGGTGACTAGCAGGTTCACCTGAGATGACGCGGATGAGTGGGTGATGCAAGAACGAATTGGCCGCACTGCCAGGAGTTGGAGCGACCTAAAGGCAGCGCTGATCTTCCGTCTTGCCAAATCCACTCGGTGAGGGCAAAACTTCACCTCATGTCTTCCTCTGTCTCATCAAGTGGTCCCGGCAAAGCCTGGGAACCGCCGACGCCGGAAGCATTGCAGCCGGAGCTGCCGCAGTATGAGATCCTCAAACTGCTGGGTCGTGGCGGCATGGGTGCGGTTTACAAGGCACGACAGAAAAGCCTGAAGCGTGAAGTCGCCATCAAGGTGCTGCCACCGACGATTGACGATGGCGGCATGCAGTTTGCCGAGCGCTTCAAGGCGGAGGCGGAGGCGATGGCGCGTTTAAATCATCCGGGGGTTGTCGCGGTATATGATGCGGGAGAAACGCCCGGTGGTCTGCTCTACATCGTCATGGAATTCGTCGAAGGCACCGATGTGTCGCAGATGATTCGATCGTCCGGCAAACTGCCGCCGGACTATGCCTATTCCATCACTGCGCATGTGTGCGATGCGCTGGCCTACGCGCATGCCAACGGCCTCATCCATCGCGACATCAAACCGGCGAACATCATGGTGGACAAGGAGGGCCGGGTGAAGGTGGCCGACTTTGGTCTGGCGAAGATGACCAATGAAAACAGCGGCTTCACGCAGACGAACATGGCCGTGGGCACGCCCGACTTCGTGGCCCCCGAGGCGTTGTATCCGGGCGTGCCACTGGATGGACGGGCGGATTTGTATGCGGTGGGCGTGATGCTGTACCAGATGCTCACGGGCAGCATCCCGCGTGGTGCCTTCAAGCCCGCCTCCGTCATCGTGCCGGGTGTGGATGCGCGCTTTGACCAGATCGTTCTCAAAGCAATGCAGGTGGATCGCGAGGAGCGCTACAGCAGCGCGGTGGAACTGCGACAGCATCTCGACACGCTGCTCATTCCTGTGGAGGTACCTGTGCCGACTGTGCAGCAACAACCCGAGAATGCTGCACTGCCGCAAGCAGGTATGACCGGTGCGCGGACGGTGGTGGCGCAGCGGCCCAGCGGAGCATCAACTCAGCAGTCTCGCCCAACGCCTCAGCCTGTAAGAGGTCCCAGCCACTCCTACGCTCCGCCACCACCGAAATCGAAGGCCCCGCTGTTCCTCGGCCTCGCTGCTGTGGCAGCGGTTGTGGTGGGTGTGTTTGTCATGCTTAGCGGCAAGAAACAGGAAATTGATGTGGCATCTGACGAGCCCAAGGGGCCCGCATCAGCACCAACATCCCAGACGACATCTTCAGCCTCGGTCGTATCGACGACAGACGTGCCATTCACCAATACCCTAGGCATGAAGTTTGTTCCGGTGCCCGACACCCAAGTGCTGTTTTGCATTCACGAAGTGCGCTACCAGGACTACGCCGCGTATGCAGCAGAGGCACTAGGCGTGGATGGCACCTGGAAAGATCAAAGCGCCGATGGCTTCACGCCCACCGAGAACAAAGAGCACCACCCCGTCATGAAAGTGAGCTGGGAAGACGCGCAGAAGTTCTGCACCTGGCTCAGCCAGAAAGAAGGCAAAACGTACCGGCTGCCCACGGATGAAGAATGGAGCATCGCCGTGGGTCTGGGCCGTGCGGAGAAGCGGCCCAAAGGCACCACTCCCGCGATGCTGAGCCAGAAAGAAAACACCGTGTTCCCTTGGGGTGGCGACTTCCCACCGAAAACCAAAGACCAAGCCGGGAACTACAGTGATGACAGCCGCAAGGCGAAGGCACCCAATGGTGCGACACAGTATCTCGAAGACTATGACGACGGCTTTCCCACCACAGCACCGGTGATGAGCTTCAAGCCGAACAAACTCGGCCTCTATGACCTAGGCGGCAACGTCTGGGAGTGGTGTGAAGACTGGTATGACAATGCGCAAAAAGACCGTGTGCTGCGCGGCGGCTCCTGGAACCACCACGACCGCGGCCTTCTGCTGTCGTCCATCCGCAATCACCCCACACCCGGCTCTCGCAACCTCAGCATCGGCTTCCGTTGTGTGCTGGTGCCGGGGTCCGCGCCGACTGCCTCCGTCAACACATCCGCACCTGCGGCGGCATCGGTGACTTTGGCACCGGCACCTCAAGCTTACGCTTCTGCATCGGCCCCAACCGCGACTAAGGACGCGCCATTCATCAATACTCTCGGCATGAAGTTTGTCCCCGTGCCGATCACCGGTGGGCCGACGGACAAGCAGCGGGTGCTCTTCAGCGTGTGGGAGACGCGGGTGCAGGATTACGACGTGTTTGTGAAGGAGACGAAACACGAGTGGCCGAAGTCGGACTTCGAGCAAGGGGGGACGCATCCGGCGGTGAATGTAAACTGGACTGACGCGACCGCCTTCTGCGCGTGGCTGACGGAGCGCGAGCGCAAAGTGGGCAAACTCAGCACAAGCGAAAGCTATCGACTGCCGAACGATCACGAGTGGAGTTGCGCAGTGGGCATTGGTGAACGTGAGGACGCGATGAAGCTTCCGCGAGACAAAGACGAGAAGATCGCTGATGTGTTGCCATGGGGCTCCACATGGCCACCATTGGCAGGAACCGGAAATTATGCAGGTCAGGAACTTAAGCCGTCGAAGGATGCAGGAAAATACCACGAAATAATATTCCTGATCGAGGGCTTTCGCGATAGGTATACCGAAACCGCGCCGGTCGGAAGTTTCAATGTGAACCGCTTCGGTCTCTACGACCTTAGTGGCAATGTTTGGGAGGTGTGCGAGGAGTGGCATGACGCTATCGCGCAGAAAGACCGGGTGTTGCGCGGTGCATCATGGATGGATCGTGACCGTAACTTCGCGCTGTCATCCAAGCGCCTAGCCTACGCGGCGGCTCGACGCAGTTCGAACCTCGGCTTCCGTTGTGTGCTGTATGCCGAGTCTGCGCCAACTGCTGTCGCACCCGCAACCAAGGATCCCGCCAAACCCGCAGCCCCGGCACCGGCGATGCCGACGCCCCCAGCGCCAGCTTCCTCACCGGGTCTTCCTTCTGAACTCGCGGCGCTCGACACACAATTCATCGCGCTGCAAAAGGAGCGCCTCACCGCCCCCTTTGAAGCCGATGTGGCGAAGCTCAACACCGGCTACCTTGGCGGCATCGCGAAGAAGATCGCGGAGGAAAAAGCCGCCGGGCATCTCGATGGCATTCTCGCGTTGGAGGCGGAGCAAAAACGCATCAACGACATGCAGCCCGTGCCGGACGTGGATGAGGACAAGACCCTCGCCAGCCTCAAAGCCCTGCGCGTTATCTATCGCACCACGTATGCAAAGCTCATCACCGCGCGTTTGGAAAATCTCAAGGCGCTGATTGATCCGCTGGAGAAGCGTCTCGCGCAGATGGAGGCGGACTTCACCAAAGCCGACCGTGTGGCTGATGCGAAGACCGTGCGTGGCTATCGCGAGGTGTTGCATGAAGGGAGCGCGGGCACTCCTGCCCGCAATCAAATCACAGGCGGCGAAGCCGCGAAGATGATGGATACGGACAAGAGTGTTCGCGCTCCTATCTCCCCCGCCGTGACTCTGGCCATGAAGAACGGCTTCACCAACAGCCTCGGCATGAAGTTGGTGCCGGTGAAAGGCGCCGATGTCTTGTTCTGCATCCACGAGACACGCCACCAGGACTACGCAGTCTATGCCGCCGAAGTCGCCGATGTGGATGGTGGCTGGAAGAACCAAAGCATTGAGGGCATCCCCAGCGGCGGCGAAGACAATCATCCTGTGGTGGGAGTGAGCTGGCATGACGCGCACGCTTTCTGAGCCTGGCTGAGCAAGAAGGAGGGCAAAACGTATCGCCTGCCGACGGATGAGGAATGGAGTGTCGCCATCGGACTGACCTCCAAGGTGAAGAGCCCCAAAGACATCACGCCCGAAATGCGCTGCAGCCAGGAGTCCACCACCGAGTTCCCATGGGGCGGCGACTTCCCGCCGAAGAGCAAAGACAAGGCGGGCAACTACAGCGATACCGTGTGGAAAGGGACTTTTCCGGCAAAACCCTTCATTGAAGGCTACACCGACGGCTTCATCACGACCGCTCCCGTGATGAGTTTCAAACCCACGAAACTGGGCCTCTATGACATGGGCGGCAACGTCTGGGAGTGGGTGGAGGATTGGTGGAACCCTGCCACGAAGTTCGAGCGCACCCTGCGAGGAGGGTGTTTCGCTGAAAACAAGCGCGAGAGTGTGCTCTCCTCCGGCTGCCATCACGACGTGCCGACCTCGCGGAATCAGTATCAAGGCTTCCGCATCGTCATGGTGGCTCGGTAAGTGCAGCTCCTCGTGGTTGCAGAGATCGGCGCATTGTTGCCAAGACGCCGACCTTGCCTGACAGCCGCTTACTTGACGTGCGCGGAGACGAGTTTGGTCATCTCAAACATGGTCACCTGGTTCTTGCTACCAAAGACGGCTTTCAGTGCTTCATCAGCGTTGATGTTGGTCTTCTTCGGCAACTCCTTCGGGACGCTTAATTTAGTCGGCGTGATGTTGTCACGGAACGCTATCACTGTGGACACATTCACTTTTCAGTCTTTATCGAGAGGTTAGTCGACTGTGCGTCCTCTTCAAATAGCAGATGTTTAAAGTCGGCTTCATGATTGGCAAAGCCGACTTTCTCCGCTTAAAGTTCCAGATTGTGGTCTTCTTGTAGCATTTCAGAGACAGCTTTTGAAAAACCGGGTAGGATCAAATTCGGTCGTATGTCTGCTAGCGGCCTCAGCACGAAGCTTCGTAGGTGCATGCGGGGATGCGGAAGGATCAGTTCAGGATCGCTGCAGATGACATCATCCGCATAGAGTAGATCGAGATCGAGGGTGCGCGGTGAGTTGCGCTCGCGCTTTTCAGGACGGCCCAAGGCTGATTCGATGGCCTTGAGATGTCTGTGTAGCTCATGTGGTGTGCATGCGGCTTCGATTTCAATGACGCTATTCAAGAATGCCTGCGTGCCGGGGGCGCAATTGACAGGTTCGGTTTCGTAGATTGGGGAACTGGCTTTGAGCTCGATTCCCGGCACTACGACGAGTAATGCTATACCGCGCTGAATGTTCGCAGCGCGATCACCGAGATTCGAGCCGAGAGCGATGCCAAAAAGCATGTGGTTACTTCAAGCCCAATACATCCTGCATGTCATAGAGACCTGCGGGTTTGCCGACGAGCCAGCGGGCGGCGCGGACGGAACCGTTGGCAAAGGTGTCGCGGGAGCTGGCTTTATGGGTGAGCTCGACGCGTTCGCCGACGTTGGCGAAGATGACGGTGTGATCGCCGACGACATCGCCGCCGCGGATGGCGTGGATGCCGATTTCCTTCGGAGTGCGTGCTCCCACATCGCCAAAGCGGCCGTGGCGGCAGTCTTTGTCATATTCAAGGCCACGCACGTCGGCGAGGATCTCGACGAGCGTGCGGGCGGTGCCGCTGGGGGAGTCTTTCTTCATTCGGTGGTGCATTTCGATGACTTCGAGATCGAAATCGGGGCCGAGCAGCTCGGTGGCCTTGCGAGTGAGCCAGAACAAGGTGTTCACACCGACGCTGTAATTGGAGGCTAAGACGATGGGCAATGTCTTCGATGCCTCACGGATGCGGGTGAGCTGTTCGTTCGTGTGGCCGGTGGTGCCGATGATCATGCTTTTCTTCTGCTTCAGGCATTCGCCGAGCAGTTCATCGCAGAAATGGTGCGAGGTGAAGTCGATGACGGTGTCGCACTTGGCGAGGGCATCAGGCAGCGTGTCGCCCAAGTCGATGCTGGCGCCCACGGCGACGCCTTGCGTTTCGGCGGCACGCAGGATGGCCTGGCCCATGCGGCCTTTGCTGCCGGTGATAAGAAGTTTAAGTTCGGACATGCGCTGGCGATAAAACGGGAGCGGGGATTATGCAAGAGGTGGCTGGACGCTGTGCAGCGGATCGAGCAGCAGCATTTCATCGAAGGTTTTGTTGGGAGAGCGCTCTGCCGGAGGCCAGAACTGGCCGCTGCGGATGCGCTGCACGGCTTCGGCGGCGCAATTGAGGGCGGACTCGATCAGTGCTTCATCAAAGCCGTTCCATTCGAGAATGGCGGTGTCCTGAATGCTCTTGGGCAGCGCGAAGTAGGCGACGCGGCTCACGTTCTGGCCGCGTTGACGCATGGCGGCGGCGTACAGCGGCAGTTGCAGATCCAGCCACATGGCGCGTTTGCCTTCGGGCAGGTCGAAGCACTTCCATTCATCGGCTTCGGTGAGCTTGGTGCGCGATGTGATGGCTTTGAAATGAGTTTTGTGCGGTTCATTGGCCTTGTCGGAGCTTTTGAAATCGACAATGCGCAGACTGCCATCGGCGTGGCGTTCAACGCGGTCGATGCGGCCCGACAAGCGTGCTTCGGCGATGAGGAAGGGCGTGGCATCGTCCTTCGTGCCGATTTGTAGCTCGGCTTCGATGCATTGCCAGCCTTGCTGACGGTTGGTGGCCTCAATCGTCGCTGCATGACGCAGGCGCTGAAGAATGCTGTCCAATTGCAGCGTGATCAGCGGAGCCGGGCGCTGGCCGAACTGCGCGTGGACATAATCGCGCGCTGCTGCTTCGAGGAAGTCGGCGATCTTTGCCGGATGCGTGCTGTCGCGCATGTCCGTGTCCTGAAAGAGGCGATGAAACGCGTGGTGGATGATCTGGCCGAACTCGGCGGCATCGAGTTCACGCTTCTGGGTTTCGACGGCACTCATGCGTTTGGCATGCGTGAGGTAGTAACGGAAATGGCAGCTCAAGTAGTCGCGCAATCGTGACGGCGAGATGGTTTCGAGTGGTTTGGTGAGCCAGTCGGGCTTCAAGGTCCAGGCGAGCGTGCGCGGCGGCTCGGCTTCGGCTTGTTGATCTTCTTCTTTGGGGAAGAGATGTGCGACACGTTGCGGCAATGCCTTGTCGTCACAGAGAAAGAGCAATCGTGAAGGACGCAGGGCATCGCCATCTTCGCTCCATTGGCCGCAAAGAAGCTGCAAGCTGTCGTTGCGGCGTTGATGCGAAAGCGCTGCCAGGATGAAGGCGTCACGCGCGAAGCGGGTGTTTTGGCAAGGGAGGTTCAAAGCCTCACGCAAGCCATCGGGCAGGAATGGATGGCTGATGAAGATGCCGGGGACGTTTTCTTCATTCAAGCCGGTGACGATCAGGTTGGGCGATTTTTCCCAGAGCAGTTCGAGCCAGCCTTGTAGGACGAGGTCGATGTCGCCCCGCGGTTCAGCGAGACGGCTTTGCGAGAGGCATTCGAGCGAGAGCGTGAAAGCGTCCTCGGCTTTCGGCTGCAAACCGAAGCGTTTCGCCTCGCTTTCGAGTTCTTCGGTGATGCGCAGCCATTCGGCGGCAAGTTCGGTGCGTTCGCGATGGCCGGGGGCTTCAGGATGAAAGGTGCGTTCGCCGAGCAGTTTCAAGATGAGCGTTCGGGCTGCTTTGGCAGGTGGCAGACGACGCAGTAGGTTCAACAGATCGAGCGTGGCCTTGATGACGGGCTGCAGGACGGGAAAGTCAACGAGTGGCAGCTCCTGAGCATGCGTGAGCGTGACCGGAAGGTGACTGCTGGTGAAATCATCGGCCTCGCGGAGCAAGGCTGCGATACTTTCGAGGGCGGGAGCGATGGCATCGCGAAATTCTTCGATGCGCAGCAGTGCGGCAAAGGCACGCCACGAGCCGGAGCCGAGCAGAACGCGGAAACAATCGAGTGCATGCCACAAACCTTCGCGCTGCACGGGAATGCCGCCGGGTTCAAAGCTGCGCGTGTCTTCGAGCGTGAGTTTTTCCAGCAGCAGGCTGCCGACTTCGGCATCGCACACACCGAGAGCCGTGCGGCCGGCGGGAACGAGTGCGCGCATGAGATCGAGCGCTTTCGCTGCTTGAGCGGAAGGATCACGGGTGACGTGAATTTGCTGATTTTCGATGGGCAGTGTGACATCAGCATCTTCACCCCAAGATGATGGCAGGGGGCGTCCACAGTGGTCGAAGGTGTGCGCCAATGATTGCGGCGCATGAACGGCGATGATCACCTGCAAGCCGCGTTCGGCACAGCCGGTGATCCAATCGTCGAGCAGCGGCGGCAAATCGGGCGAGGCGAGCACGGCGATGCGTTTCACGCCTTCCGGCAGCACCGGAGCGCGGGCGTGGCGGCGTTTGAGCGCCTGGGCATCGGCGATCTTGGCTTGCGCGAGTTCATCGAAATACGCGCGTTCGATTTTCGCCAGATCGTGCCAGCGTGCAGCATCGCGTTGGATCGCTGGCATGGCGGCGGTGTCAGCGAAGGTGAGGCCACCGGTGCCGAGCAGCATTTTCAGATCGGCCAGCATGCGAGCGGTTTCAGCCTGCCAAGACCAACCGCGTTCGGCAGGCAGCGTGGGAAACAATGCCTGTAGTGAATCGAGCGCGACACGTTCGAGCGCACGCTGCCAGGCCATTTGGGATTGTAGGGGCGTGGCGGCTTCAAAGCGGCGGCTTTGCGGCAGCAGGGCCTGTTCGGGCAGCCAGAGATGCGGCACGATGGCGGCGGTGCCGCTGGTGTTGGTCGTTTGGGCCAGCGCTTCGCGCAAACGGCGGCCAGCTTCGCCATTCGGAACGAGAATCAACGTGTCGCTGAGATCGAGGGCGCGGGTTTGATCCCAATCACGACACAGGAAGTCCACAGCTCTCTCCAAGACGGGAGTGTCCCATCCCCAGAAGAGGCGTTGGATCGACGAACTCATGCGCTTTCGAGTTTTTGCAGGATGTCGGTGACGATTTGCTCGGGCGTTTGATCAATCGAGACACGGATCACGTCCGGCGTCGGGTCCAAGGTGGCGAGCTGGCTTTCCAGCAGACTCGGCGGCATGAAGTGGCCTTTACGGGCGGCCAAGCGTGAGGCGATGAGTTCGTGGGTGCCATCGAGCAGGACGAAGCGCAGCGTCGGATCGGCATCGTGGGCGCGAAGTTTGTCGCGGTAGATGGGTTTGAGGGCTGAGCAGGCGAGAACGTAGATCGGCGTGAGATGGCGCATGTCCTCGATGCGCTGACGCAGCGTAGCATACCAAGGCCAGCGGTCGTCGTCGGTGAGTGGTGTGCCGGCGGACATCTTGGCTTTGTTGGAGGGCGGATGGAAATCGTCGCCGTCTTCGAAGACGCCGTCGAGTTTCGCGGCGAGCAGGCTGCCGACGCGGGATTTGCCACAGCCGGAGACGCCCATGACGATGATGGTTTTCAAATCGGGGTTCAGCATGAGTGAGAGTGATTTTTGTGAAGCTTGACCGTGGGGCATGCACCGTTGAGGATGCGAGCCGAAGCCATGAAATACCCGACTTTGACCGCCCTCTTGGTGTTTGGCGCTGCGTTTGCCGCTGCTGAAGACAAACCTGCCAAACCCGCCGCAGCAACGCCGGAGGCACCGAAGGAGTTCGTGTTGTTCGACGGCAAATCGCTCGACGACTGGGAAGGCGTCGATGTCGGCGGCAGCGGGGTGGTGGAACTGGAGGGTGGCCTCATGATCATCAATCAGGGGGAAAATGTCAGCGGTGCCATTTACAAGAAAGCTGCGGCTCTGCCAACGACCAACTATGAGATCACGCTGGAAGCCAAGCGGATGCAGGGCGTGGATTTTTTCGTCGGTCTCACCTTTCCGGTCGGTGACATCAAGCACTGCGCCACGCTCGTCTGCGGCGGCTGGGGTGGCAGTGTGACGGGCATTTCGTGCATCGACAGCATGGACGCTTCCGACAACAACACCTCCAGCTACCAGCGTTACAAGGACAACGAGTGGTATGCCATCAAACTGCGTGTCACACCGAAAAATCTCAGCGTGTGGCTGGGGGACAAGCAGATCATTGACGAGGACATCGAGGGCAAAAAAATCGGCGTGCGTCCCGGCCCCATCGAAAGTTATCTGCCGCTCTCACTGACGACCTTCAACACCACGGCGGCGATTCGTAACATCAAGCTCACGCCGATCGTGGAAAAGAAATGATGCCGTCATCAGTCGCGATTCGCGTGCTGGCCGTGATGGCGTGCAGTGCGCTGATGTCGTGCAGTTCGGTGCTGCGCACGCAGGTGTCGCGCGAGGAGACCGTACTGACTGAACGCGAGAAGCGGCACATGGCCGGATTGCTGGATGACATGGCCGCCGGCTGGGATGGCATGCAGCGGGGTCGGATTGCCGAGCGACGGCAGGCGGAGGATCGTTATGAACACGCGCTGACAGCGTTCTTGCGTGAATGGGATTACCACCAAAGTCCGCGCTACTGGCAGACCAGCACTGTGTTTGCCTCGAAGCAGCAGAGTTTTCAAATCGAGTTTGATCCGGCGGCGAACCAGCAGCGCGAAGTGCCGCCTAGACAGATCGACCAGCTCATTCTGCCGGCGCGGTTGAAGCTGTCAGAGGGCAATACCCTGGCCAAACGTCCAGGTATTGGCGTGCCGCTCGTCGGTCACATCCGCCGCACCAGCGCCGCAAAAACAGAACAGCCCTTTCTGCCACCGAACGGCGGCAATCTCACGCTCACGGCCGTGATGGAGCTGGATGACCGTGTTGTCGGAACCACACGCCGCTGCCGCCTGCATCTGCTCAACACCTTGAACGTTGCAACGGTGACGGTGCGCCACGACGAACGCCAGTTGGCGGCGAACTTCACCGCGTCCAAGCAACTGGCGCTCTCCCGGGCCACACTCCTCCCGTTCACCCTTCTCGGCATGTTCTACCCCGAGTGCATCCAAGGTGCCAGCCAGCTCTACTGCATGGACGTGTATGATCCGCAGCGCATTCCGATCGTGTTTGTGCATGGCCTGCTGTCCAATCCGCACATCTGGTTGAACGTCGTCAATGCCATCAACGCTGATCCCGAGCTGCGGGCCGCGTATCAGCCCTGGTATTTCCTGTATCCCACCGCCATCGACGTGACACAGACTGCCGCACGCCTGCGCAGCTCATTGCAGCAGGCGCGTGATCATTTCGATCCTGATCACAACGATCCCGGCATGAACCGCATGGTGCTCGTTGGCCACAGCATGGGCGGACTGCTCAGCCGCATGCAGACGATTGATCCAGGCGACAAGCTGTGGAACGCCATGTTCAGCAAACCACCGCAGGAGCTGCATGTCTCCGATGCGGTGCGTGAGCGTCTCGTCAGCACGCTGAAGTTCAAACCGCAGCCGGAGGTGAAGCGCCTCATCTTCATCACCACGCCTCATCGCGGCAGCAACTTCGCCAGCAAAGGCATCGTGCGTCGTCTGGCCTCGCTCATTCGTCTGCCGTTCGACACGCTGCTGATGACGCGGCAGTTGATCACCGGCAACACCGATGCGCTGTCGCCGCAGATTCGCGACTGGGGCTTCTACGCTTTCCTCAGTCTCGGCATGCTGTCGGAAAAGCATCCCTTCTATCAAGGCTTGAACGCCGTGCCGATTCCGGTGCCGCATCACTCCATCATCGGTCAGCTCGGCAGCAGCCGCCTGTTCAGCAACTCCGACGGCGTGGTGCCCTACTGGAGTTCACATCTCGACACTGCGGAATCCGAAAAAATCGTGCCCGTCTGGCACGGCGGCGTGGAGCGCCCCGAGGTCGTTCAGGAGATCGTGCGCGTGCTGCGTGAGCATCTTCGTGAGAAGGGATTGCCCCGGAAGAAGCGTTCTTGAGTGCATCACTCATGCATCTTCACTCCACGTTCCTTTTTGGCCTCATTGCTTCGGCATTCATCGCACGCGCCGCCGATGACCTGCCCTTCACTCAAGTTCCCGCCGAATTCGCCGATCAGTTCTCAGCGGGTAAGTCGCCGTTAGTCTTCAATGATGGCAGCAAAGTGAGAAATGCCGCCGACTGGCAGCTTCGTCGTGCCGAAATCCTCGCCGACTGGCATGCCATCATGGGAGCTTGGCCTGCGGTGATTGAAAAGCCGAAGATCGAGGTTCTGGAGACGAAAACACGCGGCGAAGGCATTACTCAGCAGAAAGTGCGCGTCGAGATCGCTTCCGGCCAGACCGGCGATGGTTATCTGCTGCTGCCCTCGGGCCGCGCACCGCATCCCGCCGTGTTCGTGCCCTACTATGATCCCGAAACGAGCGCCGGCTTGAGCGACAAACCGCTGCGTGACTTCGCGTGGCAGTTGGCTCGGCGTGGTTTTGTCACGCTGTCGATTGGATCGCCCGGCGGTGATGCACGGCTGCCGGTTTTGAGCGCCGCAGCGAAATGCCAGCCGCTATCCTACCTCGGTTACGTCAGCGCGAACATGTGGCATGCCCTCGCTTCGCTACCAGAGGTCGATTCCAAACGCATCGGCATCGTCGGGCACTCGTATGGCGGCAAGTGGTCGCTGTTTGGCTCCTGCCTGTTCGAGAAGTATGCCTGCGCCGTGTGGAGCGATCCCGGCATCGTGTTCGATGAAACACGCGGCAGCATCAACTACCAGGAAACCTGGTATCTCGGTCTCGATCCAGCTATCACGCGCAAACCAGGCCTTGTGAGTGCGGAAAGCCCGCGCACCGGTGCCTACAAGGTTCTCATTGAGCAAGGCCACAATCTTCAAGAACTCCACGCCCTCATGGCCCCACGTCCCTTCCTTGTCTCCGGCGGTGCCGAAGACCCGCCGAAGCGCTGGGCGGCGCTCAATCATGCCATCGCAGTGAATCAACTACTCGGCTTCACCGGCCGCGTGGCGATGACGAATCGCGAGAAGCACGCTCCCAACGAGGAGTCGAACGAACAGATTTATCGGTTCTTTGAGTATTGGCTGAAACCTTAAACCGCGCCCAGCATCTCTCCATACGAGAAGTCCGACACATGCATGCGCACGCGGATCTTGGCTCCTTCGTTGAGCGGAAAGTCAGGCACGCCCTTGCTGATGAAGCCCCAGATCTCTTTGCCGTTGGGCAGGAGGGCGTGGCAATTGCGGGCGTCGATGACTTCGCGGATCGTTGCGACGGTTTCGACCTGGTCGGGGATCTCGATCACTTCGTCACGGGGATGGCGCGGCGTGCGGGCGGTTCATTGCTGGCGGGAGCTTTGCGGTTCCAGTCGATCTTGGCGGACTGGAACAACGTTCGCGTGGTGATGAGATCGACGGCGCGTTGCAGCACGGTGTCGGAGGGCTTCGGCGCATCCTCAGGCAGCGATTGGCCGGCGGAGCGCCGGATGTAGGAGTCGAGTTCGGGATTTTTATCGGCGACGAGGGCGGCTTCGTTGAAACGGGCACGGGGCTGGTCGGTGATGGTGCTTTTCACGCCTTTGTCATCGGTGGCTTCAAAGGCCTGGCGTTTGGTGGTGGTGAGGAGCGTGACGGGAAA
>CANIZT010000021.1 GCA_947471905.1 Verrucomicrobiaceae bacterium
GCGGTAGGCCATGAAGGGGAACTGCGACGCTTCTTCATAATCTTCCGGCAAATCAGGGTTCACATACTTGAGGAGCACTGGTTGAATCTTGAAGGCGGCATAAGTGACGGGTGTTTCGGCCTCGGCAGCCTCCTGCACACAGACCCAGTTGTAGAGATCGCGATGGCCGTGGGCGTAGTTGTAGTTCACCACGGCCTTGTAGGTGAACTCGCCGAGGGCGCCGTCGAGCTTGCCGGGGCCGAAAAAGTTTTTATCGAGGAAAATCTGGATGCGCAGGATGGTGTCGCGATCCTTGGGCACGGAAGGATCGTCCTTGGCCGGACCAGTATCCTGGGCGAAGGCCGTGAGGGCGAGTGTGCAGATTAAGAGGAGGTGTTTCAGCATCGCAGCATGCTAGATCACCGCCGGGAATGAGCAAGCCGCCGCGAGTTCTTGCCTGAAACGAATCCGGCGCGTAGTTTTGCCGTGCATGCCCGTCACTGTCACCGAAACACGCACTCCCGAACAACTCCGCCAGCATTACGAGGTGGAGAGCGAACTCGCCGACCGGCTGCGCCATGCGACGAAGGAGCAGCGCCGCACGCTCTACTCCGAGGTGTATGACGAGCTGTTCAAACGCGTGCCACAGCATCCGCAGCACACGAACAAGGCCTCGCCCGAGCGTCTCGCCGCCGATGTGGCGGAGAAGATGGAGATCGTCGCGCCCTTTCTAAACACGAACACCGTTTTTCTCGAAGTCGGCCCCGGCGACTGCGAATTCGCCAAGACGGTCGCTGAAAAGGTCGCACGCGTGCTTGCCATCGACGTGTCGGATGAGATCACCCTCAAACGCACGCTGCCGAAAAATTTGCAGATCGTGCTGTCGGACGGCAGCACGATTCCGGTGGAACCCGGCAGTGCAGACGTGGCCTACAGCAACCAGTTGATGGAGCACCTGCATCCTGATGATGCGCTGGATCAACTGCGACACCTGCACACGGCGCTGAAAAGCGGCGGTGTGTATATTTGCATCACGCCAAGCCGCCTGACGGGCCCGCATGACATCAGCGGCGTATTCGACCGCGAAGCCACCGGCTTTCACCTGAAAGAATACACCGTGGGCGATTTGGCGACGTTGTTTCGCCAAGTGGGCTTCACCAAGGTGCGCATCATCTTCGGCGGACACGGCAAATTCGTGGTGCTGCCGACCTGGACGGCAGTGATCTGCGAAAAACTGCTCGATCTGCTCCCCATCGGACTGCGCAAAGCCATCGCGCTCAAGCCGCCGTTCCGCTGGCTGTTTGGCGTGCGGCTGGCCGGATTCAAACCGTGACCTTCAAGATCAATCACGCAGCGATTGCATCCAGCGATCAAGCTGCTGCATGAGTTCGGGCGGGCCGTCTTCGGGGAAGTTGTCGATGAGCCAGTTCACATCTTCACGAGCACCGGCTTTTTCGCCAATGCGCTGGCGCATTTGCGCGCGGGTGAGACGTTCGGCGGCGGATTTGGGGTCGATGGCGAGGACGAGGTTCAAGTAGGGCAGTGATTCCCGCACGGAACGCGTGTCATCGAAAGCAGCGCCCATGAGATTGCGCAGCATGCGGAGCACGATGGTTTGTTTCGTGGTGGGATCGAGGGAACCTTCAGGGAACTGGCCGTTGTCGGTGAGATCAAGCGCAGCCTGCTCGACGGTGAGGAGTTTGCCGTGCTCGAAGACATCAACGAGCTGCAGTTCGCCTTCCGGGCCGTCGCGATAACCGACCATGAACTTGCCTGGCAGTGGCACGCCAAAAACACCCTGCACGCCGAGGGCGGAAGCGAGTTCGACATAGAGGACGCTGAGCGTGATCGGCAGACCTTCGCGATCATCAATCACTTCGTTGATGTAGCTGTTGGAGCGGCTGCCGTAGTCGTGACGGCTACCGTGGAAGCCGTTTTCTTCGAAGAAATAGCGGTTCAGGCGTTTCACGGCAGGAATGGTGCCCTGCTTGATCTCGGGATCATCTTTGAGGTCGGTGACCATGGCTTTGAAACTCGCGAGATAAGAGGCGAGTTCGATCTCCGGGTTGTCGTGCCGTGCCAGCAGGAGCGCACAGCGCAGCAGATTGATCTCGGGCTCGGGTTTGGCGAGTTCGGCGAGGATTTCCTTGGTCATCGCACGGCGATGCAGCTCGCGTTCGAGTTCACGGAGCTTCGTGGCCTCCTGTTCGAGTTTGCGGCGCTGTTCAACGAGCACACGGCGTGCAGCGGCAGGATTGTCGAGGAGGTTGTCGAGCGTCTGGTCGGTGGTGGATGCCTCGGCGATGAATTCCTCGACCTTGGAGCGCAGCTTCGAGGCGACTTCGGGCTGCAGCGGCTTTTCGGCGAGATCGGTTCCGATGCGGAAGCTGCGGAACTCAGCGACAGTGGTTCTGAATTTGCACAGCCCGGCAAAACCGCCGCGCAGACCGGTGTCATCGCTCTCAATGACTTGTTTGCCGTTCACGAAGCAGACGATGCGTTCGGGTTCGACACGAACACGCAGCGTATTCGCTTCGCCGGGTTTGTAGGCGTCGCTCGGGACATCGGCGAGAATGGTCCAGGAATAAACATCGGGCCCATCGAAACGCGTGAGGCGCAGTTTGCCGCCGGAGGGATAGAAGCCGTAGTGCTTGTCGCCGCCATCGGCACAGAAAGCGAGACCGGCGGCACCAGATTCGTCATCAAGGTGCACCGTGGTGGCGATTTCAAAGGTGTCTTCCGGCACTTTTTGCGTGGAGAGGCACAACGCACGACCACCGAAGCCTGCGCCGGAGAACTCGGATTTGATGACACCGGCGTGCTGCGTCCACTGCGCGCCGAGGTGTGTCTTCCACAGTTTGGAATTCAGCACACCGATGGTGAGCCAGCGTGACATGGGAACAGGGTTGGGCTTTTCGATGAGCGTTTTGAGCAGATTCACCGGCATGGCGAAGCCGAGGTTGTCGGTCTTCAAGGATTTGAGCGTGAGGATGCCGAGCACACGGCCCTGCATGTCAAGCAAGGGGCCGCCGCTGTTGCCTTTTTCGATGGGGACGGCGACTTGCAGCATGTCCTGGCCGTCGATGTCGCGCGTGGCGGAGAGCACGCCTTGGACGATGCTGAAGCCCAGACCTTCCGGCGCTCCCATGGCGACGATGGGATCGCCCTGGCGGACTTTGGCGGAATCGCCGAGAGGAAGCGGCTTGAGGCCTTTGGCGTCGATTTTGAGCAGGGCGATGTCGAGGTGCGTGTCGCTGGCGTGAATGGCGGTGACGTCGTGGGTTTTGCCATCGTGCATCTCGATTTGCAGCCGACGTGCTTCACCGATGACGTGCAGATTCGTGGCGATGAGGCCGTCCTCGCTGACGATGAAGCCGGAGCCGATGCCGTCGGTGCCTTCACGGCCGAGCTGGGTGATTTTGACCAGCGAAGGGCGGATCGTCTCGGCGAGATCGGCGGCGGTGCGCGCGGCGGGGGCCTTGGGTTTGGCGGCGGTCTTGGGCGCGGCGGGCAGATGGCCCACGAAACACACGAATGGCACGAACAGGAGAAGGAAGGAGTGCTTCATGGGATGAAATGAAGATTGCGCGAGAGACGGGCGTTTGGGAGAGTCCACTTTATGAGCATACGCCAAGCCGCCCTTCTGTCATTCTTGTCCTTTTCATCCCTGCTAGCCCAGGCGGCAGAGTTTCCGGTGCCGTTTAACACCGAAAAAGGCGAACCGATGTCCGCCGAGGAAGCGGCGCGGACGATGGAACTGCCACCGGGCTTCAAGTGCGTGGTCTTCGCGGCAGAGCCGGATGTGCGGCAGCCGATTGCGATGAGTTGGGATGCCAAGGGGCGGCTGTGGGTGGCGGAGAATTACACGTATGCGGAGAATCCGCAGCGCTGGGACACGAAGCTGCGCGACCGCGTCATCATCCTCGAAGACAAGGATGGCGACGGGAAGCATGACGGGCGGAAGGTGTTTTGGGAGGGCGGCAGCTACCTCACGAGCGTGGAGATTGGCTACGGCGGCGTGTGGGTGCTGCACAATGGCACGCTGAGCTTCATCGCCGACAAGAATGGCGACGACGTGCCGGATGGCGAGCCAGAAGTGCTGCTCGACGGCTTCAACGTGAAGACCATCGGCCACAATATCGTCAACGGCCTGCGTTGGGGGCCGGATGGCTGGCTGTATGGCCGCCATGGCATCACGGACACATCGAGCGTCGGCGCTCCGGGCACGCCGCAGGACCAGCGCACGAAGCTGAACTGCGCGATGTGGCGCTATCATCCAACGCGAAAGGTGTTTGAAGTCGTGGCCCATGGCGGGACGAACTCCTGGGGGCATGATTGGAATGCCGAAGGCGAGCTGTTCATGATCAACACGGTCATTGGCCATCTCTGGCATGTGATTCCCGGCGCGTATTACCGCCGCATGTTCGGCACGCATTTGAATCCGCATGTTTATGAAGTGATCGAGCAGACGGCGGACCATTTTCATTGGGACACCGGCGCGGAAAAGTGGAGCGACATCCGCAAAGGCATCAGCGGCAAGACACTGGAACTCGGAGGCGGCCACGCGCATGTGGGCATGCTGATCTACCAAGGCGGTACCTGGCCGAAGGAATATCACGGTGCAGTGCTGACCTGCAATCTGCACGGCAACCGCATCAACGTGGACAAGCTGGAACGCCAGGGCTGCGGCTACGTCGGCAAACACGCACCCGACTTCATGAAGGCCAAGGACAAGTGGTTCCGCGGCATCGATCTCCTCACCTGCCCTGACGGCAATGTCATCGTGTCCGACTGGAGCGATTCCGGCGAGTGCCACGACAGCGATGGCGTGCATCGGACGAGCGGGCGCATTTACAAGATCGTGTATGGTGAGCCGAAGAAGATTTCTCCCGAATCTTTTGCCAGATTCCAAACTCACAAGATTCCGTCTGATGAACTAAGTCGGAACAACTGGTGGACTCGAATGGGATACCAAAGTCAACTTGAGCAAACATTCTCAGATCCAAATGCCAGAGCACATAAAGGCGATTTCAATTTGGAAGACGCGAAATTGCTAAAGGCAGCATTATCTCCCAAACGGGATAGCGAGGCACTCACAGTGGAAGCATTTAACTTGCTCTGGAACAGGCTAATCCTCAGTCCTGCTATATTCGATCTGAAGAACACCGAGATTGAATGGTATTTGAAGCGATTTGGTGAGATGGCCGCATCAAGCAAATCCGGCCTCGTCCGCCTCCACCTCGCCTCCGCGTTGCAGCGTCTCCCGCTCGAAGCCCGTTGGCCCATTGCGACGGCGTTGGCGAAGCACGAAGAAGACGCGAATGACCGCCAGCAACCACTCATGATCTGGTATGGCATCGAGCCGGCGGTTGCGGCGGCTCCAGAGAAGGCGCTGGAGTTGATCGCGAGTGCGAAGATTCCGACGGTGCGGCGGCTGGTGGCGCGGCGGCTGGCGGAGGAGATCGAGAAACAGCCGGCGGCGGTGGATGGACTGGTGGCGCTGATGCTGAAGCAGCCGGAACTGCGCGAGGATGTGCTCAGCGGCCTGGCAGCAGGCCTGGAGGGCTGGAGTTCGGCGAAGAAGCCGAAGGGCTGGGATGAACTGGTGAGTTCCGTCCCCGGTCCGGTCACGCAGCAGCTCTCCGTGGTCTTCGGCAGCGGACGTGCAGCGGAGGAGCTGATCGTCATTGTAAAAGATGCGGAAGGCGATGCGAACGCACGGTTAAACGCCTTCAAGAGTCTCACCCGCAGCGCGAAGCCGGAGCTGCTGCCGGTGACTCGTGGACTGGTCAATGACAAGGTGCTCGGCACGGCGGCGCGGAGTGCGCTGGCGGCGTATGATGATCCCAACATCCCGAAGGCGCTGCTCCAGCCGTGGCCGGAGCGCAGCCAGGAGATGCAGGCGGCGACGATTGCGACGCTGTCATCGCGTCCGTCATATGCGAAGGCATTGCTCGAGGCGGTGAAAGCAAAGAAGGTGCCCGCAACGGCCATCACGCCGTTTCAGGCGCGGCAGATTCGCAATTTGGGCGATGAAGCACTCACGAAACTGCTCACGGAAGCCTGGGGCGAGATTCGCGACACGCCGGAAGCAAAGAAGGCCGAGTTTGCGAAGTTTGAAGCGTTGCTGAACCAGGAAACGCTGGCGAAGGCCGATGCATCGAAGGGCCGCATGATCTTCATGGCGGCGTGCAGTGCGTGTCACAAACTGTACGGCCAGGGCGGAGCCATTGCACCTGAACTGACCGGCAGCGACCGCCACAATCTGAAATACCTCCTCGAAAACATCCTGGACCCGAGCGCTGTCGTGCCAGCGGACTACCGCGTGAGCGTGTTCAACCTCAAGGACGGCCGCACGATCACCGGTGTGATCCCCGAGCAGACGGAACGCACCATCGTAGTGCAGACTCCGGCGGAGCGGCTGACCATTGAGCGCACGCAGATCGTGAAGCAGGAGCAACTGCCGGTGTCGCTGATGCCGGAGGGCCTGCTGGCTGCGCTGGGTGATGAGAACGTGAAGAATCTGATCGCTTACCTGATGTCAAACGGGCAGGTGGAGATGCCGAAGTAATTCTTCACCACAAAGGACACGGAGGAACACAGAGGTTTGAGATTCTGAACTCTGTGCTTCTCTGTGACCTCTGTGGTTTAACTTTTCTCTCCGCATGGCTTCACTTTTCGACTGGATCGCTGCCGCACGCCCGAAAACGCTCGGAGCTGCCATCGCGCCTGTCGCCGTCGGTTGTGCGCTGGCGGAGAAGATCTCGGGGAAGCTCGATTGGACACTGGCACTTTGCACGCTCGGAAGCTGCGGGGCGCTGCAGATCGCGACGAATTTTTTCAATGACGCACTGGATTCGATCAAGGGTGCGGACACGCAGGCGCGGATCGGGCCACGTCGCATCACAGCGGCTGGACATGCGAATGCGGGCACGGTAAAAATCGCGGCGTGGTTGATGCTAGTGGTGGCGACGCTGCTGGCGGTGCCGCTGTTTGAAGCACGTGGGCTACCGATCTTGTTCATTGGCCTTCCATCACTGTATTTCTGTTTCGGTTACACGGGCGGGCCTGTACCGCTGGCGTATCGCGGGTTGGGGGAACTGTTTGTGATTTTGTTTTTCGGCCTCGTGGCGGTGACGGGCACGGCGTTTGTGCAGACGGGCGAGTGGTATGAGGCGGCGGTGGTCGCCGGGTTTCAAATCGGCTGCCTGAGCACCGTCTTGATCGCGATCAACAACCTGCGCGATGTGAGTGAGGACCGGCAGACGGGCAAAAAGACGCTGGCGGTGCGGCTAGGCGTGGGATTTGCGAAGACGGAGATCGTGCTACTGATCGTCGCGGCGCATGCGGCGGGATCATACTGGTTCACACAGGGCTGGGAGCGTGCCTTCACGCTGCCGCTGGTGACGTTGCCAATCGGTTTGTTCGTGGCCTGGCGGGTGATCGTGGAGCCACCAAGCCGGGGTCACAACCGACTGCTGGCGCTGAGCGGCATGCAGTTGCTGGCCTTTGCAGCGCTGATGTGCTGGGGAATCGTCAAAGCGAAGGATGTGATGCCGTGAGCGAACCGATTTACGTTCACGAATACCTGCTGCGTAGCGGCGTGGCGCTGAATGCCGCATCGCAACGGCGGGTGTTTGCGGGTGCGTTGATCCGGGTGAATGACGGGTTCGGCTGCGTGCATCCGTGGCCAGAGTTCGGTGATGCACCAGTGGAGGATCAGCTACGGCTACTCAGCGAAGGCGTGACGACTCCGGTGACGGCGATGGCGCTGCGCTGCGCGGAAATCGACGGTGCGGCACGACGTGCGGGTTTGAGTTTGTTTGAAGGGCTAGAGATTCCGCGCAGCCATTACTCATGGAGTTTTGCGAGCGAGACGGAGCCGCAGCAACAACGCGTGATGGCGGAAGGTTGGCCGGCGATCAAGGCGAAGGGCTACGCAAACTACGGCGAGACCACTCGCTTCCTGGAAGGCTGTGCGCGGGTGTTTGAAGCGCAGGGCGTGCGACTGCGGGTGGATTTCAATGGCGTGCTGGATCGGCTAACCTTTGAGAAGTTCGTCGAATTCATGCCTCTGCGTGTTTATCGTGCACTCGATTTTGTGGAGGATCCGTTTCCTTATGATGCAGACGCATGGGAGGCGGTGAGGCAGCGGTGGGGGGTGAGGCTAGCGCTCGATAAGGGTTGGAAAGATGGAACACACGGATTTGATGCGGTCGTGGTAAAGCCTGCCCGGCGCAACTGGCGCACTGTAGCGGCGCAGCATCCAGAAATGCCGCTGGTGCTGACTTCGGCCATGGATCATGCGCTGGGGCAGATGTTTGCGGCTTATGAAGCTGCGATAGCAATGTCTGAGGAACATGCGCTCGACTTTTGTGGGCTATGCACGGAGCACTTGTTCGAGAAGGACGAGTTCTTTGAACGAGTCCAATCACGGGGCGGTTTTTTAGAGGCAGACCGCAGCGGTGGTGGCCTGGGGTTCGGCGAAGTCTTGGAGGCATTGCCATGGAGAATTCTATGATGATCGAGCCTGAGTTTTGGAGCGATGGCAGCCTATGGATCGGGCTTTCTGATCACGAAGAGGAGGGCGGCTCGCTGGCTGAATTTGCGTTGCATGAGCTGAAGGTGAAGGACTGGTGCTTTTTCCAGACAAGTGGCTCTGAGGGCAGACGCAAATGGGTGGGATTGACTAAAGAGAGCCTGTTAATCTCCGCCCGTGCGGTGAATAGACATTTTGACATCACCGAGCGCGATCACTGGCTAATGGCACTTCCCATCTATCATGTGGGTGGATTTGGAGTTCTGGCGCGTGCGTTTGTGAGCGGCAGTCAGGTGACTAAGCTGGAAGGAAAATGGCATGCAGCAGCCTTTGTGCAGAGATGTGTTGATATCGGGGCTACACTGGCATCACTGGTGCCGACGCAGGTGTTTGATCTGGTAGCGGCTGAGTTGCGTGCTCCACAGTTGCTACGCGTGGTGCTTGTCGGCGGCGGGGCAATGAGTTCGGAGTTGGAGCAAGCGGCCAAGCGACTCGGTTGGCCGGTGCGACGCACTTACGGCATGACAGAAACGGCGTCGCAAATTGCGTCACAAACGCTGGAAGATGGCGGCGAAATGGAAGTGCTGCCGATTTGGGATTTGCGGATCGATGACGAAGGCGTGCTCACAGTTCGAGGAGAAACATTGGCGAAAGGTTATGCGAGCGAGGAAGACGGAAAATGGCATTGGCATCCGATTTCAGCTGAATCAGGGCTACGCACGCGGGATCGAGTCGAGTTGTGGACTCATGGCACAAGTCGGCTATTGCGCTTCACGGGCCGGGAGACCGGCACGCTGAAAATTTTGGGTGAACTGGTGTCTTTGGGAGCAATCCAAGAGCGTATCGAGGCGCTGATGGTGCAAATGGGTCTTCACGAAGGCGAGGCAGTGGTCTGCGATGTGCCAGATGCGCGCAAGGAGGCAAGACTGGTGCTGGTGATCAGCGGCATGTCCACAGCGAGTGCCGAAAGTTTGATCGCGGCGCTGAATCAAGAACTGCGGGCGTTTGAGCAGGTGGAGAAAATCACGGCGGTGCCAATGATTCCGCGCAGCGAACTGGGCAAGGTGCGTTTAACCGAACTGCGGGCGATGCTGTGAGCTTACTTGCTCTTGGGAGCATCCTTCGGAGCGGCACCATCCAGCGGTGTGATAACTGGACGATCCTTCATCTCCGGCGAGATGAGATAGTTCTTCGGATCAGCAGGGTCTGGAACAAAAGAAATGAGGAACAACTCTTCGATCTTATCCGTGAGCGTTTCTTGCGATGTGCGCACGGTGGCGTGGACATAACCTTTGTCCTTTTCTTCGACGAGACCGAGAACGGTAATTTTAAGAGTCTCTTGCTTACGCTTAGTCGCTTCAGGCGTGAGTTTGAGCTTTTTGTGCCAAGCTTCGCGGTCAACCTGATAAAACTCCTGGGGAGTCATCTTTTCCAGATCACCCACGCCTTTGACATTGTAGCCAGCGAGCATTGTCTCCTCATCGGTCATGGTGGGAGCGGATTTGATAATGCCGACAGTCTCACGCTGACGACGCTCCAAGGAGGCGGGCACCAACATGTGTGATGCAGTCTTCCAGTCCTGCTGCACCACTGCAGCGAGGTATTTTTTCACCAGAGCGGCGCAGGGGTGGTCGAGCGGCAATTGCTGCGCATTGACGACCGCCGAGGCGGCGAGGCTGAAAAGGGCGGCGGCTAAAAAGCAGCGAAGGAGGGAACGCACGTGCATAGAAAGTATGAGGAAGGAGGGAATGAGTTCCTAAGCGCTGGCAGAATGCGCGTCAAATAAAGAAAGCCATTCTAGGGCTGGCATCAAAATCGCTTCACTGCGTTCGAGAAAATAGAAGCCCTGCACCGCAGGATTTTTCTTTTCTTTGTGAACAAACCGCGCCTATTCTGCGACAAAGCAGTCCGCTTTGCATCACTTATAACTATATGAAACACATCATCCTCTCCATCCTCACTGCAGCATCTCTGTCTTCCTGCGCCACTGGCCCAGGTGCCCAACAAGGAGCCGTTATTGGCGGTCTCGGCGGTGCTGCCGTCGGCGGCATCATCGGTTCTCAGAGCGGCCGCGGTCTCGAAGGCGCGCTGATCGGCGGTGCACTCGGTGCCGCAGGCGGCAATGCCATCGGCAACTCCCGTGACCGCCAGCGTCGCTACTATTGAGATTCAGCTCTATCCAATTCTCATGAAAAACACCCTTCTCACTCTTCTATCGGTCGTTTCGCTGGTTTCCTGCGCCAGCGGGCCTAACGCCCAAACGGGTTCCGTACTGGGCGCCCTTGGCGGCGCAGCCATCGGCGGTATCATTGGCAATCAAAGTGGTCGCGGCCTCGAAGGTGCTGCCATTGGCGCTGGTCTCGGAGCGCTCGGGGGCAACGCCCTCGGCAACTCCAAAGACCAGCAGCAAAATGGCCGTTACCAGCAAGGTCAGCAGCAACAAGGCTACTATGACAATCAAGGTCGCTGGCACCCTGCCCCGCAGCAGCAGCAGCAGCAGCAACAGGGTTACTACGACCGCAACGGTAACTACCGTTACTACTAGGCCTCAAGAAACCTGACTCAAAAGCCTGTCTGACGAACTCTTCGTTAGACAGGCTTTCTTTTTTGCGGGTAGATTTCCATATGCTTCAAACACTGGCAGCGACACGCCAATTTTTTCGCGACAACGACTGGCGTACCATCCTGGCACGCATGAACGCACGTGACACGCATCCGCTGATCCAATTCATGAAATATGGCATCTGCGGCGTGGGATCTCTCATCATCGGCCAAGGTATCTGGCTGTCACTTTCCATCTGGGTGTATCCAGCGCTGGATTCTGATCTACCAAAGGAGGTGCGTGCGCTCCACAGCACCTATAACAACATCATTTCCTTCTTTTTTGGTAACTTTTTCGCCTACTTTACCAACTCTAAATGGGTCTTCACTCCAGGACGGCATCACATCCTGCTGGAGTTTTTCTATTTCACCCTAATCAGCACGGTGGCGTTTGTGATCGGCCTTTTGACCGGCCCCTTGCTGATTCAGATGTACGGTATCTCAACCCTGCTGGCGCAGCTTTTGATGCTGGTCTCATCTGTGCTGGTGAACTTCGTGTGCCGGAAGTTTTTTGTCTTCAAAGGCTGAAGCGGCATGATGCACGTCGTTCTGTATCAGCCGGAAATTCCGCACAACACGGGAGCCATCGGGCGGCTGTGCCTTGCTACTCGTGCACGACTGCATTTAATCAAGTCCCTAGGATTCAGTCTAGAGGATAAGCAACTCAAGCGTGTCGGCCTCGATTACTGGCAACAAGTGGACGTGCGCATTTGGGAATCGTGGGAGGAACTGCACGCGACAGTGAAAGCCGATGCCGCTGTCTATTTCGTCGAGTGCCATGGGGACATGGCCCACTGGGACGCAGATCTCACCGCAGGCGAGGTTTATCTCGTTTTCGGCCCTGAAACACGGGGCATTCCTCTCTCCGTGATCTCCTCTGGGCAATGCCTGCGTATTCCCATGCACGGCACACGCAGCCTGAACCTCGCCACCGCCGCCGGCATCGTGATGTATGAGGCGTTGCGCCAGCGCGGTGGCATCACACCTTGACGCCGCGTGGCATCTGCGGAGCGTACCCACACTTTATTTCCATGAGCCAGGAAGCCGCCCCACTCGCCGCACAGGATGTGCATCGCACCTACCACCTCGCCGGTCACGATCTACCCGTGCTGCGTGGGGTGAACGTCGAAGTCGCCGCAGGTGAGAAAGTTTTCCTTTGCGGCCAGTCCGGCGCAGGCAAAACCACGCTGCTGTATGTGCTTGGTGGTCTCGAACAACCCACCTCCGGCGATGTGATGGTGCATGGCCGCTCGTTGTACAAGGCCGCCGCCGCCGAACGCGCGCGTACTCGCAACCAGGTCATGGGTTTCGTCTTCCAGCACTACTTTCTGCTGCCAGAGCTGACCGCGCTCGAAAACGTCATCCTGCCCGCCATGATCGGCGGTAAAAAGGCCGAAGCCCGCGCCCGAGAACTCTTGGACAAGGTCGGGCTCAGCGAGCGACTCCAGCATCTACCCACCGAACTTTCCGGCGGCGAACAACAGCGTGTCGCCATTGCCCGCGCACTCATCAACAACCCTGGCATTATCTACGCCGACGAACCCACCGGCAATCTCGACGCCAGTACTGGCAGTGGCGTCATCGACATGCTCATGCAGGTCGTCGATGAGGCCAAGAAGACGCTCATCGTCGTCACGCATGATCAAACCCTCGCGAAACGTGGGGATCGCCGACTCATCCTCAAAGAAGGTCAGCTAGAGGTTGGCTGACGCGCTCGCCATGTCGCCAAAAAGAAATTAAACTCCCGCACGCGCATGTCTTCGGCACCCAGTGATCCACAGCAACCCTCTCAATGGCAGCAACAGCCCAAACGCGGCTGCTTCAGCACATTTACACGTCTGCTATTCCTGATCATCCTCCTTACTGGATTGCTACTGCCCTTCACACCGTTTGCAGGGAAAATCAAAAAGGGCATTCAAGACATCGTCGAATCCGCCCGCAGCACTAAAGAGCGCATCATCACCCGTGACGTGATGCGTGATGTGATCAAAGAGGTGCCCATCGTCAAAGAAGTGACCAAAGAGGTCATTCGCGAAGTCCAACCACCGCTCCCGGAGAAGTACATCCCGCGTAAGGACATTGATGTCGCCACACTCTTCAACGGCATCACCGTCAAAACCAACCTTCTTACTGAGCAGGGCAGCTTCGCCAGCCTCGAGCGCCTTGATCCCGAATCCTACAAGGCCGAGTTCCAACTCAGCATACGTGTGCCGAAGGCGAATCAGACCATAGTCGAGCTCAGCCGCATCAATAAAAACCTTCCCGCCATTCTACCCGATCTTGATGCCATGCTGCCAACGGCAAAAGTCTCCGGGTTCTACCACAAGCTCTACGAAAACAAAACCAACCGTGTGCAGAACGATCTCACACGCCTCAACAAGATTCTCGACCGCCACAACTTCTACGACACCGAGACCATACTCGAACTCACCCATCCCACCACGCAGCGCCGCACGCTCCTGATTCAGTCTGAGATGGACGTCGTCGCTGATGGTTCCGACGGCGACCGCATGCCCACGCTCGACGAGTACATCTACCTCTCCGACTACTACCAGCCCTTCACCAGTTACGCGTGGGCCAAGACCACGAAGAATCCCAATCCGCTTCTCGCTAAATGGGAGGAGCGTTTGAAAAAAGCGCAGGATGAGTTCGTGCAAAAGGGCCTTAGCTCAGCTCGCAATCGTGAGCTCAAGGTCATGATCGACCAGCTCAAGCTTGAGATCGCCGACTTCAAGGTTCGCAGCAGCCTTATCGCGGACAAAGACCCCTTCATCGTCATTTCGCTGCTCTTCCGCGGTTACGCCGACCAGAACAAATTCACCCCACAAATCGGCGACTACGCCGCCGTTATCCACGAAGGCAAAATCTACCCAGCCATCTGCGGCGACTACGGCCCCAGCTTCAAAATGGGCGAAGCTTCGCTCCTAATGGCCAAAACCGTCTATCCCAAGGCCACGCCCTACATCCGGCCTGAGAGCGATCTCAAAGTCACCTACCTCATCTTCCCCGGCACCGCCGAAAAAGAGCGCTCCGCTCCTGATCTCGCCAAATGGCGAGAGAAATGCCAGACCCTGCTCGGCGAGATCGGCGGCGTCGGCACTGGTTATGCCCTGCATACTTGGGAAGATCCGTTCAAAAAGCCTGAGACACCGCCAGCGGCAACGGTTGCTCCCGTTGCTCCAGTTCCAGGCGACACAACACCTCCCGCATCTCCACCAGCCACCATTTCTGCACCAGCGCCTGCAACTAACCCAGTCGTGGCACCAACCGTCCCAAGCATACCAAAATCCGGCGCAGCCAAGGCAACACCTGCCAAATCAGGCAGCATCAAGTCGAAGAGCGCGAAGAAAAAGGGAACGTGAAACAGGCAGCCTGTTTCACCCGTGAGCTGTCGCCCATTGCTTGGCGAAATAGGTCAGAATCATGTCCGCCCCTGCCCTGCGGATGCCGATGAGCGATTCGTGAACGATCTTCGCTTCATCAAGCCATCCGGCACCAGAAGCGGATTTGATCATCAAATACTCACCGCTGACCTGATACGCCGCGATGGGCAGTGTGGTGGCGGCACGCAGCTTGGCGATGATGTCGAGATACGGCCCTGCAGGCTTCACCATCAGGATATCGGCACCCTCAGCTTCATCAAGCGCCGCTTCGCGCAGCGCTTCACGTGCATTCGCCGCGTCCATTTGATACGTTTTCTTATCTCCAGCCTTCGGGGCGGAGTCCAGCGCACCGCGAAACGGGCCATAGTAGGCGCTGGCATACTTAGCGGTGTAACTCATGATCGAAACGGCCTGATCACCGGCGTCATCAAGCGCAGCGCGAATCGCGGCGACACGTCCGTCCATCATGTCGCTCGGAGCCACGATGTCCGCACCCGCACGGGCATGGCAAAGCGCCTGCTGGCACAGCACGGCAACGGTTTCGTCATTCAAGATGCGTCCGTCATCGGCAACGAGGCCGTCGTGGCCATCGCTGTTGTAAGGATCGAGCGCCACATCGGTGATCACCGTCAGCGTCGGATGCGCGGTCTTCAATGCGTGGATCGCACGCGGCACGAGGCCGTCATCAGCATGACAGGCCTCCGCACCACGCGTCTTCAGTTCATCTGGAATGCGTGGAAACAGCACCACCGCCGGAACACCCAAAGCATGTGCTTCACCCGCTTCCTTCACGAGTCCATCCAGGCTCCAGCGCGTACAGCCAGGCATGGACGAGATCGGCGTGTTCTCGTTACCTTCCTGCAGGAACAACGGATAGATCAGATGACCCGGCGTCAGCTCCGTTTCGCGTACAAGATCACGAATGGCCGGAGACTGACGATTGCGGCGAGGACGGACAGGAAGGTTCATGTAAATGGGCGTTTTTTGCGATGGCAACAACTGTAAACAACGGCCAACTCTCGCCACTCTCACGGCAGCGTCTTGGGCTCCACTTCCTTGATTTGAATGTGACGGTATTCCATCACACCGCGATCACCTTCGAGGCCGATGGGGCCGGTGGCAGGCATGGGCAGCGCAGCTTCGAGCACTTCGCCGTTGCAGGTGCAGTGGGCCACACCGTCTTTCACTTCGACGAGCATCTGGTTCCACTCCTGGGGCTTGTACTGCTTCAAATCCTTGTAGGGACCCGCGACGAGGTAATCACGGCATTGAAGCTGGGGTTTGCGGATGAAGACGCCGCTGTCGGCGTTCACGCTGGCGCGGAATTCGAGCTTGAGGGTGAAGTTCTTCGGAAACTCGGCCACGGTGTACATCTGGCCGGTGAGCTTGTCCGCCTCGGTGGGAAAAGTAACCGCGATGGCACCATCCTTGACGATGTAACGGCCTGCGTCCGCCGCCTCGGTCTTGCCATCGTGATTTTCCAGGATTTTGCCCGGATTCGGATCGTCCTTCTTGGTCTTCTCACGGAAGCACCAGCCGGTGAGGTCTTTGCCGTTGAAGAGCGAAGTGAAGCCCGCTTCGGGCTTCCAGTCTTCGGCATGCAGTGATGAAATTGTGAGGGCGAGGAGGAGGGCGATGTGTTTCATGGTTGGATGGGGTGAGTAGTACTCGGCAGTAAAGACGAATCAATCGGAGGTCTTCGATGCTTTCAAAAGATGAATGAACTCGCTGGCCTGAGGTTCGGCGACGCCATCGAGATTCACATACTGAACCGTGTCCACCGACACCTCGGCAGTCGCGTAGAGATCCAGGGCAAATCTCCCTAGCACTGGATTGGCGTCTGCCTCCTCATGCAGCACCGCCCCATCCACCAGCACGCGCAAGCGTCCGCCCGAGCGGGCCAGAATGATCTCATGCAGTTGTCCGTCGGTACCTGTGGGGCCGGGCATGCTGAAGGTGTTGCGTTCATCCTTGCCAGGCCTGCCGTAGCTTATCACCCACTCCTTTTGCTGCGGCCGAAAACGAAAGCGGTACACGTTGCCGTCATCGAGAAAGAGGCAGAGCGAGGCGAAGTGAACGGGCGAACTCGTCGCACGCACCCGCAGGGCGCCTGAGCGCATGGATTGCGGCGGGATGTACCAGTGATTGTTGTCCGGTAGCAGATAACCCTGCGCGGTGTGCGGTGCTGACGCGATCACTTCTTTGAGCGGCAGTTCAACAAAGGCATCCTGCCAGGACGGGAGTGGCGAGGTCTGGGACAAAGATGTTTTCTGCTGCGCGGAATCGGCCTGGCTCCACCACAAACCACCCATGACGAGCATCACAGTGATTCCTGCCAGGCTGGTCCAGAGCGTCGTCCTGCGCGGGGCTGGTGCCGTTACCTTCGGCATGCTGCCCGGCACGGCTACGATCTCCATCTGGGCCATGGAGACACCGAGAACGCGGTCCACATCCAGCCTCATCTCCTGCGCTGACTTGTAGCGCTTGTCACGGTCCGCCTGCATCGCTTTGTCGATGATCCGGTCCACTCTGCGGTCGATGCCGCGTATCTCGCCGGAGGGAGCATCAAAGCGGCCGCGGGGCAGATGGCCTGTGATCATCTTGTAGAGCATCACACCCAGCGAATAGATGTCGGCGCGTTCATCCATCTCCATGCCCTGAATGAACGCCTCCGGCGATGCGTAGTCGGGTGTGCCCACGGCCACCATGCTCTGCGTGAAACAGCCGTCGGCGGCGATGACTTTTGCCAGGCCAAAATCCGCCACTTTGACCGTGCCCTGCTCGTTGATCAGCACGTTCGAGGGCTTGATGTCGCGGTGGATGATGCCGCGGGCGTGCGCGCATTGCAGCGCTGCGCACACCGCGTCGGCGATGCGCAGCGCCTCTTTCGGCGGCAACCGGCCTTGCTGCGTCAGTATCTCGGCCACATCAGTGCCAGCGACGTGCTCCATGGTGAAGTACAGCAGACCGTCAGCCGTTTCGCCTGCCTCATGCACCGTCACGATGTTGGGGTGGGAAAGCGCGGCCATAGCCTGCGCCTCGCGGTGAAAGCGCCCCACAAAGTGCAGGTCCTCCTTCATCATGCCGGCGGGCAGGATCTTGATCGCGACCGTGCGGTTGAGCGTCTTCTGCACGCCCTTGTACACTGCGCCCATACCACCACGGGCCAGGAAGCTGATGTTCTCATACTGCGGCAGCGCCTTTTGAAGCTCGGATGCCGGCGGCGGCTCCCATTGCTGCAACGCCTGCGTGACGCCACTGGTGCCCGCACGCGGCAATCCATGCAAAACCGAAGGGGAGTAGCGCAAGGTTTGCGCCTCCGGGCTGCTGTCCGCCTGCTGATGGTTCACGCCCTCATCCATGCGGCAGCACCATGGCGCGGCATGACTCATCCTGGCAAGGGCGAAGGTTATATCGTCACCGTAGAAAAAATCGCCAACGGTCTCACTTCGCCAGCACAACGAAGCCATCCTTGCTGTCCTTGATGATCCAGCCGGCGGCATCGAGTTCCTTGCGCAAGATGTCGGCTTTCGCCCAGTCTTTCGCTTGTTTGGCATCCCAGCGTTGTTGCGCTAGCGCCTGGATGTCGGCAGGAACTTCCGTGGTGGAATCTTCAGCGACAGGCGGAAGGGTGACACCAAGGGCTAGCAGCATGAAGTGGAGACCGCCGCGAGTAGAGGCTGCTTCATCAGATGTGAGTGCCGCAGGCTTGAGTTTGTTCAGGGTGCCGAAAATGGCACCGAGGGCACCAGGAATGTTCAGATCCTTCAACAACGTCTCCCACGCTTCTGCAAACGGCCCAGGGTTTGTTGGCAACAGGGCTGAACCACGATCAAGCGCCTTGTCGGCTTTCGCCAGCTTCTGCAATGCCTGCCTTGCCGAATCGAGGCTGTGCATGGTGAAGTTCAGCGGAGCACTGTAGTGGCCGGAAATAAGCACATAGCGGACTTCAGCAGCGCTGTAGCCACGTTTGGCGAGATCTTCGAGCGTGTAGAGGTTGCCGATGCTCTTGCTCATCTTGCCGCCATCGACCATGAGATGCGCCACGTGCATCCAGTGATGCGCGAACTTCCCATGCGTGCTGCAGCAGCTTTGCGCGATCTCGTTTTCGTGATGCGGGAAGATCAAATCAACGCCGCCGCTATGCAGATCGAAGTCCTCACCGAGATATTCGAGAATCATAGCGCTGCATTCGAGATGCCAGCCGGGACGACCCTCGCCCCATGGGCTGGGCCAGAAGTTTTCGCCGTCCTCGGACTTCCGAGCCTTCCACAGCGCGAAGTCGGTGAGCGAGTCCTTCGTATACTCGTCGCTGTCAGTCGCGCTGGCAGCCTCGCTGGCACCAAGGCGCAGTTCACGGTCTTCGAGGTGACTGAGCTTGCCGTAGTCTTTGTAGGAAGAGACACGGAAATACACACTGCCATCTGCCGCAGCATAGGCGTGACCGTTGGCGATGAGCTTCTCGATCATCGCGATCTGATGCGGGATGTGCGCCACGGCGCTCGGCTCGATGTGCGGGCGCAAGAGGTTTAGTGCATCGCAATCGGCATGAAACTTCGCCGTCCAGCCCTGAGTGAACTCGATGAGGCTCTGCCCAGCTTTCAGGGAGTCGCGAATGGTTTTATCATCCACATCCGTGATGTTGCGTACATGCAGCGTCGGCGTGCCGGAAGCCTCAACGACACGCCGCATCACATCCTGAGCCACAAAGGTGCGGAAATTGCCGATGTGCGCTGGACCATAGACCGTGGGTCCGCAGCAGTAGAAGCGCAGCGTCTTGCCGTCGAGCGGCGACACTTCGCGGTCGGAGCGGGTCAGCGTGTCGTGGAGGGTCAGATGGGCGGGCATGAGGGCCGCGAAGATGGCAGGCTGAGGGCTTGGATCAAGAGGCAAGGCGAAGCATCACTTGCGCTTTGCATCAGGGGCCATACACTCAGTCCTCTCTAAAACGGGGGCGTACTGGTTTCGACGGGTAGCCTTAGTTCGGAGCTGCATGCCGAGGATGATTCGTTGGCCTCGTTAATAACCGGATCAAAAACATAAATGCAAACTCTAACGAGCTAGCACTCGCGGCTTAAGCCCCGCGACATCATTCAGGCAATGTCTGGTAGCCTGAATGATGCCACTACCAGGCTGGTTTGTTGATCGGGCGACCGGGTCACAAACGAGATACAACAGGACGCTGGGTGAAGAGTAGGCTGTCTCACGCCGCCTCCAACCGAGACCAAACATGAGACTGAGCATGGAGACGCTACGGGCAACGGTTATTCGGACAGGGGTTCAACTCCCCTCGCCTCCACCATATTCATTATCTATGTAATATGGTGAAGAAATGCATTGTCTTATAACAGATGTTACAACATGGCTGACGATGAATGCGCATCCGTATCATGGCAGCCGTAGCAATTTGTCTCAAGGAACGCCTTCACATCGGCGGCGTGGAGAGCGGCCAAGAGTGTGAGCAGCAGGGCGGTGAGAAAGAGGGCGGGGTTCATCGTGAGCTTACTTGGAAGTGCGCTTCTTGTCTGGGGCGGGCTTTGGAAACTTTGGTTCGAGTCCGAGCTTGCGGCAGTCTGAATCCACTTCATCGCTCCAGGCCTCGTAAAGCTTCTTCAGTTCCGCGAGCTTGGCGGGCTGTTCGGCGGCGAGATCGCGTTGCTCGCTGATGTCGGTGGCGAGGTTGAAGAGCATGTCTTGCGCGGGCTTTTGTTTGGGGCCGGGCGCGGCGTCGCCTTCGGTGCTGTGGACGTATTTCCAATCGCCCTGACGCGCTCCGTAGTTGTTGCTCATCGTGCGGCTGCGCCAGAACAGGATGTCGTGCGGTGCGCCGGATTTTTCGCCTTTGACAAACGGGAGCAAATCCACGCCGTCGATGGCAGTGGCGTCGGCACCCGCAGCGGCGAGCGCGGCAGCACTGATGTCGAAGCTGATCGAGGGCTTTGAATACGTCGTTCCGGGCTCGATGACACCGGGCCACTGCATTAACATGGGAACTCGGATGCCGCCTTCGAAGGTCTCGCACTTCGAGCCGCGCAGGGGTGTGTTGTGCGAGCCGTTGACGGCGTTGCGCGTGGTCGGGCCGCCGTTGTCGTTCGTGAAGACGATGAGCGTTTGATTGAGCTTGCCCGTCTCCTCCAGCTTCGTGAGCACGAGTCCGATGGCATCATCCATCGCGCTGAGCATGGCGGCATAGGTCTGGCGTTTGGGATCGGTGATGCCGGGGAAGCGCGCGCGGTATTTTTCGATGGCTTGTAACGGCGTATGCACGGCGTTGAAGGCGAGGTAGAGGAAGAAAGGATTCTTCGATTCACGCTGGCGCTCGACGAAGGCGGCAGCCTCCTCGCCGAAAGCGTCCGTCAGGTAACGCTGCTCGTTCACCGGTTCGCGATTGCGCAGAATGGGGGCGTTGTATTCGCCCTTTCCGCCCGGCTGGATGATGTATTGATGCCCGCCTCCGACGAAGCCGAAGAACTCATCGAAGCCGCGATCCACCGGTGTGAAACCTTCGGTCGAGCCAAGGTGCCACTTGCCCACCATGCCCGTCACATAGCCCGTCACATAGCCCGTTGCTTTGAGTCGTTGCGGCAACGTATGGGCCTGCGCTGGCAGCGGCCCGCCGAGGTCCTCAATGCCGTAGCGATGCTGATACCGGCAACTCATCAACGCCGCGCGTGTCGGTGTGCAGAACGAACCGTTAGCATACGCATCGGTGAAGCGCGCCCCGCCCTTCGCAAGCCGGTCAATGTTCGGCGTCGGAATGTCTTTGCAGCCGTGAACGCCGATGTCGGCATAACCCATGTCATCAGCGAGGATGACGATGATGTTCGGTTTTTGCTTCGTAGCATCGGCGGCTGACAAAACGGCCAGCGATGTGAGCAGCAGGGTGGTGAGGAGGGGGAGTGCGTGCTTCATGATTCCATCTTCTACTTTTGATTCTCAGGGGTCACCGTCATCTTCGCGGCCCACTTGATCGCTTCGAGCACATGCTGCCGTGCGAAGGGCGTGCTGAGCGAGCGCAGGTCGTGGCCGAACTCGGTGTAGAAAAAGCGGCCACCGGTCGTCGGTTCGTGCATCCAGGCAATGGGATGATCCGCGCCCATGGGCTTGCCGTTGCGGGTTTTGAAGTAATCACGCACAGGCGTGTAAGTGGTCTCATCCACGCGCATGAGGACGTTGAAACCGGGCTGGCCGGTGACGGCGTGGTCGTGGTTGGTCCAATCTGCTTCGATCCAGAACTCGGCGGGTCGGCCTTTGACGGATGGATGATCTTTCGCGGTGGGATCAATGGTGACCTTGGCTTTGCTAAAGTCGGAGTCGCTGTTGAAGTCGCAACCGCCGAGCGCGTTCAGCCAAGGCCACTTCGTCTGATGCACCAGCGCGGCGTGCAGGCCCACGATGCCTTTACCGCCCTTGGTGAACCATTCCTCCACGGACTTGCGCTGCTCCTCGGGAAGCACTTTGTCGAGTTCGTTGGCGTTGTTGAGCACGAGCACGTCGTAGTGGCTCAGTTCCTCGGCACGCATGTCTTTCCAATGCTCCGTCACGTCCATCTCGAATCCATTCTCATGACCGAGTAACACGAGCCAGCGATTGATCTTCGGCGTGTCGGGATGGCGATAGTAGCCGGTGTTGGAATACACGAGCACTTTGAGTCCGGTGCCCTTGGGTGCGGGCGCTGCGGGTTCATGACTGTGGGCGATGCTGGCGAGCAGGAGCAGGGAGAGGATGAGATGCTTCATGGTGATGGGTAGAGTGAACGGTTGAGATGATCGGAGAATGATCAACGTCATTCTTTGCGGGTTGTTTTTGGCCCGTCGTGCCGCTGGTGAAAGAAATCGAAGTCCGCGTGGCCGCCTTCTACTGCCGATGACAGATTATAGGAAAACAGGCCAACCTTGGTGCCCTCATACCATGCGGTGCGGTAGGGGTAATCGCGATCACCCAGCGGCTCGTGGTGTTCGCCGTCGAGGCTGTAAAACATCGTGCCTTTGTAGTGGCGGTGTTCGAGCTTCAACCAGATAGCGTCTTGTTTGAGTTCGGGACCATCCGTGAATGCGCCGGGGCCGGAAGTGGCGGTGCCTTTGGCAAAGCGGATGCGTTTGACCCCGCCCTCTTTGGCGACTCCGATCCACGTGTAGTCGTCGATCATCGTGCAGAGTCCGGCGCATTGGCCATCGATCATGTTCGTGGTGTCGAGCTTTGTGATGATGTCAGACTCGGCTCCGTAGAGGCGCTGAACGAGCGTGTTGTAGGCAAAGAGCAGATGGTCTTCGCGATAGTTGACCTTCGTTCGGCCAAATTGGGAAACACCGCCCTGGGTGTTCAGATGCCGCGCCGTCAATCGTAGGTGTCCAGGCCTCGCGGTGAGCGACCAGCGCGAGTCATCGGGGTCGTGATTCCAAGCCCACTGACCGCCGAGCGTGATCGCTTCAAACTCATCGGAAGGGTCCGCCGCGTTGATGGGTTGGATCGGCAGCGCGTGCTTGGCGCAGGGCTCGGTAAGGCCCACGGGTTCGCCGATGCCGTCGCCGTCAGCATCAACGCCAATCCACGGCCATCCATCAGCCGTCCAGCCCGCAGGCTCAAGGTAGAGACGCCGGCCATAGGTGGCGAAGAGATTGTAGTCGTGATGCAGGAAGGCCCAGCGGTCGCCGCTGACTTCGACGAGCGATCCCTGTGCCGCATTGATGTCGGCCTTGCCTGCGTGGAAGAGTTTCCTGCTCTCATAGGGACCATAGAGCGACTTGGAACGATAGACATATTGCGCTTTGTCCTTGTTCTTGCCGGTGGAGGCCACGGAGATGTAGTAGAAGCCATTGCGCTTGAAAACCTGCGGTCCCTTCGGCGGGATATCATCGATCAAGATCGTGCCTTGGTCCACGATGGCATCGAAGGTGTCGTTTAATCGGTAGATCCGCAGCGCCCCCGGATTGCCCAACAGAAACAGGTAACCTTTGCCATCATCATCCCAAAACGGACACGGGTCTTCGAAGTCGCCCACGATCTTTTCCGAAAGGCTCACCGGCTCACTCCACGGGCCTTCCGGCGCAGCAGCCTTGCAGACAAAGCCGCGATATTTCGTGCTCCAGTTGAACATGTAATACGTGCCGCGGAAGAACCCCACTTCACCATCCTGCGATCCTGCAGAACACGCCTTGCCAGGGAGAGTGAAGTCCGCATGAACTCCACCGAGTCGCGAGTAGATGCGCCCAGCGTGCGTCCAGTTGACCAGATCCTTCGACGCCAACAACGGCATGCCCATGAAGTGATGCGAGGCGCAGGTCAGATAGAAAGTGTCGCCCGCCTTGAACACACACGGGTTATTGAAATCCGCCCACAGAATGGGATTGCGATAGGTCCCATCTCCTTGATCCCCCCAAGCGGGCTGGGTGGCAGGCTCGGCGGCGAGTGGTGCGAGCAGCATGGTGGTGGTGATGATGAAAAGACAAAAAGATAGGAGACAGAAAAAGGGGCCGCTGTTCTTCATCTTTTTGTCTCCAATGTTTGGTCGCATCTGAGTGTGAAGTTGGGAGAAAGGCCCTGAGCACTGTGCGCTGCTGAGCCGAAAGTGGAGTTGCGGCGGTTAGGCGAGGAGCGCCTTCACCACTTCGCCTTCGACATCGGTCAGGCGGAAGTCGCGGCCGGCGTAGCGGTAGGTGAGGGTTTCGTGGTTGAAACCGAGCAAGTGAAGGATGGTGGCGTGGAGGTCGTGGATGTGGACTTTTCCCTCGGCGACGCTGAGCCCGATGTCGTCGGTGGCTCCGTGGATGTGCCCGCCTTTGACTCCGCCGCCGGCCATCCAGATGCTGAAGCCGTCGTTGTGGTGATCGCGGCCCACTTTGGGCGTGAGCGGCATTTGCGCGGTGGGGGTGCGACCAAATTCGCCGCCCCAGATGACGAGTGTGTCTTTTAACATTCCCCGATCTTTGAGGTCCTGGAGGAGCGCGGCAATGGGTTGATCACATTCGGTGGCGAGGCGCTGATGGGCTTCTTCGATGCTGTTGTGGCTGTCCCAGGGTTGGCCGGCTCCGTGCCAGACCTGCACATAGCGCACACCGCGCTCGGCGAGGCGGCGCGCCATGAGCATTTGGCGGCCTTGCAAGGTGTCGCCATACATCTCGCGGATGGATTGCGGCTCTTTCGTGACGTCAAAGGCATCGGTGGCCTCGGTCTGCATGCGGAAGCCGAGTTCGAGCGACTGGATGCGGGCTTCCAACTGCGGATCGCCGGTGCGCGGCTTGCGGTGCAATTCATTGAGCTGCTGGACGTAGCCGAGCTGGCGGCGCTGCTGTCCGGGAAGGATGGCGGTGTTGCGCAGATTGGAAATGAGGTGGTCGGCCTGAGTCTCCTTGGTGTCGATGTGGACACCCTGATAGATGCCGGGCAGGAAGGCACTGCGCCAGTTCGAGCTTTGGGCCACGGGCAGTCCGCCGGGACACATGACGACGAAACCAGGCAGGCTCTGGTTCTCCGTGCCGAGGCCGTAGAGGGTCCATGAACCGACACTGGGGCGCGGCAAAGTCAGATTACCCGTGTTCATCATCATCAGCGCGGACTCGTGATTGGGCACGTCGCTGAACATGGAGCGCACCACGCAGAGATCGTCGGCGTGTTTGGCCACATGGGGGAAAAGCTCGCTGATCTCGAGGCCGCTCTGGCCGTGTTTGCTGAACTTGAACTTCGATCCGAGGGCCGCGCCGCTGAGGCGTTTGTCCTTGCTCAAATCTTTGGCGATGGGCAGCGACTTGCCGTGCAGGGCATTGAGCTTCGGCTTCGGATCAAAGGTGTCCATCTGCGATGGTCCACCGTTCATGAAGAGATGGATGACGCGCTTCGCCTTGCCGGGGAACTGCGGCTGTCGCCCCGAGAGCGGCGAAAGGTTCGCGGCATTCGCCTGTGTGAGGCCCATGTCATTGAGCAGGCCAGCCAGAGCGAGGCTGCCGATGCCGAATCCCGCACGGCTTAGGGCTTCGCGGCGGGTGAGGAGTGGGGGATTCATGAGGAGGTGGAGTGATGGAGAAGTGGATTGATGGAGTGTTGGTTCAGTCGATGAACATGAACTCGTTGGTGATGATGAGGGCCTGCGCCATTTGCTCCAAAGGCGTGAGTTTCGGCGGCGGCGGCGCTTTGAAATCCGCCTGAGAATCCCAGACGGTTTGCATGTTCTTCGGCGCTTTCTCCGGCATGACGAGCAGCCGGATGGTCGGCACCCAGCGAAAGCCGTCGGACGTGGTGTTCTCGCGGCAATCCACCGTGAAATCCAGGATCTCACCGGCTTTGACGGTCACTTTGGGGAGCGTGGTCGGCGCAGAAATCCCGTTGGAACGATCCACGATCCATTCGCCGATCTGCCCTGAGCGTGATGAGATGAGACGCGCGCGAATCCCATCGCCACTGCCCTTGGCTCCGACGGATATCTCGCCACCGATGCCAAACTCTCCGGCACGCGGAGCAATCCAGCGACGGATGGCCGCCATTTTGAGTCCATCCCCCGGGTGCCCGCCACTCGACGTCAAACTGACAAAGCCGTGCTCCTTA
>CANIZT010000022.1 GCA_947471905.1 Verrucomicrobiaceae bacterium
GATCATTTATCTGTCGGGCTGAGCGACCAGCCCGCCCCTGCTTGCGCAGTGGTGCGACTATTACCCGGAGTTATCCATCCCTTGCGGGACTTGCGGCCAGGCGGGCCTTTCTCCTGTTCTGTCTTGCACCGCATGAGGTTTGTCGTGCCTCCTTCCTCGCGGTCGGAGCGGTGGGCTCTTACCCCGCCGTTTCACCCTTACCCACACTTTCGCGCAGGCGGTTTGTTTTCTGTGACACTGTCTGTGACCGCGGCTTGCACCGCAACCCCCACGCTTTCACGTGGCATGCTGCCCTGTGGTGTCCGGACTTTCCTCTGGCATCCCGTCTTGCAACGAAACACCAGCGATCACTCCGGCCGACCCGCAGCGAGAGTAAGGGCATCAGGCGAAAGGGCAAGCGGTGCCTTTGCGATGAAAATCTCCGCAACCTGGATGCGGGCAGGCGTGTTGAACGCATCGAACCCACAGCAACCCATGAAACTCGCCACCACCCTGCTCCTCGCCCTCACCACCGGCTTTGCCATGACTCACGCCGAAGACGCACCCAAGAAAGGTGCCGCCGCCGGAACTGGCAAGGGTGCCGGAGGTGAGAAAATCAAAGAGATGATGCTGCAGAAGTTCGACGCCAACAAAAACGGCGTGATCGACCCTGAAGAACGTGAAGCTGCCATGAAAGCCATGCAGGAACGCCGTGGTGGTGCTCCCAAAAGCGGAACATCCCAACCCGAGGCGGGTGGACCGGGCAGGACGATTCTTCTGCAAAAGTTTGATGCCAACAAGAACGGCATCCTTGATCCCGAAGAACGTGAGGCCGCGATGAAAGCCATGCAGGAACGCAAAGGCAAATCTGGCGGCATCCCCGGAACCAGCGGTGGCACATCGACGGAGAGCGGCAGCAAGTTCCGCCGTCCGCCGGAATCGCCGAAAGAAGGCGATGCAGCGAAGAAATAAGCGTGAGCGGTCTCAGTTCCCGGCAGCGTCTTTGTAAAGCTTCAGGAGTGCGTGGCCTTCAGGGTATTGGATGTCGCTGATCTTCCAGGCATCGCCCTGCTGGGCGAGTTTGAAGGTGATATGTGTCTTCTTATCGAAATTCGTGAAGTTCACCACCAGCGTGGCCTTGCCGCCATCGACCTTGGCTGGATTGATGGCGAAGTTTTTGATCTCAGTGTCCTGGGCGTTGTAAAGCGGATCGAAATCAATCGCACCCACCTCGCCCTTCGAGGCTTTGATGTCTTTCCACATCAATTCCGCCAGTTCCTTGGTGAAGTAGTGATCCACCAGCGCCCGATCCTTGTCCTGGAAGAAGGGCGACTTCTCTGCGTCATGCGCCTTGTAGAGCTTGACCACCAAAGCCTCGGGTGTCGCCACTTTGTCAGCAGCAGACAGGTTTAGACTGACGGAAACGAGCAGCAGAAGGAGTGAAATCGCACGCATGCGCCTGTTATCGTCGCAAAGACGAAATTGTCGAGATCAAGAAATGTGGCCGCACCGCAAGAATCAGACGGTGCCAATCTTGAGTGGCCCCTCACCCCTGCCCTCTCCCCGAAAATACTGCTGATGCGTTGGAATCTGGGGCGGGGAGAGGGAGATCGCTTTGAGCCGCGTGAAGACAATTCAAAGCCAAAACACACGCTCCTCTCCCCGCCCAGGGCAGCATGACTTCACGATTCACTTCGGGGAGAGGCTGGGTGAGGGGCCACAACAAAATTACCGCCACCGTAAGCGCCTCACCACTGCTTACTCATCGGCGGCCTTCTTGCCCTTCTTCTTTGGCTCCTCGGGCAGCGGCAGGCCTTTCTGACGGGCCTCCCACTCGGCGTAGCCTTTGTTCTTGCGGTTGCCGAGATACTTGTAGGTGTCGAAGATCGCCTCGTTACCGAGCACGCGCGGATCTTTTTCGTCCTTCAGGATCGCCTCCATCTGTGTTCGCAGTTCCTGCTTCTTCGCGGCGAAGCTGGGATCAGCCGCGAGGTTCTTGAGACATTCGGGATCTTTGGCGATGTCGAACAGTTCCTCCTCGGCGCGATAGGCGAAGGCGAGATCGAAGAAAGGGCCTTTTTTATCGACGATCCATGATTTCGTGGGCCCATCGTCGCAGTTGCCGAAGCCGGTCTCGGGATTGCAGGCAGGCCAACGTTCGGGGTGGTAGTTGTGGCTGTAGAAGAACTCGGGCGTGCGGATGGCGCGCACGGGATAGCCCCAGTCGTTCGGGCGGCCAATGTCGTGGCGTTCCTTGCCAGCAAGCATGATTTTGCGATCCTCGACGAAGCCGCTCTTCTCGCTGCGCAGAATGTTGGCGAGGCTTTTACCGCTCATCTGCTCATGGATCGGCAGTACGGCGAGTTCGAGATAGGTCGGCGCGAGATCGCGCACGTTGATGAAATCTTCGACGACACGACCAGGCTTGATCCCCTTTCCCCAACGCATCGCCAGCGGCAGATGATAGCCGTCTTCATAAATCTGGCCCTTCACGCGTGGAAACGGCATGCCGTGATCGGAGGTGACGACGATCAGCGTGTCATCGAGAATGCCCTGCTGCTTCAGCAGATCGAGCGCACGTCCAATCTGCTGGTCAGCCCACTCAACTTCGATGGCGTAGTCGGCCAGATCGCCGCGCACGGTCGGATTGTCGGGCAAGTAGCCGGGCACTTTCACGTCTTCGAGTTTTTTGCCCAGTCGAACGCCTGAATCGAGCTCGTAGGCACGGTGCGGCTCCTTGAAGCCCATCCAGAAACAGAACGGCTTCGCCTTGTCACGCTGCGCGAGGAAGCCGTCGAAGTTGCGCGGATAATCCGTCGTCGTGATGCCTTTGGCGGGCACCTCCTGCGTGAACTTATCGAATGCAGGTCCGGCGGGGTTGCGTGTGCGGCCCTCAAGCTTGAACTCGCCCGGTCCCCAGCCTTTGCCGGTCAAACCGACGTTGTAGCCGCCCGCTTCGAGCAGATCGGGATACACCGCGAACTTCGGCGGAAAGATGCCGCCGTGACACACGGCTTCCTCAAGCTGCCAGGTGTTTCGGCCAGTCAGAATCGTCGCGCGGCACGGACTGCACTTGGGATTCGAGGTGAAGGCGTTCTTGAACAGCACACCTTCCTTCGCCACGCGGTCGAAGTTCGGCGTCTTCACCCAGTCACAGCCATACGCACCCGCATGCTGCCAGCCCCAGTCATCGAAGATGATGAACAAGATGTTCGGACGCGGTGCGTCAGCGGCCTGGGAGACCGGGATCAAGGTCAGGACAGCAAGAGCGAGCAGGAGAAGCTTCATGTGCGGTGAAACGCACACGAAATGCCTCCCTATCAATTTCCAGCCGCAGCTTCTTCGACACTCACACAGGTGCAAATGAGATGGCGGTCGCCATAGACGTTGTCGATGCGCGAAACCGGCGGCCAGTATTTGTTTTCCTGCACCCAGGGCAACGGGAAAGCGGCGGCTTCGCGCGTGTAGGCGTGCGGCCAGTCGCTTTTCACCACGAAGGCAGCGGTGTGCGGCGCCTGTTTGAGGGTGTTGTCAGTGGGGTGATACTGGCTGCTTTCGACGCCGATCATTTCGGCATGGATGCACTGCATAGCCTCGATGAAACGATCCAGCTCGGCTTTGCTCTCGCTTTCGGTCGGCTCGATCATCAACGTGCCGCCAACGGGCCAGCTCATGGTGGGGGCATGATAACCGAAGTCCATGAGGCGCTTCGCCACGTCTTCGACAGTGACGCGGTGGAAATGGCTGAAGTCGAGGATGCACTCGTGCGCGACGAGGCCGTTCGTGCCCTTGTAGAGCGTGGGGAAGTTTGTTTCGAGCTTCTTCGCCACGTAGTTCGCGTTGAGGATGGCAATCTTCGTCGCCTCGACCAGGCGCGGACCCATCATGGCGATGTACATCCACGAAATGGTGCAGATGCTGGCGCTGCCCCACGGCGCGGAGCAGACGACGCCTTCACGACGATCCGCACGCCAGGTATGATGACCGGGCAGATGCGGACGCAGATGCGCGGCAACAGCAATGGGACCGACGCCCGGACCACCGCCACCGTGCGGAATGCAGAAGGTTTTGTGCAGGTTGAGATGGCAAACATCGGCCCCGATGCGGCCCGGCGAGGTCAAACCGACCTGCGCATTCATATTGGCACCGTCCATGTAAACCTGACCGCCGTGATCATGCACGAGGCGGCAAATTTCGACGATGGACTCCTCGAACACCCCATGCGTCGAAGGATAGGTGATCATCAGCGCGGCCACCTTGCTCTTGTTCGCGTCGAGTTTCGTTTTGAGATCATCGAGCGCAACGTTGCCGTGATCGTCACACATGACGGGCACCACCTTGAAACCGCACATGACGGCGCTGGCGGGATTCGTGCCGTGCGCGGAGGTGGGGATCAAACAAACATCGCGATGATCTTCCTTGTTGGCCTCGTGGAAGCGTTTGATCGCGAGAAGGCCGGCGTATTCGCCCTGCGAACCGGCATTGGGCTGCAACGAAACCGCATCGAAGCCGGTGCATTCGGCCAGCCAGGCCTCGAGATCGCCAAACAGAGTGCGGTAGCCTTCGGATTGATCGTGCGGGACAAAAGGATGGATGCCGTTCACCTCCGGCCAGCTCAGCGGCATCATTTCCGCCGCCGCGTTCAGTTTCATCGTGCAGGAGCCGAGCGGGATCATGCTGCGGTTGAGTGCGATGTCCTTCGATTCCAGGCGGTGCAGGTAGCGCATCATCTCGGTCTCGGAGTGATACGAGTTGAACACCGGATGCGTCAGATAAGCCGAAGTGCGATGATGCAGCGAGGAGCAGTTCAGGGGATGCTTGTCATCGAGCACCGGCGCATGCTGCGCCTTCGAAATACCAAACGCGGTGAGCAGATTGAGCAACTCTTCCTCGCGCACCCGCTCATCCAAAGCCACACCAACGGTCGTGGCGTCAATCTTGCGCAGATTGATGCCGAACAGCAGCGCGCGCTTCACCGCATCGTCAGCGTTGCGCACACGCACGCTGATCGTGTCGAAGAAATCGTCACTGAGCACATCAAGCCCGGCGCGCAGGAGTTCGCCGGCCAGCCAGACCGCCGCACCATGCACGCGCTGGGCGATGGCCTTGAGCCCTTGCGGTCCGTGATAGACGGCATACATCGACGCCATCACCGCAAGCAGCACCTGCGCGGTGCAGATGTTGCTGGTGGCCTTCTCACGGCGAATGTGCTGCTCGCGAGTTTGCAGCGAAAGCCGGTAGGCAGGCTTCCCCGAGGCATCTTTGGAGACGCCGATCAATCTTCCCGGCAGGCGGCGCTTGAGCGCATCTTTGACGGCCATGAAGGCCGCATGTGGACCACCGAAACCGAGCGGCACACCAAAACGCTGACTGTTGCCAACACAGATGTCCGCCCCGAACTCGCCCGGCGGCCGCAGCACGGTGAGCGCGAGCAAATCGGCACTGACGACGAGCAAAGCGCCCGCCTCATGCACCTCGTTGGCCAGTTCAGCGTAATCATGAATGATGCCTTGCGTGTCGGGATACTGCACCAGCACAGCAGCGAGGCCCTTGGTGCCATCGTGCTGCCATTTCAGTGCGTCACCGACTTCCACCCGAATGCCCAGCGCGTCCATGCGCGTGCGCACGACTTCAATGCAATGGGGGTGGCATTTGTCGGACACAAACACGCGTGAAGCCGCCGCAACCTGCGCCACCGCAAGGCCCAGCGCCTCGGCACACGCGGTGCCTTCATCGAGCAGCGAGGCATTCGCGACATCGAGCGCGGTCAGATCGCGAATCATCGTCTGGAAGTTGATCAGAGCCTCAAGACGGCCTTGCGCAATCTCGGCCTGATAAGGCGTGTAAGCCGTGTACCAGCCGGGATTTTCGAGAATGTTCCGCTGGATGACCGGCGGCGTGAAGGTGTCGTGATAACCGAGGCCGATGAAGGAACGCAGCACCTTGTTGCGGCTCATGATCTGGCGCATGCGGCGCAGCGCCTGCTCCTCACTGAGCGGCGGCGGCAGATTCAGCGCCTGACGCACGCGGATGCCTTCAGGCACCACTTTGTCGATGAGAGCGTCGAGTGTTTTGAAACCAAGCGTTTGCAGCATGCTCTCCGCCTCGGCGGCAGAGGGACCAATGTGACGGCGGGAGAAGTTCGTGGGCATCGAAGTCAGGGCTTTTTCAGACGGCCCAACGCTATCAAGCCGGAGGCCGGTGTCACTTGCCAAACCGCGCCCAGAATTTTTTCTCTGACGCTTTTTGTTTGCCTTTGGCTTCGCGCAGGAAGGGAGCCAATGCGGCTAGATTCATGATCCAGTGGTTGATCAAATTAAAGGGCCAGCGCAGCGGGCGGGCGAAATCGACGAACAAGACGACGCGATAGCCGTCGGTGTCGTTCCAGACCTCGTGGTTGTAGGTGTCGTCAAAAATCACCGCCCTGCCCTCCTGCCAGGCATAGACCTGATCCGCGATGCGGATGCGGCACTGATGGCGCGGCTCCGGCACCATCAGGCCAAGGTGCAGGCGCAACACACCGGCCCACGGACCACGATGCTGCGGGATGTGCTTACGTGGCGAGAGGATCGAGAAGAAGCCGGTCGTGCAACCAGGAATCGCCTCCAGCACCTTCATCGTCTCCGGGCAATGACGGGCGTTTTCCGTGCAGTCCATGCCGACACCTTTGAGGAAAAAGGTCTTCCACTGGTCATCACCCTGGATCATGCCGACCTCCTTCACGATGTCTTGAAAGCTGGGCATGGCGTCGCGATATTGCATCACCGTATCGAGTTCCGCGCGCACCTTGGTCCAGTCCGCCTCGGTCTGCGTCACCCAGGGGAAGTGCTTGGAGTCATACACTGCCGGATCGCCATGAAGCGAGCAATGGGCAATAACGGCTTCAAAGGCGTCTTGCAGCCGGTTCGCGAGGTGTTCCAACATGCCTTTGGCCGCAAAGGTGCGATGACGACGGTGGTAGGCGTCGATTGGCTTGAGTTCAACACCAGCGGGAACAGTGGCGGCAGAAAAAGATGCTTCGGGGGGCATGATTCAGAGGGTTCGCATGAGTAACGAACTCGTCACACTATGCAGCCAGAAACAGCATGCAAAAAATTGGCACAAACTGATTTCACGTTTGTTATGCACCTCAGCCGATGTGCTTGCGATAGGCCTCCGCATTCATCAAGGCGTCTGCTTGAGCGGCGTTCGAGGTCTTGATCTTGAAAATCCAGCCACCGAGGTAGGGATCGCGATTGAGTAGCCCCGGGTCGCTGCTGAGCGCCTCATTGATTGTCACGATTTCACCTGAAACCGGAGCGTAGATGTCACTTGCTGCTTTCACGGACTCGATCACGCAGACCTGCTGGCCTGCGCTAACCTGAGTGCCCAGTTTGGGCGGATCAACAAAGACGACATCTGTCAACTCCGCCTGCGCGTGATCCGTGATGCCGACGGGAGCCGGGTCTTGCATCGGGTCGATCCATTCGTGGGAGTCGCGGTAGCGGAGGTTGTCGGGGACGTTGCTCATAGGAGTGTCGGTTGGGAGTTAAACGGACGGCTTGCGATAAAACGGCTTCTTCACCACTTCCGCCGGAAAACGACGGCCACGGATTTCGATTTCAAGGGTGGTGCCGATGCCTGCGGCACTCAGCGGCACATAGGTCATGCCGATACCTGCGCCAAGGCTGGGCGATTGCGTGCCACTGCAAACTTCGCCGATGATCTGGTTGGCATGAGCCACGGGATAATGTGGACGCGGTGGTGGTGCGGCACCCGTCATGCGGAAGGCCACCAGTTTGTCAGGCAATCCGGCGTTTTTTTGCGCTACCAAGGCATCGCGTCCGGTGAAATTATCTTTGTTGAGATCGACGAAGAACCCAAGCCCTGCCTGCAACGGTGAGCGGTCTTCGGATAGATCGTTGCCATTAAGCGGATAGCCCATTTCAAGACGCAGCGTATCGCGTGCACCGAGTCCGCATGGCACACCACCTTCGGCTTTCACGGCATCCACAATCTTGCGGAACCACGCTTCGGCACTTTCGGCTGGCATGAAGAACTCAAAGCCATCCTCGCCGGTGTAACCTGTGCCACAGAGCCACATCGGACCATTTTCAGTCATCGTGACGAGGATCGTGTTGTGCTCGGGGAAGGAATCACTATTGCCGAAAATTTTGGCTGCCACTTCGCGTGCTTTCGGCCCCTGAATAGCCAGTCCGGCGGTGAAATCACTCGCGTTGGCCATCATCACGTCATCGTCTTTCGTGAGTTGGGATTCTATGTGCGCCCAGTCGGCGTCGATGCGCGAGGCGTTCACGACCAAGAAGAATTCACGCTCGCTGGTGCGGTAGGCAATCAAATCATCGATCACGCCACCCTTGCTGTTAAGGAGTAAAGTGTACTGGCCCTGCCCGGGCTGAAGTTTGGTGATGTTATTCGTCAAAACGCGGTTCAGAAAGGCCTCTGCCCCTTTGCCGCTGACGATGAACTGTCCCATGTGCGAGATGTCGAATACACCAACGCTCTGGCGCACGGCTTTGTGCTCTTCGACGATACCGGTGTATTGAACCGGCATGTCCCAACCTGCGAAGGGCACCATCCGCGCTCCCATTTCGACATGCACGGCGTGCAATGGGGTACGGCGGAGCGGAGTGGTGTCGGACATCGTCCGCGCATGGTGTGAAGCACCGCCAGTTTGTCAATCCACACGGCATTTTGAGCAAAGATCGACATAGCGATGTCGTTTGCAGCGCTTCGCAAATGCTCCATACTCCGCGCCCCCAACGCTCGCCAAAAAATCCCCAATCATGGCCGCCCCCTTTCTCACCCAGGATTTCCACATCCGCTGGTCCACCCTCAAGTCTGAACACATCGAGTCCGACATCCGCGCCGCTTTGGAAAAGGCGCAGGCGAATCTGGATGCGCTGATCGATCTGGACCGCAGCAAATTGAGCTTCGACACCGTCGTGCTAGGCTTGGATGAAACCACACGTGAACTGAACGAAGCCTGGGGCCTCGTGACGCATCTCGACTCACTGTGCAACTCTCCTGCTCTGCGCGAAGCACATAATAAGATGCTGGCGGAGGTCAGCACTTTTTTTGCCAAAATCCCTCTCAATGAGCATCTCTGGGATCTGCTAGTGACCTACAACCAGACGGAGGAGGCCAAAAAACTCCCACCGGTGCGCAAGCGTGCGCTCGACGAAGCGATGGAAGGATTCATCCAGGCCGGTGCTGATCTGCCGCCAGAAAAGAAAAAGCGCGTCGAGGAGATCGAATCCGAACTCTCAAAGTACACGCAGAAGTACTCCGAGAACGTGCTCGATTCGACGAACAAGTGGGAATTGCTCATTGAGGACGTGAACCGTCTCAAAGGTCTGCCGCCCTCCGCCATCGACGCCGCCCAGGCCGCTGCCGTTGCCAAGAACCTCGGCACACCGGAACAGCCGGTCTATCGCTTCACCTTGAAGGCACCTTCGATGATTCCGGTCATGGAGTATCTCGAAGATGATGGTGCCCGCCGTCAAATGTGGGAAGGCGCCGGAGCCATTGGCCGCGGTGGTGAGCATGACAACACGGACCTAGTCTGGAACATCCTCCGCCTGCGGCATGAAAAGGCGCAGATCATGGGCAAGGCAAATTTCGCCGATCATGTGCTCGCACATCGCATGGCAAAAAATGGCCAGAGTGCCATGCGCTTCATCGAAGATTTGTATGCACGCATACATGAGGCGTTTGAGCGCGAAACCATCGAGTTGCAGGAATACCGCGCTGACAATGCGCATCAGTCCACGGATCTATTGCAGCCGTGGGAAGTCGCCTTTTGGTCGGAAAAGCAACGCAAGGCAAAGTACGACTTCGATGAGGAGGAACTGCGGCCCTACTTCCCTTTTAACAAAGTACTCAGCGGCATGTTCCGCCTCGCCGAGACCGTTTTCAATCTGCGCTTCGTTGAACTTCCCGTCGTTTATGTCGAACCCGGCAAAGATGCGCCTGCGAATGTCAGCACGCGGCCCGGAAAACAGGGTCCCGTCGAAGTTTGGCATCCTGAAGTGAAGTTTTACGAGGTCCGAAATGAGAAGGACCTCCACATTGGCTCCTTCTATACCGACTGGCATCCACGTGACTCAAAACGTGGTGGCGCGTGGATGAACTATCTCAAAATGGGCGTTCCACCCAGCGGTGAGCGTGACCGCCGCCTGCATCTCGGCCTCATCTGCGGCAATATGACGCCACCGGTCGATGGCAAGCCCGCGCTGCTCACTCATGATGAAGTTTGCACCGTCTTCCATGAGTTTGGCCATCTGCTGCACCAACTCTGCGGCAATGTCGAAATCCCCGCGCTCAACGGCGTTAGCGTTTATTGGGACTTCGTCGAGCTACCCTCGCAGCTCCTGGAAAACTTCTGCTGGGAGCGTGAGAGCCTTGATCTTTTTGCCCGTCATCATGAAACAGGTGAGGCAATCCCTGCACGGCTCTTCAAGAAAATGCTAGCTGCGAAAAACTACCGCAGCGCCAGCGATATCATGCGCCAACTCGCCTTTGCAAAGCTTGACCTCGAACTGCACATGCACCACCCCACCGATGAAGGTGCCGACCTCGACAAACTCGCGCGCAACATCCTTAAAGGCTACCTCATGCCGCTCAAGACCGAGCAGCCAACCATGGCCCGCCGTTTTGGTCATCTGTTCAGCAGCCCCGTTGGTTACGCCGCCGGCTACTACAGCTACAAATGGGCTGAAGTGCTCGACGCGGATGCATTTACTCGCTTCCAAAAGGAAGGCGTGCTCAATCCTGCCGTCGGTCGCGAATTCCGCGATCTCATCCTCAGCAAAGGCAATTCCGAAGACCCCGCGAAGCTGTTCCAGGACTTCATGGGCCGTGATCCAGATGCGATGGCACTGCTGGTGCGTGCGGGATTGGCTTGATCACGTCTGAGTATGCGCCCTGCCGCGATAAGCGAGGGCAAAGAACACGCACACCACGGCGGCGAGAGCTGTTTCGCCCCACCAGAAACGCGGCCAGTTGGTCACGTCGTTTTTGGTGCAGGCTGCATACCACCAGCCACCGCCGAGGTAGCCGAGAAGGTTGCCCACCCCGCTCATGAGCAAGGCAAGCAGCGCCTGCGCCCGCACCCGCCATTTCGGATCGATGCGTTCTTCGAGGTAAATCTGCGTGGTGATAAAGTACAACGTGAACGCGAAGCCGTGCAGCAGCGTGCCGGCCATGAGCCAAGGCAGCGTGCCGAAGGCATTGAACGAGTAGCGCACGACGCAAATCGCGATGCCGGAGAGGAAGACCCACTTCAAGCGCACACGGGCCAAAACGCCCGCCAGCAGCAGCATGACGAGAATCTCCGTGGTCTGGCCAAGCGAAAGCACGGCGGAGATGTGTTGGACGCCCAGATCATGCAGATGACGTGAGGTATAGGGGTAAAAGGCGGCGAGGGGAATGCAGTACAAGGCCGCGGTGATGAATACCACGCGATGATCGCGATGCTTGAGCAGTTCGAGCGCGTCGAGACCGAGAATCTGCTTCCAAGTGCGATGTTGCAGCACTTCACCCGGCGGAATCATCGGCAGCCGCCACGTCAGCGTCATCACGACGAGCCACAAACAGGCAGCGGTAACGCCGGCCACGAGCGAAGCATCCGCACGCAGCACGAAGCTGACGATCCAGCAGCCGACCATCCAGCCCGTCGTGGCCCAGGCGCGCAGCGGACCGAACTGCTGCTTCGCATCATGCAGTTGTGAAAACACGATGCTGCTGGCCACGCTCCACACGGGAGTGGCAACCAGCGCCTGCACTTGAGCGCAGGCCAGCACGGCGGCATCACTCCAGCCCCAGGCCAGCGAGCCGCAGGTGATGAGCAGGGCGAGGCTGGTCAGCGCCGTGAGCCAGCGCAGCAGCAGCACGGGCGAGTGTTTTTGATCCGCCAGCGCCCCCACAAACAGTGGCGAGATGAACGCGGCGAATGAAGTCGTCGCAAACACCCACGGCACCAGATGACCACGTCCGTGCGCGGTGAAGACATTCGCCAAAGGCACTCCCCAAATGCCCATCGGCATCGCCGTGCAAAAAAACAGCGTCGCAAGGGAGCGACGGCTGGCTTTGGCGTCCGTGGTTGGGTCGGGCATCGTAGGGGAATAAACCGGACTGCGGCAAACTCCAACAACGAGACTGCAAAAAGCGTTGGTTGCGCTGTCTGCCCACCTTTCCATCTTCCGCGACCTTTCTTCCCACACGCACTCACTTTCTCATGGAAAACGTCATCATCATCGGCACCGGCTGCGCCGGCTACACAGCGGCCATCTACACCGGCCGCGCCAACCTCAAACCCTTGATTCTCTCCGGCAACATGCCCGGTGGTCAGCTCACCACGACCACTGAGGTCGAAAACTTCCCCGGCTTCCCCAATGGCATCATGGGGCCGGATTTGATGATGAATATGCAGACGCAGGCGGAGAAATTCGGCGCCCGCATCGAGTACTCGCTCGTCAGCAGCGTCACAAAAACCGCCGCAGGCCATTTTGAGGTGCACACCGAAGGTGGCACGGTCTATGAGGCACACAGCGTCATCGTCGCCACCGGCGCATCGCCGAAACACCTCGGCCTGCCGAACGAAAAATCCCTCATCGGCCACGGTTTGACCAGTTGCGCGACCTGCGATGGTGCTTTCTACCGCAACGTTCCCGTCTGCGTCATCGGTGGCGGCGACAGCGCTTGTGAAGAAGCCGGTTTCCTCACCAAATTTGCCAGCACCGTCTATTTGATCCACCGCCGCGACACTCTTCGTGCCTCGAAGATCATGGCGGACCGCACGCTCGCGAATCCGAAGATAAAACCCGTCTGGAACTCCACCGTCGCGGAATACCTCACCGATGAAAAAGGTGAAATGCGCGCGGTAATGTTGGAAAACCTCATCACCGGTGAAAAGAAGGAGTTGGAGCTGAAATGCGTCTTCGTTGCCATCGGACATGTGCCCAATGGCAAGTTTCTCGGTGACCTCGTCGATACCGACGAAAACGGCTACATCCTGCAAACCGAAGGCACACGCACCAAGACAGAAGGCCTGTTCGCCGCTGGCGACGTGGCCGACCATGTCTATCGCCAAGCCATCACCGCCGCCGGTCAGGGCTGCGCCGCTGCGTTGGAAGCAGAGCGTTACCTCGCAGACCACGGTGTGCATTGATAGGCAGCGGCACTCAGTACTGCGATTTATTGAGTGTAGCGACGACTGCAAACAGCCTCTCTGACCGGGCGGCTTTACCACTCCGCATTCACCAATAAAAAAGGAGGACAGGCATCTCGCCCGTCCTCCCTCTTTAATCTTCGTTGTCGATTCGCGATTTTTAGCCCAGTCCACCACGATCACTATTCAGCGTCGCATCACCATATTTGGCGCGTTCGGAGGGCGTGATGTCGAGCGATGTCCAAGCGGCGTTGTTGGCTGATGATGCCACCACAGCTTCGATGAAGGCCATGCCGGCGACACCTTCTTCGATCGTCGGGTAATCCATGTCGAGTGGGTTCGGCGCGGTGCCAGCTTCGACGGCACGGATGTGGTTCACGAAGTTGCGGTAGATGTTCGCGAATCCTTCTAGGTAACCTTCAGGATGGCCTGCAGGTGTGCGCGTGGCAGCAGCGGCGGCGGTGCCCATGTAGCCCATGCTGGTGCGATAGATCTGCTTTGGCTGATCCAGTGAGGTGACGATCATCGTGTTTGGATCGAGCTGGCTCCACTCAATGCCGCCCAACTCGCCATAGACGCGAAGGGTTAGATTGTTTTCGCAGCCGACGCTGATCTGACTGGAGTGCAGCACGCCTTTAGCGCCATTGGTGAAGCGCAGCAGCACGTTGCCGTCGTCCTCAAGACGACGTCCCTGACTTCCGAGGAAGATGGTAAGATCGGCGGCGAGTTCTTTGATGTGCAAGCCGGTGACGTATTCAGCGAGGTTGATCGCGTGCGTGCCGATATCGCCCATGCAGCCAGCGGCTCCGCAGATCGCTGGATCGACGCGCCATGAGGCCTGTTTCTGGCCAGTGTTTTCCAACATCGTGGCCAGCCAGCCCTGCGGATACTCGACGACGACTTTGCGGATGTTGCCCAGCTTACCCTGCTCGATCATCTGGCGGGCCTGACGGATCATTGGGTAACCTGTGTAGTTGTAGGTGACGCCGTAGAGTTTGCCGGTTTTCTTCACGATGCCTGCAAGTTCTTTGGCCTGCGCGAGATTGAAGGTCGCCGGCTTGTCTGAGAGCACATGGAATCCAGCTTCGAGCGCCGCCTTGGCTGCCGGGAAATGCATGTGGTTTGGTGTGACGATGGAAACGAAGTCCATGCGCTTGTCCGCAGGCAGGGCAGCTTCAGTGCGGATCATTTCCTCGAAATTACCGTAGCAGCGCTCTCCAGGCAGGAAGAAATCTGCGCCACTGGCCTTCGACTTTTCTGGATTGGAGGAGAAAGCGCCACAGACGAGTTCCGTCTGCTGATCGATTGCTGCTGCGATGCGATGAACGCCGCCGATGAAAGCGCCACGTCCGCCGCCGATCATGCCATAACGAATTTTTCGGCTCATAAAATTGCTGTGCTGAGGTGTGTAGGTTGGAGTGAGAAATGAGCGCGAGTGTGCGCAGAGTCAGCAGGCGGGTCAAGTCCATCCGCGTGTCGTCCAGACACAAAAACCCCGAAGAGGGGCACCCAACGCGCTCGGGTTTGCTCTTCGGGGCCGTGTCGTCGAAACATCGCGAAGCGATGCGCATGGCGACAAGCTGGTTGTGTCTGCGGCTTCTTAGGCGGCTAGGGGCAGGGGAGATCCGTTCTTCATGCGACCGCGGAATTCCGTGGGGGATTCGTCTGCGATACGGCGGAAACTACGGTTAAAATGGGACAGGCTCTGGAAGCCGACATCGTAGGCCACCTCGGTGATGCGAGCGGCAGGCTTCATGAGCATGCGCTTGGCTTTTTCGACACGCGCACGGTTCACGAAATCGGTGAAAGTCAGGCCAGTGGCGCGCTTGAAGAGCTTACAGAAGTGGAAGGGACTCACATTGACTGCTTTGGCGACTGCTTCGAGGGACATCGGCTCAGCAAGGTGCTGATGGATGAACATTTTCGCATTACGAACTGCTTCAGGTTCATGCGTGGCATTGGCAAACAGGAGGCGATGCGCACTGTCACCCAGTTGGATGGCAAAGGACTGCAAGATGGCGATCGCTGCCTCATAACGCTCTGGCTGCATCACTGGCACATGCTCAAACTGTACTTTGGCACTGCGAATTTCGGCAGCGGTGCGGTCATCATCCAGCAAAGCCTTGGCGACAGGGGCAAAGTTTTCAGCATTGGCTGGCTGAAGGCGAACACCACCTGTGAGCATAACGGCGATGGTATTTTTGCCGACACGGACAGGAACTTTCGTTTCGACCACACCTGCCACGCCTTTGCTGGTCTCGATGTGTTCAATATGTTCATCATCATTCACAGCCGCCAGATTCAGAGGCAGGCTGGTGAGGGTGTGGAACGCTTTTTGATAGTGCTGAAAAAGCTCGCTCTCTGCGAGGTTCAGAATGAAGCGTTGGCGTGCGGTGGTGGTAGGCGTGTGGAGTGTGTTCATAAGGCGCGTTGTCGTTTGGAGTGACGCCGCCATGATGCTCTCGCCTGACTATTCCGATATTGTGGTCCGCTACGGTTCGTAGCGTCATGAAGCACCGCAATTCTTGCATAATGGATTCCATTATGCGTCAAAGTGCCGATGGCCGGACTCGAACCGGCAAGGGATATTATCCCAGCAGATTTAAGTCTTTACGTTGCGTGTTTTCTCCTGTTTCGCTATGAACCGTTAAGTGCCGCTGGATAACCCATTATACAAGGGATACAGCTCCATTCGAGGGGATCATTATGAAACAAGAGAGCACACAGCAGGGCAAAAAAAGTGGCTACAAACTGGCTACACTTTCGGATGTAGCCAATTCATCGGAGACAGTGCGCTTCGCCCCAAAAAGCAAGGGAAGTGCGAATTACTGGCAGGTTGGCGGGCGGTTGTTCAAGTTTACGCGTGGGAACAAAACCAAAGGCGCAACGGTTAAGGAGGATGCGGATTACTCCTGCCGCATCTCTTTCGGCAATCATCGTGAGCAATTTCAACTCCACACGGCGAATAAGGCGGAGGCGGCGAGCAAGGCTGCGTCCATCTATCGGGACGTAGCCGGTAAGGGCTGGGAGGCGGCACTCTGCATTCACAAGCCCAAGGCCGCGCCCAAGGTGGAGGCGCTGCCGCCTGCTACGGTGGGGAGCTTGATCGAGGCCAGCAAGCGCCTTTCCAAAGCCCGCTCAGAGAGCTTGGACACTTACGCGAAGGCACTGCGCAGGATCACCGCTGGTGTCCTGGGGGTCGCAGACGGGAAGAAGTTCGACGCCTTTGCTGGTGGTCGGAAGGCATGGCTGGAGAAAATCGACGGCAAGCCGCTTGCCGCCCTGACTCCCAAGGCGGTCACTGAGTGGAAGATTCGGTTCATGAAGTCGGCACGCACTCCTGAGGAAAGGAACCGTGCTGCGGTGACGGTGAACTCACTCATTAGAAATGCGAAGGCGTTGCTTTCAGTGCGGAAGAAGAACAATGTCCGTCCGCTGGTTGAGCAGGAGATGCAGCTACCCTCTCCTTTGTTTTTCGATGGCGTCATTGATGAGGAGGAGCCGGACATGCGTTACGAGTCCACCGTTGACGCGGAGAGCATTCTTCGTGCTGCTCAAAGTGAATTGGCGATGCAGGAGCCTGAGGCGTTCAAGCTACTGCTACTCACTCTGAACTGCGGGCTGCGGAGAAGCGAGGCCGATGCGCTGATGTGGAGCCAGTTCAACTTTCAAAAGCGGGTGCTGGTGATTGCGGATAACGATTATCGACGGCTCAAGAGCAAGAAAAGTGCTGGCAGCATCGACCTCGAGCCGGAGCTATGTGCCTTGTTTCAAGGCTTCATGGCAAAGTCTCAAGGCCCGTTCGTGCTGGAGGCTTCCCGACACATCCGCTTTGCATCTGCGCATGAACGTAAGAGCCGGGGCTACCGCTGCGAGCGGACACACCAGAGCTTGCTGGCATGGCTGCGGAAGCAGGGGGTGAAGGGGATCCGCCCGATTCACACCATGCGAAAGGAGATTGGCAGCATCATTGCCACTCGCGACGGCATCTGGAAGGCATCACTTTATCTGCGGCATTCAGGCATTGTCATCACAAGCAAGTTGTATGCGGACAAGAAAACGCCGGTCACTTCCGGCTTGGGTGGCTTCCTTGCTACCGCCGCTGGCAACGTGGTTGCGGCTGACTTCGGTCCTAACTTGGTGGCGAAGACTGACACGGGAGGGGGCAATGTGAAAATGAAGGTGCGCTGAGGTGGGGAGGAGGGGGGCTATCTTGAGCACCTCCTCTAAAATAGTCATATCATGAAGGAGCATGGGCGCTCAAGAGCGGTCGTAATGAACTTGCCATTTGAGAACTCCGCATACCTTCCATGCCATGGCAAAAAAGAAGGGATACATACGTGCCGACCAATGTCCGCCAGCCAAATTGCCGCAATATAAACTCAATCAGGATGCGCTCGATCTTGCACATCTAGCATTGCGTCTGGCGAACGCAGAAATACTCCCCCCTCCTCCCTCGGATGACTTTGGAAGGAGTCCGAATCCCGGTGATATGGCATACTTTCATCATTTCATTCGTGCTGCATCTGTCTTACTAGAGGTGAGTAAATTTGAGATCGAACAGCTTCAACTGGACCGCCACTGCAAATATTTAAAATCGGAGCGCAAAGGAACCGTTCGAGAAGATGTCGAGAAGGTATTCGCCACGCACGCAACCATAACAATTCACACGATCACCGAACTCGCAGGTGTTCACAGAATAGTCTTAAGATCCAACGAACTGTCTAGCGTTGGATTTCCCAAAGGATGGAAGTCACTTACTACAACAGATCGTCGTAAAGCCATTTACCTGTGCTTGACCTCCAGTGACTACCTGTCACCAGTTAAATATGAAGAGACATTTTACGATCTGTACAACCCTTCGCAATATGCAGAAATATTCGGGAATTTAGGTAACCGAAAACGTCAAGCCAATGATGGATTTCAATCAGTCGATGATATGCCTTGGGAGAAATTGGTTGATGCCCTCAAAGCGGCAAAAAGAGCCAGGGAAATGATGCTCAAAAGGGCGGCCGGTAAGAAGCGACACCAACCGAAACCCCGCAATCACCTTGGCCAAATCGTGGCTCCAAAAAAGTGAGTTTGGGATTAAATTTACTCACCCTAGGCAGGGAAACGGGAAACGAACGGAAACGAACGGGAAACGGCAGGAAACGAATCCCTGACCAGTATCACTGCCCATATGGGGGATGACACCGGTGCGCTGCTCGCGGCACCATTGACCCCGTGCTAGACTCCCAGCATGATCATCATCTGGCTCAAAGCACTCGCGCTCGGCACGCTGGCAACGGCGGGCATTTACAGGTTGTTCAAGAAATTCAACAGCACCGACACCTTCGGAGACTGGCTGAGCCGGACGGGATGGTGGGTGTGGTTTGCCGTCGTCATCGCTTTTGTGTTTTGGTTGATGCCTGCGGGCAGTGGCTATGATCCCGGCGTAGGTTCGCCTTATTGACGCACCACCAGACCGCGAGCGTGGTGCTGCCCCCGATGGTGTGGCTTGTCTCAAGGTTCTTGAGCATCCCGCTTGCGATTGGCTAGTTCCACCAGCTTGACCGCGAATTGTTCCATCTGCGACTTGGTCAGTTGCCCCGCCAGTTCGTGCGGCTCGAACTCGGGACGCTGCGGCTTGGATTTTGGTTGCGGTTTCTTCGGGGACTTCATGCGGGTAAGCTAGCATGCACGTCAAGAAAGTGGCGATACATCACCGCGTCCACTGCTCGGCTCGCCGCGAGCGCCCCGCATCTTCTACACGCTGCCACCATTTGGCATCGCGCTCGGCCTGTTCGCGCTCGCTCTGCTTGTGGCTGTAATGCACCAGTAAAACCCAAGCCAGCGCGCCTCCTTGGACACACCAACCGGACACGGATATTGAGAAACCCAGCCACGCAGGGATGTGCCAACCAAGTGCCATTAGACCGGGCAAAGCAGCGACGGTGAGAATTTGGTCCAACTTCATCCCAACACCCTAGCACGCCCGTCAATTATATTCCCTGCGATTCCTACGCCGAGGTATTTGAGGAAGATCACGAGGCCAGGCTACCCCGGATCGGCAATGACTTGGCCCGAAGGGATGGTGTGGATTGGGCCTGATAGATGGCATGCTAGATTTATTTGGTGGTCAGCGCTTCTTGTCTTTCGTTCTCATGCTGTCCCATTTCTGGCGAGCGATCACTCCCACTGACGCGATCACGCCACCCAAAAATGCACCCCCGATGGACGTGGTGAATTCCCTGAAGGTTAGCAGCGCCCAAACACCTGCAATGAACGTGGCTAGCCACACCTGCGTTGATCGGGAGCGTGTTGGCATCGCTGGCGAGATGGACAGGCCAAGATAGAAGCTGAGGCAGGCACTCAGCAGTATTGAAATATCGTTCGAGTTAATGCTGCCAGTGTAGCAGGAATGTTCCCCGGTTGGCAAACTGCAGATGTGGAATGGGCGTGATCGTCTGCCGATGTGGAGCAGTCAAGGGATGGGTTCAGACAGGAGAAATGATTCTCAATACCCCAAAAAGGCATCCGCTTAAAATCCGCTTAAATCTGCTTATTTCGTGCCTTTTGATGCCTTTCGGTGCTTTCCGCCTTGTTCGTGCTCTGAGGTCAATTTTGACCGTTTTCCCTTCGTACAAGGTGGTGCCGATGGCCGGACTCGAACCGGCAAGGGATGTTATCCCAGCAGATTTTAAGTCTGCTGTGTTTACCATTTCACCACATCGGCGTGGGAAGGACTACGCCGCAAGTGTAGCGGCGATATCACTGGCCTCAATAGCTGAAAATCTCGCCGTCCTTAAAGAAGCGCTTCAACTCGACTGCGGCTGCTTCAGGGGAATCGGATGCATGGACGACGTTGGTCATCTTGTCGCTGCCGAAATCGCCGCGAATGGTGCCTTTGGGAGCCACTTTGGAGTCGGTCGGGCCGAGCAGGTCGCGGACGTGGGAAATGATGTTTTCACCAGCGATGGCGACGGCGATCACCGGCTTGCTCTTCATGAAACTGGCCACGTCCGGGAAGAAAGGTTTGTCGGCGATGTGGGCATAGTGCTCTTTGAGCAGCGCATCAGTGAGCTGAATCATCTTGCAGCCACGGATGCGGAAGCCTTCGTCTTCGAGACGTTTGAGAACTTCGCCATTGATACCGCGTGCGACGCAGTCGGGTTTGAGCAGGATGAGGGTGGTTTCTTGAGCCATGGGGAAATTAGGGGGAAGGGGCGCGCACAGTGCCGTCCAGCATCTCATCCGTCAAGGCTGGGAATGTTTTGCCAGAAGGAAACGCAGCGCTAGTCTAAGCTGCGCATGCCCGCCCGTTCGTTCGCCTTCTTTGACCTCGATCACACCCTGCTGCCCTTCGATACGCAGGCGTTGTTTTGCAATTTCGTGCTCAAACGCGAGCCTTGGCGGGTATTTTTACATGGCTTGTTCGTTCCCGTGGCGTTGGCGCGTGCCTGCGGCCTCGCCAGCACCGCCACGGCCAAACGCGCGTTTTTGAGCTACCTGCGCGGCATGCCACGCGATCGGTTGGCCAACTATGCGCATGAGTTTGCCGAGGTCTGTGTGCCGAAATGGGCCTACCCCGACCTGCGGGCGGAAATCCTTCGCCACAAGCATCAGAATCGTGTGTTGGTGCTCAATACGGCAAGTCCTGACTTCTACGCACATGCCATCGCGCACGCGCTCGGCTTCGACTACTGCATTGCCACGCAGTTCGAGATCGGTGTGACATTTCCCGGCATGCCACGGCTCATCACCGGCAACAATAAGCACGAGGCTAAAATCGCCGCCATGGAGCAGGTCGTCCCAGGCGTGGCCGAATTGACCGAGAAAGAGCGCTCCGTCTGCTGGAGTTACTCCGACAGCGTCGCAGATCTCCCGCTGCTCGAATATGCCGGTTTCGCCGTCTTGATTCACCCCTCGAAAAGCCTCGCCGCCATCGGCCAGCAGCGCGACTGGGCCATCCTCTATCCCGCCCGCCCATACCGCACCAAAATGGGCGACATGTTCCGCGTGGTATTGCAAATGTTCGGCCTGCATCCCGAATGAGTGCGCCCTTGCTCAAGCCGCAGGTGACACTATGATCCGCGTCGTCGCCAACGGGCACCCGTAGCTCAGTGGATAGAGCAGCCGATTTCTAATCGGCCGGTCGCAGGTTCGATCCCTGCCGGGTGCGCCACGATGTAAGCCTTATGGAATAAGGGATGCAGCGTGAGGAGCGGTGGAAACACGGAGGGCATAAATAGTCACCACTGCCATTCCACTGCCACTTTTGAGGCTAACCCCTCCCCCTGTGACATCGAAGCCCGCCCAGCGCCACACCCCCTCTTCGCTCAACGTGCCGCCTCATTAACCGTGGCAACACTCGGTCTCAGCCCCCACTCCACGCCTGAATGCGCTCCCGCACGGCGGTGGCGATCTCGGCAGGTGTGGCACGAGGGGCACTCTCATGGCGTTGCTGCTTGGGCATCGGCTTGGGGTAGATGCCGTAGAGCTTGGCGAGCGAATCCAGCCCTTTGAGTCGAACGATTAGCATGGCGGGCGTGGGTTCGTACTCATCGGTCTCAAAGGTGGATTCTACAGTAGACCAGAGGAGGCCAGCGAGACGCTCCCTCATCATGGCCAGATCCTCGGGTGAGTGCTGCGCCCCTTCCTCGATCTTTTCGAGGCGGCGGTGGAGGCGGCGGCTGACTCGCCCCTCCGAGAGCTTGAGTTCCGCTGCGATGGCGACCTGCCGCTTACCGGAGGCGTAGAGCTGCCAGATCCGCTCTTCTCTTTCGATGCCCTGCGCTCGCTGGCGGCGTGCTTGGCGCAAGAGTGGGCGAGGCTGGCGGTTCATGCTGCCAAGGCTCGGGCGCAACTCCGAAAAGAACAAGTGTGGCGTGAGCCTGTCTTGCGCCACGCAGGGACTTGCTCCAACGTGCTGCACTTGGGGCAAGGCACGCTGGCTTGCGACAGATGTGCAAATCCTGTTTGCTGTTCTCGGGTATGAACGCCCTCAACACTTCGGAATCTCGGTGAGCCGCTCCGCAGGTGCTTGAACTCCGGCATTGCGGTCTTGTTTGCGGCGAATACATATGTGCAGCACACGGAACTGCCGCTATGAACTTGAACCCCGCCATTGCTGTCTTGGTTGTTGCGTTCGGTGCCACATTTTTATCCTATGGAGCCGCCAAAGACGCGGCCCGTAAAGGCAACAAGTTCACGGGCGTCGTGCTGGCTGGGTTGATCGGCCTCTTTGCGTGGGGGTTGCTGACACAGGGTTTTGACGACGGATGGCCTTCGGCTGTCGGCTGGGTGGCGTTTCTCGCTGGGGCTATCGAAGCGTTGGCGACCGCGAAGGAAACCCCTCCTTTTGAGATCGTGCCATGTGTGTCTAGTGATCCCGATGTGGCAAACTGGCCCATTTTGTTCTGCCTCCCATGCAACATCCAGACCAAAGCGAAGCGCACCTTTCCGCCTGAGTCGCCTCCGACCTGCCCGCGATGTGGCAAGCCGCTTCGAGGCTAATGCCACGGCATTGCTTCCGTCCATGAATACTCCACAGCAGAACCTTCTGGACATAGCAGCCGACCTTCGGAGTCGGGCGGATCAACTCGATCAGAAGTATGGGGAGGTCGGAGTGTTCGCGCAGCAGTTGCGGCAGCAGGCGTTAAACTTGGAGCGCAAAGCATCGATGCCCAATCTGGAGGATTACCCGTCGAATCCGGTGAGCTTTCACGCAGGGACACGGGGCTAGAACAGCCGAGTGCGGCGAAACAACGATGCTTCCAAAGCCGAGGAAGTGAGGCAACAACTCCTAACGATCTGAAACAGAACGGAACGGAACGGAACGGGCCGAGGCGGAGCAGGATGGTACTGCCAATAGGTCATCGCCTGTGATTCGATAAGCGTGTTTTTGTTTGTGCTTGCTAGTCTGTTACGGTTCATCAATGTCGCTGTGGGATGAACATCCAGTGCATCCTGCGCCGCGAGGCAGCCGCGAACTGGATGGTGACTGACTGAAGCAAACCGAGAAGCCATGACAACAACTCAAGCCCTTCAGCTTCTGGAACTCACCGAACCCATCACGCGGGCAGGCTTGAAGAATGCGTATCGTGAGGCGCTCATGGTGTGGCATCCCGACCGATTTGAAGGGAACAAGGATCTGAAGATCAAGGCTGAAGCCAGAACCTACCGGATCAATGAAGCTTACGAACTTCTGAAAGCCATGTCTGACTCCGCGCCGCCCTTTCGAGCGAGAGCGGCAAGCCAGGAGGCCCCAAAGACCCCTCCGCCCGCCCGAGATGCCTATTCTCCACCACCACCTCAGGCTTCGACCCCAAGGCCTTCGCCGCCGAGATCTCCGCCTCCAATACCTCCTCGGGCGGCTGCCACTGCGCCGAGCCCGCCTTCGAAAGCGGGGCAAATGTCCAACTCGCCAAGATTTCCCATTTGGGTCATGCCCGTATCTATTGGGTTAGTAGTCTTCGCGGTGATCGCGTATCTTCAAGCGCCACGAAAGCCGTCCAGACAGAGTCAGGTCGTTGCACTCCCCGTGGAAGAGCCGACGACCACCACTCCAACGCCTGCCCCAACGCCTGAGCTAACGCTTTTTCCAACGCCTGCCCCAACGCCTGCGAAACATGTGACCATTGAAGAGACTCGAGCAGGGGCCGAGAGGGGCGATAAGGAGGCTCAGTTTCGACTCGGTGAAGCATACGGTAATGGCGAAGGTGTCCCCGAAGACCTGATTGAGGCTGTGAAGTGGTGGCGCAAGGCGGCGGAGCAAAACCACGCCGGTGCACAAAACTACTTGGGCATTTGTTACGCCGGTGGCATGGGCGTCACCAAGGACGATGTCGAGGCCGTAAAGTGGTATCGCAAGGCGGCGGAGCAGGGCCTCGCTGAGGCACAGAATTTATTGGGCACCTGTTACTTAAATGGTACAGGAGTCGCCAAGGATGAGGTCGAGGCTGTAAAATTGTGGCGCAAAGCTGCGGAGCAAGGCGATGCGGAGGCACAGAATATCTTGGGCTCTTGTTACATGGGGGGAGCAGGAGGTGTCCCCGAAGACCCGATTGAGGCCGTAAAGTGGTGGCGTATGGCGGCGGAGCAAAACCACGCCGGTGCACAAAACTACTTGGGCATTTGTTACGCCGGTGGCATGGGCGTCACCAAGGACGATGTCGAGTCGATGAAGTGGTTCCTTCTGGCGGCGGCACAGGGCAGCACAGAGTCATCTGAGTGGTTAGCCAAAGCAGAGAAAGAAATGACATCTGGTCAGATTGCGGAAGCACGCCGAAGAGCGGACGATTTCAAGAGCATCAAAGAGGGTGCACAGACGGAGAGCGCATCCCCTAGCCCACCACCAACCGCTCCGCCGCCGAGCACCACCCTAACCCTTGCCCCAACGCTTGCCCCAACGCTTGCCCCAACGCTTGCCCCAACGCCTGAGCTAACGCTTGCCCCAATGCCCGCTCCAATACCTGCGAAATATGTGACCATCGAAGAGATTCGAGTGGGGGCCGAGAGGGGGGATAAGGAGGCGCAGTTTCGACTCGGGAAGATATACGACAATGGCGACGGCGTGGCGGAGGATGATGCCGAGGCCGTGAAGTGGTATTGGAAGGCGGCGGAGCAGGGTCTTGCAGAGGCGCAATTTAGTTTGGGCGTCTGTTACTACAATGGCGAGGGCGTCGCCAAGGACGCTTACGAAGTCCAGAGATGGTATCGCAAAGCTGCGGAGCAAGGATTGCCGGAGGCGCAGACTAACTTGGCTGATCTATATGTCTTGGGCGAGGGAGTTCCCAAATATCCAGCCGAAGCCGTGAAGTGGTATCGCAAAGCTGCGGAGCAAGACGATGCCGATGCGCAGAATAGCTTGGCAATGTGTTACTACATGGGCCAAGGCGTCGCCAAGGACGCCGCCGAAGCCGTGAAGTGGTATCGTAAAGCTGCGGAGCAGAATAGCGCCATTGCACAGTGTAGCTTGGGCTATGCATATCAAAACGGCGAGGGTGTTTCAAAGGATCCCTCCGAGGCGATGAAGTGGTATCGCAAGGCGGCGGAGCAGGGTCTTGCAGAGGCGCAATATAATTTGGGTGTCTATTACGACAATGGCGCGGGCGTCACCAAGGATGAAGCCGAAGCTGTGAATTGGTATCGCAAGGCGGCGGAGCAAGGGGATGCCGATGCGCAGAATAGCTTGGCAATGTGTTACTACATGGGCCAAGGCGTCGCCAAGGACGCCGCCGAAGCCGTGAAGTGGTATCGTAAAGCTGCGGAGCAGAATAGCGCCATTGCACAGTGTAGC
>CANIZT010000023.1 GCA_947471905.1 Verrucomicrobiaceae bacterium
TAGATTGACGGACAAAGGCTGGCCTTGTTTGTTGATTCTAGCAACCTCCATCGTGTAACGTCACATTCACGCTTTCATGTCTGATTCATTTTCCAACTCCCAGACCGATGTTTCCGAAGAGGAAGAAGATAATGAACAACTTTTGCAATTCGCGCGCTGCAGCCGAACCTCGGTCGAGGATGAAGCAAAGGCGGGGGCTGGAAGTGTGAAGTTATCGAAAAAAGAAAAACGGCGGATGGCTGCCGCCGCCAAAGCGATGAGTGAAAAAAACTCTTCGTCAGAAAAAATTAAATCTGGATCTGCCGGGCATCTTAAAGGTGAAGATGATCTGCCGCTACATCGTGACAGCATCACTCACCTGCCAAATATCCGGCGCACACATCTTTCGTACAGACATCTGGTGCTTTCTTTATTCACCTCGGTCGCAGTTGGCTTGATCCTGCTCTGGTGGTTCAATGGATTTTACCAGCGTGAGATTGCCCCCAAGCTCTCTGTGACTGCTCCGGCTCTGGTTCTGCCTGATAGCACCGCCAAAGTGTCTCTTACTAAGGCTGAAGAGCAGATCAGCGCACTACAGCACCAGCTCGATGTCATGCGACGGGAGCAGTTGCTGACACAACAAAATACGCGTGAGGCGCTGGAGCGTGTGTCCGCCGTGCTGAACAATCCCAAGCTTGCTCCTGCGCCAGTCATGCCCGTTTCGAACCAACCCGGTGTGGCGCGTATCCCCGATGCAGCACCCGACATCTCGCCGACACAAAGGGAATTCATCCAACTCAAGGAACGTAACCGCCTCACTGCCTACGCCGATGAAGCCATCGCTACCGGCATGCGTAAGCCGATTGAGGTGCTTGTGGAATATCTACGTGATCCAGAGTCAAAGCATCTCCACGAAGCCGCGCAGGCCGAATACATGCGTGCGGTGCGCTCTATCCAGCTGCTCCAGCGCGATGATCCAGGTTATCGCCTGCCTGTGGCCGAACTCTTCAAGGACCAAAATGTCCGTGATGAAGCCGATGTGAAGCCTGAAGCACTGCTCAAACTGCTCGCCGATTACAAGCAACCGTGGGAGGTGCGCGTGCGCGTCTGTTTCCTGCTGCTCGGCAGCACTGCGCCTGAAACCAATGCGCAGCTTATCAAGGCCATCAAAGAAGACCCCTCGCTCGAAGTCGCCAAGCATGCCCAGATCGCCCTTGAGCAGCGTGTTAAAAAACGTTTCCGCATCTTCGACATTCCCGCTATTGAGGAGTGGTCCAAATCGCAGGAAAAATAATACTGCGCACCACCCGATGAAAACTCTCTTCCTGACCAACGAATACCCTCCGCACATCTATGGCGGTGCCGGTGTGCATGTTGAATACCTTTCTCGCGAACTCGCCAAGCTCATCGAGGTCGATGTGCGCTGCTTCGGCGATCAGGACAGCAGCGCTGACAACCTCAAAGTGAAAGGCTTTGGTCTCGACACGACCGGCTGGGATTGTCCGCTTAATTTGAAATCTGTTTTCGGCGCTTTGCAGCGTTGCCTCAACTTCAATACGGCCGGCATCGACGCCAGCCTCGTGCATCTGCACACCTGGTATGCGCACTTCGGCGGCATCCTTGCCAAACTGAATTATGGCGTGCCCATGGTGCTTACCGTGCATTCGCTGGAGCCGTTACGTCCGTGGAAACGCGAGCAGCTCGGTCACGGCTACGACTTCACCGTCTGGCTTGAAAGCACCGCGCTGAAAATGGCCGATGCCATCATCGCCGTCTCCGAAGAAACGCGTGCCGACCTGCTCAAGCACTTCGTGCTCGATCCGCACAAGATTCACGTCATCCACAACGGCATCGACCTCGACGAATACCACCGCATCGAGGCTCCAGACTTGCTGCGTAAACACGGTGTCGATCCTGACCAGCCCTATGTGCTGTTCGTTGGTCGTATCACGCGGCAGAAGGGCATCGTCCACCTCGTGCGCGCCATCCAGCACCTCGATCCTGGCTTCCAGATCGTCTTGTGCGCCGGAGCGCCAGATACGCCTGAGATCAAAGCCGAAATGGAAGCTGCTGTCGCCGCTGCCAGCCAGAAACGTCCTGGTATCGTGTGGATTCAGTCCATGCTGCCGGTGCAGGAAAAAATTACCATGTACTCGCATGCGGCTGCCTTCTGCTGCCCGTCTATCTACGAGCCTTTTGGCATCATCAACCTCGAAGCCATGGCCTGCGAGACCGCCGTCGTTGCCACCGCCGTCGGCGGCATCAAGGAAGTCGTTGTCGAAGGCGAGACGGGGTTTCTTGTGCCCATCGAGCAGCAGACCGAAAGCCCATTTGAAGCCGTGCATCCCGAAAAATTCGCCCGCGATCTCGCTGCCGCCATTAACAAGCTGATGGCTGATCCCGCCTTGCGCCAGCGCATGGCCAAAGCCGGCCGCAAACGTGCCGAGGACCACTTCAGTTGGAAGTCCATCGCCCGCAAAACGTTAGCGCTCTACAAGACGCTGGTGGGATAAGGAAACCGATTCACATGATAATTTAGAATTATGGGAGGATTCAATTCTACCTTCGTTCGTATCCCTGACGGCAGTGATGCTTGGGAGTTTGCTGTGCATATTGCCAGATTATTACATGATTCACCATATGTGCCGTGCAAGGGCGCCGTCGATGTTCAGCATGCCGAAAGTTTTCCGTGGCTTCATATCGAGGGTTTGGAGATTCCCGGCGACACTAACAAAGCTGATCATCCTGCGTTCAGATCGGCATCTTTGGAAACAATATGGCTTCTTTGCCATTCGGGGTCCGGAAGCCATGCCTATATTCACTGCATCAATGGCAAATGCTGCCGTATTATCAGCGTGAGCGATGGAAAGGTTTATGAAGACTCAGGTATTCAGGAGTCGTGGGAGCAACAAGCCCGGGCTGAAAAGTTAGATCAATACACGCGATGGGGTGATGCTAATTCATTTTCGTGGCCCAAGGCCTTTGATACGGATATGGTTCTTGAGGCATTTATTTTGCCTTCACCGTGGTCTGGTGGTGATCTTGAAGATTTGGACATTTGCATCTGCGTCAGCAACCCTGACGAGAATGATATGACGCGTGCGCTGCCGGAATGAAGTGGTTCACCCCAGCTTCCAACCTTCACGAGGCACGCGGCTGAGGAAGCGGTTGGCGTCTTCGTTGTTGGTGATGCGCATGGCTTTGGCATCCCACAGGATTTTGCCACCGGCGCGATGGGCGACGTTGCCGAGGTGATTGGCTTCCGTGAGCGGGCCGGCGTAGCTGAAGGGGCTGCCGGTGGGCGTGCCGTTGCGGATGGCGGCTAAAAACTCGGCGTGCTGGCCGGGGGAGTCGGCGATGAAGGGTTTCGGTGGCTGGAAGTCTTTGAACGAGGCCTCTGGTAGCAAGAGGTGCTTGCCGTAGTCAGAGAGCAGCATGCCTTTGTCGCCGATGAAGAGGACGCCGCTGCTCCATTTGCTGATGAGGGGATCATTCTTCCAGACGTCGGGTTTGTCCGCGCCTTGATGCCAGTGAAGCTTGCACGCGGGCATGTCGCCACGCGGGCCGTATTCATACACGGCATGCATGGAGGCCGGGGCGATCTCGGGATGGGGCGGCGGGCCGAAGGCTTCGATGCTGAGCGGCGCGTCGAGCTTGAGCGCCCAGAACGGCAGGTCGTTCCAATGGCTGCCGAGGTCGGACATGGTGCCATTGCCGAAATCCCACCATCGATACCACTTCGGGCCGGGGAAATAGACGCTGCTATAAGGCCGCATCGGTGCGGGGCCGATCCACAGGTCCCAATCGAGGAACGGCGGTGGTGTTTCGGCGATGGTGGGTCGCTCGGTGACATGGACGATATCGCCGTTCTTCTTCGCGTCCTCCTTGCTCTGCAATCCCCATGCGCGTGATACGCACACATGCGCCTCGGTCACTTTACCGATGGCTCCGCTTTGAATCAGTTCCACCACGCGGCGGTAATTTGGCATGCCGTGGATCTGCGTGCCCATCTGTGTCACGACACCGGCCTTGGCCGCCGCTTCGGTGATGAGCCGTGCTTCAGCGACATTGTGGGAGAGCGGTTTTTCGCAGTAAACCGGCTTCTTCATCAGCAGCGCAGGCAGCGTGGCATACGCATGCGTGTGTTCGGTGGTGCTGATGACAACAGCATCAATCTCCGAGGCGCTGAGCGAGTCGTAGAGTTTGCGGAAGTCGCGAAACTTCTTCGCGCCTTTGAACACTTCGCCTGCGCGGTCGAGGTTCTCGCCATTCACATCGCACAGCGCGACGACGTTTTCGCGTGGCTCCAGCGGCGGGGGTGGCGGAGCGTCGGCCTCACCCTTCTTGTGATCTTTCTTCGGCTGATACACCGCCATGCCCGTCAGGTCCTTGATGTTCGAACCGCCTCGGCCACCGACGCCGATGAACACGAGGTTCAACTTCGCATTCGGTGAACGTGAACTTACGATGGCGGGAAATCCGAGTGCAGCAGCGGCGGTGGCGCTGCGGGTGATGAACTGACGACGGGACGAAACAGGTTGGTTGGCGCTCATGGTTATGAGCGAATACGAGAGATCACGCTTTCTTCTTCCCGCCGGCTTTTTTCGGCCCGTTGAGCGGCTTGTCGGGATCGTACTTCGGATTGCGCTCGGGAATCTGTGCGCCGGTGTCCTTGAGCCAGGCGTTCAGTTTGTCGCGGAGCTGCAAGGCGCGCACGGAGTCGAATGGCGCGCGGTTTTCCACCTCACCGGCGTCGAGTTTGAGGTTGTATAATTCGACATGGTTGTCCTCGTAGAACTGGATGAGCTTCCAGTCGCCTTCGCGAATCGCGCTGTAAGGCGTGGCGCTGCCGGGATGGTAGTGCGGGTAGTGCCAGTAGATGGCTTCGCGCTTGAGCGTGCCGGTTTCGGTAAGCAAGGGCATGAGCGACTCACCATCGACGATTTGTTTCTCCTTGAGCGGCGTCTGCGTTGCTTCGAGCAGCGTCGGTACATGATCGTAGGTGATGACCGGCAAATCGCAGGTGCTGCTAGGCTTCACTTTGCCGGGCCAGGAGACGATGAGCGGGATGTGGACGCCGCCTTCATACGCGCTGCCTTTGCCCCAGCGCGCCGGGCTGTTATCCGTGGGGCCGCGCTGCCAGCCATTGGGGCTGACGGTGCCGCTGAGGCCGCCGTTGTCGCTGGTGAAGATGAAGATCGTGTTCTCGGCGAGGTTCAGCTCTTTCAGCTTTGCGCGCAATGAACCGACGCTGTCATCGACGCTTTCAACGAGTGCGGCATAAACGGGATTGCTATGACCGCCGACGGCGCGTTTGGCCTGATACTTCGCGATGACCTCCGGCTTGCCCATGATCGGCGTGTGGACGCCATAGTGCGGCAGATAGATGTAAAATGGCTTCGTCTTGTTCTTCTCGATGAACTTCGCCGCTTCCGTCGTCAGGCGATCACTCAAGAATTCATCCTTCGGGCCATCGGTCAGCGTGGCGATCTTGTAGGGAGAGAAATAACTCGGTGGTGAGCCGCCGTCGGTGCCGCCGATGTTTACATCGAAGCCGTGCTTCTCGGGATAGAACTCCTCTTTGCCGAGATGCCACTTCCCAATACTCGCGGTCGCATAGCCGCGTGTCTTCAGCCGCTCGGCGAGTGTTTCCTCCTCCAGCGGCAGGTGCATCGTCCAATCCGGCACCTGGAGCCGGCCATTGCTCGGCACATGACCGGCGATCCAGTCGGTGATGTGCAACCGGGCAGGGGATTTGCCGGTCATCATGGCCGAACGCGTCGGCGAGCACACGGTGCATGCCGAATACGCCTGCGTGAAGCGCATCCCATCCTTCGCCAGTTGGTCGATGTGCGGCGTTTCGTAATACTTCGATCCATAACATCCGAGATCGGTCCAGCCCATGTCGTCAATGAGCATGACGATGATGTTGGGTGGTGTGTAGGCAGCGGGGAGGCGACCTGCGCAACAAAGGAGACACACGGAAAGTAAAAAGAGACGGGATATCATGAGGTGCGATACAACGGCGCGGCTGGAAGCAGCCTTGCTGGAGTTTGTGATGCAAGGTGCAGCTATCCACACATTTTTTTCATCGTATCAATTGTCAACGGTACCACCTTGCGGGTAACACGAATATAGCGGTCTTAACTCACCTTGTTGACGATTGGCTTGCCTCTGAGACGATCCTGATACTTCACTTAGAGCATTTGAATCCTCAAAAAAGAACCGCCTAGCCTGACTCTACACGCATGGATCTATTTTGAAGCGAAACGAACGATTATTTTTTGGCTACCAAAACACCTTCGAGCCTCGAAGACCACGGATTGGGCGTTGGAATGGCCAGTTCTAGTTGGAGGGAGTGGAAGAACGCGATGAGGCGGTCGGCTTTCGCTTTGAGGATCTTGTCGGTCTTGAGTTTTTCGAGGAAGGGTTGATCACCGCGACCTTCATCGGCGAGGTGGGCGGTCATCAGGCGGCCGTAGAGGGTGGCACGGTCGTCGGTGGCGATGTTCATGCCGTAGGGTTCGGCGAAGCCTTGCCACTTGGTGTTGTCTTTGTAGAAGCGGAGTTGGCTGGGGCTGCTAGCAGCGCCGGGGCTGCCGATTTTGTAGCGGAAGCCTTCTTGATTGAGGCTGTCCCAGTTGGAGCCGTAGAAGGGGCCGCCTTCTTTGGAAAACTGGCGGTCCATGAGGTGCAGCACTTCGTGATGAATGGTGCGGCGGAGGAAGTCCATGGATTTCACAACTGCAGGATCAAAGGAGCGGAGGCCATAGGCAAAGGAGACCTGCGGCAGCCAGCTCATGCCTTGTCCGGCGACACCTGCGCCTCGGAAATCGAAGGTGTCGAGCATGTAGAGGTTTTTGACGTTGAGTCGCTTGGTGATCTGCTCGGGATAGATCTCCAACTGCTCGCGGCACATGCGGATGAACGTTTTGAACTCATTCAGCTTCTTGTCGGTGAAGTAGGAGTATTCGAGTCGCACCTTCACCGGCATCGGTGGTGCGGGTGAGCCGGGTTCCCACAGCACTTTGAAGCCCCATTGCTTTTCCAACGCGCGGATGTCCGCTTGGATCTCGGGGTCGGCCTTGATCTTGGTGTTGCTTTGCGTGTCGGTGAGATCATTGAGACAAATCGTGCGCTGATCCTCCGGCACGACAGCAAGATCAGTCCAAAAGGCCTCGTCGAACTGCGGATCGAGTGACGTCATCAACCCCTTCATGAGATCGATGCGTTGTTTCGCTTTGGGGTCCGTCTTGGCGATGTTGGTCAGCTCGTTGAACTCCCAGGCATCCCACAGCATCTTGTAGAGACCTTCACGTCCATTGCTTGTCTTGACGAGACGTTTAGCGGCTTCGGTTTCGGGCTTTGAGTCATCGGACTCCAGTGTTTTCCAAAGCGTCAGGCTGATGGGCGAGTCCGTGTCCTTCACATTCGCTAAGATGTTGGTGAAAAGCATCTGATGCAGGTAGCCTCGGCCGAGAACTTCGATCGACGGTGTCATGGTCGTCGGCACCGTCACAAGGATCGAGTCACTGGCTTTCTCCGCGATGAGCGTCGGCGAGTATGTCAGTGCGGGGCCTTTGGCTGTCTTGGAGATGTAAGCGTTTGCTAGGACTAGATTCTTGGAGCCATGCTTCTTCACGAAACCCGCCGGATAGCGCTTCAACTCCGCTTCCATCCACGTGAGAATCTGCAGTGCATGGTCGAGATGCTCTGGCTTTAGCGCGGTCACGACTTGGTTCTTGGCAAACACCGGATCATCGACCTTTGCCATCTTCAGTGAGATCCCGAACTCAGTTTGGAATCGCTGGGCTACCGTGGTGATCTTGGCGTCTTGCTCGATCACTTCGATAGCAAAGGCCGGCACAGCGAGCATTAACGTGGTGGCGGCTGAGAGAAACGTGTGGAAGCGGAGCATAAGACCCTGAACGTAACCCGCTCATGAAGTCATGCGAAACGTTAGGGTGCATACTGCGCGTATCGCAGTGGTAAGAGAGCGATGCTGAGGAACGGCGAAGCTAGTGCGCTTTTGTGATCGGTAATCCTCGTGGTTGGACTGAGTGTCATTCTCCCCGAATCGGGGCTTAGAGGCTAACGCACTGCGCGGTAGTGGCTATTTCCTCGCGAATCGAAGTGCTCGAAGGTCAGCTCATCACCGGCTGTGATTTGCAGATAGCCGCCGTTGGGTGTGGGGGAGGTGTAAAGTTGTCGGACGAGTGCTTGCGGGTCAGAGCCTTTTTGATCGCCGGGGGCGACGCCCATGCGGGAGTTTTCATCGTTGAGCGCACCGCAGGCGAACTCTTCGATGCCGGAGGGGTGAATGCTGTGGTATTGCCAATGACGGTCGCCGCAGACGAGTTTGAGGTTGTCGATTTGGTTCTCCTTCAGCCAGGTAAAGAAGGCATTCGCTTCGTGGCGGAAGCCGTGGAGATCGGCGTGGTTGTCGATCTTCTTCAAGTCATCGGGTCCGACCATGGGCGTGGGCGAGATGAGGATCTTCCATTTGGCATCGCTGGCCTTCAGGGTGCGCTTCAACCAATCGCGCTGCTCTGTGCCCCAGATCGATTTTTCGGGACCGTCGGCCATTTCGTTGGGGGAGCGATAGTCGCGTCCCTCGGTGAGCCAGATTTGCAGATCTTTGCTGACACGATGCGTGCGGTAGGTGGGCTTATCGCTATCGGCGGTCAGCATGGGCAATTGCTCGCGGAACATGTCGATACCCGTTTTTGGGAGCGGTAGATCGTCGGTCGAGTTGTCGGACTCGTTGTAGCGGAAGTCGTGGTCGTCCTTGGACCAGTAGGTCGGCACGCGGCGGAAGAACTCGATCATTCGCGGAAACCGAAACTGCTCGTGCCAGCATTGACGCAGTTGCGGGACGGTCTTTGCCACACGCAGCGGGTGGTCGTAATAAACGATGTCGCCCGTGCCCACAAAGAAGTCCGGGCGCAGTTTCAGCATCGAGTCAAAGGATGGATAGCCGAGGTGTTTGTCTTCGTCCGTGGCTGTCAGGGGTCCACTGGCTTTACCCTGCTTGCCGAGCATGAACTTGTTGTAGTTCATGCAACTTCCCACAATGAAACGCACGGGCGTGTCGATGGCACCACCCGCCAAGGTCTTGAACGAACAACTCGGGCCAGCCTGCGCCGTCGCCTCTGTGGCACCATAACTGGCGCGGAAATGGTAAATCGTGTTCGGCTTCAGGCCGGTGAGTTCAGCGCGCACGATGGAGTCATGCTTATCAGCCGCTGCTTGAAACGGCGTGCGCTGTGCCTCACTGAAGTCTTCCTTTGTGCTCCATTCAAAACACGCCACACCTGCAGTTCCAGGCAGGTCACCGTCAGCATTAAGTTGCGTAGTCAGGGTCAGACGTGTTTGCAGCAGCACGGTTGAATCGGTGACTTCGCCCGACATCGTTCCCTGTCCGAGAAAAAGCGACTCCGACTTGGCCTCGGCAGCTAGCAACGAGGGACCACGCCACATGATCAGCGGAGAGAATTTCAGAAAGAGACGGCGGGCGATGTTCATGAGCGTGGTGAATGAGACAAGAGATCGATGAACTCAATTCTTCCCAAAAGAATCACTCAGCACCACGGCGCGGACGAGATCCTTGAAGCCGCCTTGGTTTGCGGAGATGTCTTTGACGATGCCGTCGATCACAGTGCGGTCGGTGAACTCGGGGCCGCGGGCGAGGGCGTAGGTGAGGAGTTTCTCGGTGAGGGCGCGGGTGAACTGCTCGTGCTTTGCGATGAGTAGGGTGCGGAAGTCGGTGACGCCTTTGAATTTCTCGCCGGTGGGGAGGTCGCCGCCGGGGTCGATCTTGTGATCGCCGGAGTAGTTTTCGCGCCAGCCGCCGATGGCGTTGAAGTTCTCCAAGGCGAAACCGAAGGGGTCGATCTTTTGATGGCAGGACGCGCAGGTGGCGTTCTCGCGGTGCATGGCGAGTTGCTCGCGGATGGTTTTGGCTCCGCTGGCATCGGGTTCGATGATCGGAACGTCGGGCGGTGGCGGCGGTGGGGTGTAGCCGAGGAGTTTATGCTGCACATAGACGCCACGCACGACGGGCGAGGTGTCCACGCCATTCGCGGAGGCAGTGAGGAAGGTGGACTGGGTGAGCAGGCCGCCGCGCTCGCCTTTGGGCAGCGTGACTTGGCGGAGTTGCACGCCTTCGACGGGCGGCAGGCCGTAGTGCAGGGCGAGTTCGCGATTGAGGAAGGTGTAGTTGGCGGAGAGGAACTCGCGTGGCGGCAGATTCTTGTCGAGGATGTGGCGAAAGAACATCTCGGTCTCGGCGCGCATCGCTGCGTCGATGTTGTCGCGGAAGAAGCTGACGAAGTCGGTGGAAACCGGCATCTCGCCGATGTGATCGAGGTTCAACCAGAGGCGGATGAAGTTCTGCACGAAGCGCTGCGACTTCGGGTCGGCGAGAAGGCGATCTACTTGGGCGCTGAGCGTGGCGGGTTCGTGCAGTGTGCCTGCGGATGCGAGCTGGATCAGCGTTTGGTCGGGCATGGAGGACCAGAAGAAATAGGACAGGCGTGATGCGAGTGCGAAGTCGTTCAGCTTGCCGGTGCCTTCATGCACATGCAGGAAGGCGGGCGAGTAGAGAATGGTTTGAAAGCCAAGTTGCAGCGCATCCAAAGGCTTCATGCCAGCGTCGAGTTTGGCATTGATGAGCTTGCCGATGGGCGACAGCTCGCCCTGACCCAAAGGACGGCGGAAGGCGGCTTCAGCGAAGACTTTCAAACGCTCGGGGATGTTAGCGCGGCTGATTTGATCCGGCGTGAGCTTGCCATAGAGCAAGGTATGACCCGATGTCGGCCATTGGTCGAGTTGCGGACCTGCGACCTGTATTTCCCAAATGCGCAGCTTCGGACCTCGATAGGCCTTGAGCATCGCCAGAGCGATCTCGCCCTTTCCAAGCTTTCCGATCGCTTCCAGTTCGGGATGCCCTTTGACGTTTTTGCCCAGCTTGAAGGCCAGTGCTTTGGCCGCAGGCGCGCCATTGCGGAAGCGCACCTCCGGTTCCTCGCCCCGTTCGAGATCGACGGTCCACTCGAACCATTGCGGCTTGTCGCTGGTAATCTCCACCAGCGCAAGCGTGCGCTGCGTGGTGACGTTGCCGGTGCTCTCAACGCTCCCCTCGCGATTCACCGCAGCGAGTTCCATCACGATGGGGTCGCCGTTGCGGAAGTTCGTCAGGAAATCATAGGAATGCGTGCGGTCGATGGCGGCGGCCTGGATGCGGATGGTGTAACGTCCGCTCTGCGGTGCGCCGCCGCGCACCATCGGCTCAAATCCGATGTGCCCGCCGCGATAATGCCGTGCGACGAGATCGTCGTAACCCTTGTCCGAAATCCAGCGGTAGCGATCTGTGCGAAAGAGCTTCGGCAGGTCACGTGCTGCCTTGCCTTCGAAGTAAAACGGCGACTTCTGCGTGTAGGTCTTCATTTCCGGTTTCGCGCCAAAAGCCGTCGTGCGCTGTATGGCTTCCTCAGCAGCGGCAAAGTAATGATCAAGCAAGATGCCGGAGGTTACTTGCGACGCGCTGTTGTTGTCGAAGCCATCGGCACGGACCTCGGGTGGAAAGTCCACGCTGGGATTCCACCCCGCGACGTTCAGTCCCAGCAGGTCGCCGATGGTATTGCGATACTCGAAGCTGTTGAGCCGACGCAGCACCGTGTGTGCTCCCGTGGCTTTGAAACGCTGTGTGGCATCGCCGATGGATTGCGTGATGGCATCCACGGCTGCGAGCAACTCCGGTTTCTGCGGCTGCTTCTCTTTCTTCGGTGGCATGTCGCCTTGATTGAGCTGATCCAGAATGTCCTGCCAGAGCAAGGCATCGTCCGGGTCCTTGATCTCTGCGGTGAGAGCATCAAAGCGCACGTCGCCTTTTTGTTTCTCCGCGCCGTGGCAGTTGATGCAGTAGGTTTTGAGGAACTCGGGGGAAGGAGCGGCGGATGCGACTGAGCAAGCGACCAAGGAGGCGACGATCAAGAAGCGTCGGGAGTGAATTGTTTTCATAGGCGTGAGTGAAAGTGGTTGCGGCTTTAGCCGCATCATAAGTTCAAAGATTCAGCGAAAGCGGAAGGCACTTTGCATTTAGCCAATCTTCATCGGTGAGAACGTCCCCGTGCTGCGGCCAAAGCGCTCACGCTCCACGCCGAACCACTGGAGCGTGGACAGCCAGAGATTGGACAACTGGATGCGCTTGTGATCCTCCTCGGGGCAGACCAGATGGCCCTGGTGCTGGATGCCGCCACCCGCGAGCAGCACCGGCAAATCACGATTCGAATGGTTCGAGGCATTGCCCATGCCAGTGCCGACCACCACCAGCGTGCTGTCCATCAAACCCGCTTCCTTCAACTTGCCGAACAAATGCGCGAACTGCGTCATCAGATACTTTTCCACGATCTGCAACTGAGTCAGCAAACCCTCCTGCTTGCTGTGATGCGACAGGCCATGGTAGCTGCCGACATCGAGATCATTGGTGTGGAATCCGAGCGGGACTTCAAAGGTCGCCACGCGCGTCGAGTCCGTTTGCAGTGCCAGCGTCATCAAGTCCATGAACAGCGGGATTTCTTCGATCTCCATCCGCTCCTCGTCCTTGATCGCGTCGATGGGCGACTTCGGTTTCGGCTTGTCCAGCCATGCATCGGACATCTGCAACCGACGCTCCACGTCGCGCACCGAGGTCAAATATTGATCGAGCTTGCTGCGGTCCGACGCATCCAGGTTGCCCGCCATGAGCTTCGCGGACTCGCGCAAGGCATCGAGCACGCTGGCCCGATTCGACAAGCGTCCGCGCTCAGACGTTTTCTCTTCTGCAGTCGCTTCGACAAACAGCGCTTCAAACAAACGCGCCGGATTGTTCACCGGCGGAAGATGCACACCCGCGCGGTTCCAGCACATGTCCGTGCCTTCACCGATCCCCGCTGTGATTGAGGGATACCGCGTGGCCGCGCCGACATGCTCCGCCGCGACTTGGTCGAGCGAAATGTTCTTCTCCGCAAAACCAGGCGACTCATCTTTCTTCACGCCCGTGAGAAACGCGTGCACCGCGCCATGCCCGCCCTTCACGCCGTGATCGAGGTGCGAAAAGACCGTGAAGTCGGAGCGATACTCCTGCAACGGAGCCAGCGTCTGGCTGATAGCATAGTCACGCCCCTCCGCCGTCGGAAAGAAGCCGCCCGGCCAAAAACCGAGATGATTACCGATGCAAATCAAGCGTCGCGGATCAGCCTTCGGAGCCGCAGCCGCGAAGCCGACGTTGAGGCTGTCGAAAGCCGGAAGCGCGAGAGAGATTCCAAGTCCACGGAGGAAATGACGACGATCAATGGCGGGTGTGGAGTGTGTTTTCATGATTTGGAAAGTGGTTGCTGCTTTAGCTGCATGTTTGGGGTTTAGAGTTTCGGCTAAAGCCGAAGCCACTTTGTTCAGGGAATTGGCTGCGGTTCGATCAACGACACCTGAACATCGTCCAAGTAGTGCGCCGCTTGCGGCAAGGTCTTGTTAGGCGTGCGGGCTCCAAAGAAGAGCACGAGGCTGCGAGCCGCACGCGGGACCTGTATTTTCAAACCCATGGTCTGCCAGCCATGGTTTCCAGGCAAGACATCCAGACCTCTCATGGCCGAAGCGATGGCCTCATCTCGGTGCTCGAACCACGCTGCATCGAGATTCTCACGCGGTTCCGAAACTGCAAAGGCTCGAAGCATGTAGCGCACCGATGCAGAAGCATCCGCCGCAGCGAAGGATGTCGAGATTTCAATCTCACGCATCTCATTGCTCCTGCTCGAAGGTAGCGAGGTCAGATCGAGCACCTGATAGACAATGCGAGGTGAACCTTTGGGAGACGCCTCCAGCCGAAGCATGAACTTGCCTTCCTTGGCTTGGATTCCATTCTCCGCCATCACCACCCGTGCCTCATCACCACCCCAACGGGCTGAAGCATCTGGAAAGCCCTTCGCCAAAGACATTTGAGCATCTTCAAAGCTTGGCTGAAACACTGCCAGCGGCGTCTTCTTTTCAAATCCATGCTGCACGACGAATCCAAACACCACCGACGTGCAGAACATGCCAAACACAATCCCCGCCGCGGCTGCGGTGAGTGGACGCCATGTGAGCCAGCGTGCTGGCTTCGGCGCAGTCACGCGAGTCGGCATCGGTTGTCCTGCGGCTTCTTGTCGGAGCGCTGCATCGACGTTGCAACGTTGCCGATAGTCCTCACGCGCTTCGCGGCTCGCTTTCAATGCGGCCTCTAGCTCGATGGCATCGTCTTTGGAAATCGTGCCCAGCAAATGCTGGTTAATCAGCTCGCACCAGCGGGCGCGATTCGGTGGGTTGGATGATGATTCACTCATGACATGCTTGGGTTGGCGACTTTGTTTTGGACGCACTGCGCCAGCTTTTCGCGCAGGCGTCCGAGGAGCTTGTAGAGGCTGTTGTTGGTGCGTCCGGTTTCCTCAGCGAGCCGTGTCACACGTCCCTCACCTGCATACGGAGCCAGCACCAGCTCACGATGATGCACCGCCATCTGCGCCAGACATCCGCGTAAAGCATCACGCTCCTGCTCCCAGACATCCTCGTCCACCTCGGCCGCTTCATTGGCCAGCAGTTCGATCACGTCATCACCAAACACATGCCGGTCCCTCGCATGATCACGCCGCAGACGTAGTGCCTCAAAGCGCACGATCATCTTGGCCCAAGGTAAAAAATGATCCGCATCATCTAGCTGCGAGAGCTTCTTCCACATCACCACGCTGGATTCCTGCATCACCTCATCCACCGATTCCAAAGTCGGCAGCATCACCCGCGCAAATGCCCGCAGCGCCTGCTCATGCTTCACAAAGAGCCGCAGGAAGTAGCTTTCGGGGATGGGGGAGGGTTCAGACATGATGTGTTCATCACCTTAACTCCCGCAGTGTCTACACCCTGCCGAAAAAAGCCAAAAAAGGTCGATTGCCTGTGGGTGCTGGGCGCTCAGACTGAAATCACATGGAAGACTACGACATCATCATCCTCACCGACGAACGCTACGAGGCGCCAGACGAAACGAACTGGTATCAAGCCAACATACTCGGCGAGGAGCGGCTCTTGATGGCGGGATTGGAGGCGAGAGGGCTGCGAACCAAGCGGGTGGCGTGGTCGAATGCTGAGTTTGACTGGAAGCGCGCACGTGCGGCGGTGTTGCGCTCGACGTGGGATTACTTTGAGCGGTTCGCCGAGTTTTCGGCTTGGATGGATGGTGTTGTGAGTGGGCTGCAGTTTTTCAATGCGCCGGAGCTAGTGCGTTGGAATGTTGACAAACACTACCTGCGCGACCTCGCCGAGCGCGGGGTGAATGTGCCGACAACGCAGTTCATCGAGCGCGGTGAAAAGACGACGCTGCGTGAGGTGATGGAGACCAATGGATGGAGCGAGGCAATTCTGAAGCCGGTGGTGTCGGGCGCGGCGCGACACACCTATCGGCTGAACGATGCGAACCTTGATGTGCATGAGGCGGTGCTTTGCGAGTTGCTGCGCGAGGAAGCGATGATGGTGCAGCCGTTTCTTGGCAATGTGCTAACGCAGGGTGAGCTTTCGCTGATCGTCATCGGTGGGCGCTGCACTCACGCAGTGCGGAAAATGGCGAAGCAGGGGGACTTCCGAGTGCAGGATGACCACGGCGGCACCGTGCATCCTCACACACCGACGGCGGACGAGATAGCCTTTGCTGAGCGAGCTGTCGCCGCCTGTCCACAACTGCCGCTCTATGCCCGCGTGGATGCGGTGCTGGATGAATCGGGGGCGCTTTCGCTGATGGAACTGGAACTGGTGGAGCCTGAGTTGTTCTTCCGGTTTCATCCGCCTGCTGCGGATGCGCTTGCGGCAGCTATTGCGGAGAGACTGTGCGCTTTGTGAGTGTGACAGGCTGTTACAGCGGCATGATGCCGAACGCGCATTGTAATGCCTTGGGCTAATGACTGCGCGGAGAGCGGCTTAACGAATCTTTGCGTCGGGCAGGGCGCTCTTCACTCCTTCATCAAGCGGCATCTTGTCAGTCTTGTCATCGAGATCGGTTACGAACATGAGTTTGGCGAGTTCGGCCTGAAGCTCCTTCACCTTGGAGGTAAATTCGGGTTGGGTGATGAGGTTCTTGGTCTCACCGGGATCGTTTTTCAGATCGTAAAGCTCGGCCATATGTTTGTCGGGTGAGCCATCGCCCTGAGGGTAGTGAATGTATTTCCAGTCATCGGAGCGAATGGCGCGGACGTTCGGCGTGTAGGGGAACTGCTTTTCGTAGTTGTAGTGGTAGAACCAGCTCGTGCGCCATTCTGGATCGCCGTTTTGCACGAGCTTGACCCAGGATTTGCCATGGGTCTTTGGCAATGCGGGTGCGCCGCAGAGTTCAAGAACGCTGGAAGCCATATCGACGGTGAGAACCTGCTGCGGGATGACTTTGGCGGTCTGCGTGAGCTGCGGATAGCGCACGATGAGCGGGATGCGCAGGCTGGGCTCATGCGCGGTGCGTTTGTCCACCATGCCGTGTTCGCCTTCGAGCAGGCCGTTGTCGCCCATGAAGACGATGATGGTGTTGTCGAGCTGCTTGGTTTCTTCCAGCCATGCACGCATGCGCGCGACGCTGTCATCGACGCTCAGAACGGTGCCCCAGTAGCCGTGAACCATGTTTTCGAAGTCCTTCACGGCTTCGGGACGCTCATCGGGGAATTTTTTCCGCCACTCAAATAGTGGACCGTAGATGCCATGCCAGGTGTCGAGGCGCTGCTTGATCCATGTGGGTTTGTCATCGAGCTGAAACGCGGTGGCGGGGTAGGGGACGCGCACGTCGTCGAAACTGTGCTCATATTTCGGCTCTGGTGTGTAGAAGCTGTGTGGGGCCTTGTGGCCGATGAAGGCACACCAGGGCTTATCGGCGCTTTGCTGCTTGAGCCAGTCCATCGCCAGGTCGGTGACGACGGTGGTGTAGTAGCCTTTGATGACCTCGCGCTTCTTGCCGTTGAGGTTCCACTCGGTGTCGAAGTATTTGCCCTGGCCCTTGTGTGTCACGAACGTGTCGAAGCCGGGGCGTGGTTCGTCGTTCTCTTCTCCCATGTGGTATTTGCCGAAGTAGGCAGTGGCGTAGCCGGCATCATGCAGCAGGCCGGGGAAGCTAGGCATGGTGGCCGGATACTCGGTGAAGTTGTTGGTCACGCCATGCGTATGCGCGTAGAGGCCGCTGAGAATCGAAGCGCGGCTCGGCGAGCAGAGGCTGGTGGTGCAGAAGGTGTTGGCAAAGCGCACACCTTCATTGGCGAGGCGATCGATGTTCGGCGTCTTGACGTGTTTGGAGCCGTAGCAGCCGAGCGCGTCGGGGCGCAGGTCGTCGCAAAGGATGAAGAGGACGTTTGGCTTCGCTGCGAAGGACGAGGATAAAAGGACGAACGACGATAGGCAGAGGATGAGCGCGCGCATGGTTGAGTTTAAAGAACGGATGGCCAAGTCTTTGTCAAAAAGGAAAGGCTGCATGGTATGGAGCGTTTGTTCAGCACCATGACCAACCGCCGCTCCTTCCTCAAACAGTCCGCCGCCGCTTCCACCGGCGTTTTCTACATCGCCAAAACCTCTTGGGCACAGAAAAGTCCGGGTGACACGATCAACATGGCCGTCATCGGCTTCGGCGGACGCGGTGGCTCGCACATCAGTGGCTACAAAGGTCTTAAGAACGAAGGAGTCCGTATCGCGGCGTTGTGCGATGTGGACAGCAACGTCATGAGCAAACACGTGCAGGCGCTCGACAAGGATAAGATCAAGGTCACGCAGTACACGGACATGCGGAAGGTCTTCGATGACAAGAGCATCGACGCGGTGAGCATCGCCACGCCGAATCATTGGCATGCGCTGGCCTCCATCTGGGCGATTCAGGCGGGCAAGGATGTGTATGTTGAAAAGCCTGTCTCGCATTGCGTGTGGGAAGGCCGTCAGATCGTCAATGCGGCGCGCAAGTATTCCAAGATCGTGCAGACAGGCACGCAGTCGCGTTCCAGCCGCAAAGGCATCGCTGAAGCGGTGAAGTATGTGCAGGAAGGCAATCTCGGAAAGATTCTCCTCTCACGTGGTCTGTGCTACAAACGCCGTCCCAGCATCGGCAAGTCTGAAGGCGAGCAACCGGTGCCTGACACGGTGGATTTCGATCTCTGGTGTGGTCCGGGACCGAAGAAGCCGCTCACGCGCAAGAAGCTGCACTATGACTGGCATTGGACCTGGGACTACGGCAACGGCGACCTCGGCAATCAGGGTATTCATCAGATGGACATCGCCCGCTGGTTCCTCGGCGAGATGGAATTGTCCTCCAGCGTGTGGAGCGTTGGCGGTCGTCTTGGTTACGAGGACGATGGCGAGACGGCGAACACGCAGATCATTTACCACGGCTACGAGAAGGCGCCGCTGATCTTTGAAGTGCGCGGTTTGGCGGAATCGAAGGAAGGCAAGAACATGGACAAGCTCATGCAGACGAGCAAAGGCGTGAAGTTCCAACCGAATCCGGGCAAGGACGGCAAAGAAGGTGTGACGGGTGCCGGCGTCGGCGTAATCGTCGAATGCGAGGGTGGGACCGTGGTGGTGCCGAGCTACTCTGGTGCAGTCGTGTTCGACAAGGATGGCAAGGAAGTGAAGAAGTTCGAAGGCAGCGAGGACCACTTCAAAAACTTCATCAATGCTTGTCGCAGCCGCCGTGTGGAGGATTTAAATGCCGACATTCTCGAAGGTCATCTGTCTAGCGCCCTCTGCCACACCGGCAACATCTCCTACCGACTAGGTGCAAAAGAATCGCCTGACGCGATTTTGGAGAGGATCAAAGGCGACAAGCTCGGTGCCGAGTCCTTTGAGCGCATGAAGGAGCATCTGGCTGAGAACGAGGTCGATCTCAGCAAGGACAAGCTCACCCTTGGCGTGAGTTTAAAGATGGACGGCAAAGCCGAACGCTTCATCGACCACGAGGCCGCGAACGCGATGCTCAAGGACAAGTATCGCGAGCCATTTGTCGTGCCGGAGGTGGTGTGATGAGACGGTGAGGCAGGAGCCATCGTGGGTTCCGGCCGTGCATTGGGAAAACCAATCCAATCATCGGGATTCGCAATTCGCCCGCAGGACTCTGCAGGGTCAAGGTGGTTCCATACACCCGGCTGAAGTCTCTTCGCCGGAAACACGCCACCCACACCCACTATGAGCCTCAGACAAGTCACCCTCATCGCCCTGATCGGTTGCAGTGCCGCCTTGGCATTTTCGCTGGCCAATTATTGCGAAGCCATCCTGCATCAACGAGTCTGGCCCAAGTTCTGGTTCAATCTGGCCGCCGTGGTGGTCAGAGAAGGTTCCATCATCTTTTTCCTCAGCCACTTGTATCGGAGGAGTACGCCCACGCCATGATCTCCGAGTCCGAAACCTTTTTGCAGTTGAGTGCGGAAATGCCAGGTGCGTCTTTACGCAAGCCATGCTGGAACGTCGCTTCCCTGCTTCTGCCACTTAGCGGATACGCGCTGGTCTGGTTCCAAGTGCAGCACGCTTACGCCACTCGCAATGCCTCTATCGGTGTTTTGCTCATGGCTTTGGTTGCGGTGGTGGGGATCGGTCTTGCCGGCCTCGTTTGTGCCATCGTCGCCATGGTGAGAGCCGAACGGCTCCTGGCACTCACAGTCTTCGGTTTCATCGGCAACCTCACGCCACTCCTGGCGATCCTGGGTTACATCCTCGAGATGATACACTGAGGCGCCGCCGCAATTGCCTGTCATGCGTTTGACCCCTCGGCTGCAAATTCCACCACCTGCTGATCGAAACAGCCGGCTTGCGCCTCGGCGCTGGGCTGTGCATGATAACCGCATGGCACATGATCCATTCCTTGGGCCATCCACTGGCAGACTGTGGGTGGCTTGGCTCCTCGCCTGCACCGTGATGCCCGCCCTGCCGACGGCGCTGTTTGGCATGTTTTTCGTCCACCCTATTCCCGGTATCCTTGGTCGCGGCTGGATGGATACCACGCCGTGGCTGTTGATCCTGGCCATGCTCTGTCAGTTGATCTGCTCACTGTGGCTCGGCAGGGCGATTTCAAAGAAGCGGGGGAAGGGATCTCTCTTTGTCATCGTGGTGACCCTCCTCCTGATGGTTGGAAGTCTGGCCTTGGGCAGTCTATCCGCTTTTGCGGGGTGCAGCGCTGCCGAAGACGCTTATCTCCGGCCGAGCCCCGGGGCGGTGAAGCAACTGACTTCGGCTGAAACGGAGGCGTTGATGCGGCTGCGTGCGGCCGCAGAGCAGGGAGATGTGGAAGCTCAATGGCAGCTCGGCTGCTTGCATGCTTCCGGCAATGGTGTTCCGCAGGATAAAACGGAAGCGATGCGTTTGTTCCGCAAGGCCGCCGAGCAGAATCACTTGGGGGCGATTAACATGCTTGGCCTAATGTTTGAACATGGCGATGGCATCCCCAAGGACGAAGCTGAAGCGGCTCGATGGTTTCAACAAGCGGCGGACCTGGGCTACTACGCTGCGCAGCTCAACCTCGGGGAAATGTGCGCTGACGGGAGGGGCGTGCCCAAGGACCTAGTGCAGGCCAGCATCTGGCTGAAGCTCTCGGCTGAAAAAGGAACCAAGGATGCCGCTATTTCTCTTCAGCGCATCGAGCAGGAAATGACCCCTGAGCAGATTCAACTCGCCACCAAGCGGGCCGATGAACTGCGGACCAAGATTATGGAGAATAAGCCCCGTTAAGCGTTGCTATGGGGCTGTAGCGGAACTGTTGCAGGCGTTTCGTAGGTAAACACAAGGTGCAGGTTTTCATATGCAAGGCCATTGAGGCGGTCACGTTCCACTCATATGCCTTCCTCCGCCGACTTCTTTGGGTCTCTGATCTTCGGTGCCATCGGCATGGGGGCGCTGCTGTTTGGCAAGAGCATGGGCTCGGTGCGGAAGATGATCATGGGCGCGGCTTTGCTGGCCTGCTCGTATCTGGTCACCGACACGTTGGGGTTATGGGTGGGGGGAGCGTTGCTGACGGTGGCGTTGTTCAGTTGGAAGGATTGAAGACGGATAATGGGTGACGAGGAGTGGCGGAGACTTGGAGTGATGAAGCCGTAGAGATGCGTAGAAGATTCCGCCGCATTCGGCGTTTGGTCTTTCCTGATGAAATCACTCCGCGTTCTGTCGCTGTTCCTGCTTCTCATTGCCGCCACCGCGTTGCACGCAGAGGTAAAGCTGTCCAAGGTCTTCACGCCACACATGGTGCTGCAACGCGGCATGGCGGTGCCCGTCTGGGGCACGGCGGCGGCGGGGGAGAAGGTGACGGTGGCGTTTGCCGGACAGACGAAGATGGCCACGGCGGATGACAAGGGTGCGTGGCGGGTGAAGCTGGACGCGCTGAAGACGAATGCCGAGCCGCAGGTGCTGACGGTGAATGACACGAAGATCGATGACGTGCTCGTCGGCGAGGTGTGGGTCGGTTCCGGTCAGTCGAACATGGACATGGTGGTGAACAGTTATGTGAAGGACGATCCGGTGCTCGCCGCAGCAGCTCAGAAGAGTTATCCGAAACTGCGTTTGCTGCGCAAGGATGCCAACGCCACCTGGGAAACGGCCACTCCGGAGACGATCACGAAGTTCAGCGCGTTGCTGTTTTCTTTTGGCTTCCCACTGCAACAAAAGCTCGATGTGCCGGTGGGTTTGATGGTCGGTGCGGTGGGCGGCACGCCGTCGGGCTTCTGGCTGAGCGAGGAGATGTATCGCAGTGATGCGGCCTGCGCCGAGGTGGTGAAGAAATTTGCGGCGACGTACAATTACGAGGCCGAGAAGGCGAAGTTTGATGCGGCGATGGTGACCTACACGGCGGAAGTGGCGAAATGGAAGCTGCTGGTCGAAGCCGCGAAGAAGGAAGGCAAGGAGCCGCCACGCGGACCACGTGGACCGCAGGGCGTGGGCAAGGCGGGTGAAGCGAACAGCGGCAAGATCGGCCAGTTGTTTGAAGCCTACATTCGTCCTTATGTCGGTTATGCCATCACCGGCGTGCTATGGGATCAGGGCGAGAGCCGCACCAACATCGTGGGCGCACCGCAGTATGAAGTCATGGGCGCTCTCATCAACGGCTGGCGCAAGGCCTGGGGCCAGGGCGAGTTCCCGTTCATCTACGTGCAGAAGCCCAGTGGCGGTGGTTGCGCGTGGGATTACACCAATCCGCAGAACACCAAGGCCGATCCTTTCCGTCCGCAGCCGCCGGTGCTGCCTGCACCACCCGCACTCGACTACTGCCATGCCTACTTTGCCAGCTTCATGCAGTATCCGAATACGCACATGGTCATCAGCAGTGATCTCGGCCAAGGCATTCATCCGGTGTTGAAGTCCGCGTATGGCGCGCGTGCCGCGCAGGTGGCGCAGAGCGTCGCCTACGGCAGCAAGGCCGAGTTCCTCGGGCCCATGTATGCCTCGCACGCGATCAGCGGCGGCAAAGTGACGGTGAAATTCACGCACACCGGCAAAGGTCTCGCCTTCAAGAACGGCGACAAGCTGCAAGGCTTCACGCTCGCCGGTGAGGACAAGAAATTCGTTTGGGCCGAGGCCGTCATCGCCGGTGACACCGTAGTCGTGTCGAGCAAGGACGTGCCGCAGCCCGCCGCCGTGCGCTACGGCTGGAGCCAGCAGTTCAACTGGGCCAATCTCTTCAATCAGGACGGCCTGCCCGCCACGCCGTTCCGCACGGATTCGTGGTGAAAGGTGGTTTGAAGTAAGATGGGCACTCCTGCCCGTCTGCCAGCGGCACCGCCAGCCGTCTCGTTCTCTCAGTGTCCTGCCAAGACCGACAGACATGAGTGTCTGTCGTACCTCTGTCTCGTCCTCGATGGATCGGTTCAATGCAGGGTCAAGAGGTCAAGGAGCGGGACTTGCCAAGTCCCGTGGGCGGAGTGCGCATTCCGGCACTTGGCAAGTGCCTCTCCTTGAGGTGCTCCCGGCGTGGATTCTAGGTTTTCTCTGCGTCAGAGGAAGGTTTCTCCACGGCAGAGGAAAGTTCCTCTGTGCCAGAGGAAGGTTTCTCCATGGCGGAGAAAAGGTTCTCTTTGCCAGAGGAAGGTTTCTTCATGGCGGAGGAAAGGTTCTCTGTGCCAGAGAAAGGTTTCTCCATGGCGGAGAAAAGGTTCTCTTTGTCAGAGGAAGGTTTCTCCATGGCGGAGGAAAGGTTCTCTGCGTCAGCGAAAGGTTTCTCCATGGTAGAGGAAAGGTTCTCTGCGTCAGCGAAAGGTTTCTCCATGGCGGAGGAAAGGTTCTCTGCCTCAGAGGAAAGCCGCCAGATCGCCGTTGTCCGGGCGTTTTCCTCACGCCAGCTTGGACGGCACGTCCGCCATCGCCTTTCCCATGAAACTCCCGCTGCTTCTCCTTTGCCTCATCGCCCCAATCGCCAGTGCGCAGACGACTCCTGCCGCCACCGCTGAAAAAACGCCGCCCGCTGTCGTGGACGTGTGGCCGGAGGGGAAGATGCCGGGGCAGGGGGCCAAGGAACCTGAGACGCAGCGGCCGTCGAAGGATCCCTACACCCGCATCACCAACGTCAGCCGTCCCAGGCTCACCCTGTTTCCTGCGCCGAAGAGCGACCGTCCCGCACCGGCCATGATCGTCTGCCCGGGCGGCGGTTACAGCTATGTCGTCATCGACAAGGAGGGCACCGAGATCGCCCGGTGGTTGAACGCTCAGGGCATCACCGCACTGGTGTTGAAGTATCGCAATCCCAACAACCGCGCCGGAGCCCTACAGGACCTCCAGCGCTCCCTCAGCCTCGCCCGCGTGCATGCCGCGGAGTGGCAGCTAGACCCCGCGCGGCTCGGCGTCATCGGCTTCTCCGCCGGTGGGAACCTCGCCGCGAAGGCCAGCGCCCCGTTGGAGCCGCGCAGCTATCCCACCATTGATGACGTCGATAAAGAAAGCTGCCGGCCCGACTTCGCCGTGCTGGTGTATCCGGCCTACCTCGATGACAAAGCCGGCCACGCCGCCCCGGATCTAAACCTGAAGGCCGGCATCCCGCCCACGCTCATCGTACACAGCGACGACGACAAGACCCACGTCGTCGGCAGCAAGGTGTACCACGCCGCGCTGCTGGAAGGCAAAATCGCGCACGAGTTCCTGCTCTACCCCACCGGCGGCCACGGCTACGGCCTCCACTGCGACCGCGACGCCCAAGCCTGGCCCGAACACACGCTGGCGTGGTTGAGCAAGGTTGGGATGCGGTGAACAAGGGGGAATGGAATTGAGCCTCAGCAGTGCTGTCCACTTTTTCTTGCTGTAGGTTCTCATTCTCCGCGTGCTCCTGTCCACTGGTCAACTCTTCCAGATATGGCCCATCACTCGGCGTCATCGTGCTCAACGAAAAAGATAAAGATGAAAAGCATTAATGTCTCTCATGTCATTGGATAACCCTGTCCGACGATGAGTTTAGCAGCACTCGAATTGTGCGCAGGCGGTGGTGGACAGGCATTGGGCTTGGAAATGGCTGGCTTTGCATGTGCGGCGGCAGCGGAGAATGAATCGCACGCGTGTCAGACATTGCGCGACAACCGGCCCAACTGGCGGGTCACCTAAGGTGTATAAAACATTCAACGGCTGGCAGCAAACAAGTCCGTTATCTTCACAAGGTGCTGAGAAGCAAACACCTGGCATTCGCGGTAAAGGCGTTCGATCTCCAGACTCAAAGATGTTTTCAAGTGTGGATCGAGTGTGAGAACGCCAGCATATTGCGCCCTAAATAGGGTAATCTTTGAAATGGCTTGGGTTAGACGTCTTTGTCGTTCGTTTGGATCTGGCCAGATGCTTGTCCAATAAGCACAAGTTTTGCACGTCACGGAACAACGTCGTGAATCGTGCGACAAAAAAGATTCCCAGCCACTTTCAGCGAGTACTAATAATTTGAGTTGGTCGTCGCGCCTCTTCTCACGATTACATGTTACACATGCTACGGCGACGTTGCCCGGAATATGTAAGCCCAGCCGGAACCGATTCATCCCTTCGAGATGTTCAACTGCCGCCCTGTTCCGCTCAAGCTGGCACTCACAGTATATGCATTTGCTTCCGAATGTAGAGACCACCGCATTGCAGTAGGCGAGATCAGCCACCCGCATCCCGGTTGCTGCCACTCGGCTGCGGCTAGCTTCATGCAGGAGCA
>CANIZT010000024.1 GCA_947471905.1 Verrucomicrobiaceae bacterium
GACGAAGCTGCTGGTGGAGAATGTCACGCAGCAGGCAAAGGCATCGAAGTTTCCGGCAGTGAAGCTGGTGGAGGCACATCTGATTCGTAAGAGCGGAAATTTGCAGCGTGCGGCGCAGTTGTATGATGAGTTGCTCAAGACTGACGGGAAGAATCTGACTCTACTGCAATCACGTGCGGCGGTGGCTCGAGAGCTATCTGATCCGCTGACGGCGTTCACACTGATCAAAAAGGCGACAGAGTTGGTGCCAGCTAATGATCCGCAGGGGCCGCTGATGTGGATCGAGCTTGGCGGCATGGCTCTGGCAGGTGGCAAAAATGCTGAGGCGGCAGATGCTTATGAGCGTGCGGCGAAGTTGAAGCCGCAGGACATTGATCTGGCACGGCAGGTGGCGCAGTTGCTGTTGCAGGCTGGATTTCCTGAACGCGCGGCAAATTTCTTTGCCACTCTGGCCGATCAAAAAGATCCGCAGCGCAAACTGGATGCGCTCTACGATCTGGCGCGCATCTATGAGCACGCTGACCAGTTTCCAAAAGCGGACAAGGCGCTCAAAGACGGCCTGGCACTGCTGCATTTTCGCGATGGTCGTTATTTCGATTTCTTCCGTCGTCGCGTACGATTGCATGAGCGGTTTGGAGCGCTGGAGGACTTGCAGAAAGCACTGGTGACGGCAGCGAAGTCGATGCCACCCTCGGAGCAGGCGCTGCTGGATGCGATGCGCTTTTTTGAGATCACTGTGGAGCCGGATGAGCAGGTGAAGTGGCTGCGTGAGTTGGTGAAGGTGGTGCCCCAGGTGGAAGATTATCGTTGGGAGTTGGTGCGTGCCCTGCTGGATCACGAAGGAGCCGTGGAAGCAGCTAAACTGCTGGATGAAAGGCTCAAGAGCGATGGCAGCGATTTACCTGCCATCGTGCTGCTGCGCTGCGAGGCTGATTTGCGCAGTGGTGCTGCGGACAGTGCGACGAAACGGCTGATCAAGCTGCTAGAGATTCAAAATACAGCCGATGTCGAGAAGCAGGTGCTCGTCTTTGCCCAAACACGGGCACTGGATGGAGTGATCGAGAAAATTTTACGTTCGCGAGTGATGCGTGATCCGCAGAAAGCTGAAGCAGTGTTTGAACTGGCGGCTTTTTTCCGTGCCCGGCGTGATGTGGTGGCAGAGGACAAGCTGCTGCGAGAATTCACTGGCGGTGCGGCGACGGAGTCAGAACGTCAGCAGCGACTGGGCGATGCCTCCGCCTTTTTAGCGGCTAGCAATAACATCGACAGCGCGATCATTTTGGCTCGTGAGGCCGTGTCCAAACCAGGTGCTGGCCGTGAGGCGTGGGTGCGGCTGGCGGAACTGCTCGCCGAACAAGGTGAGAATGAGGAGGCGGCAGAATGGGTGGAGAAAGCCTGGCATGCGAGCACGACAGACGAGGAACGTGTGGATGTGGATGAGCGCATGTTTTCGATTCTCATGGGCGACACAAAATCGGTGGTGAAACCGGCTAATACTGGCGAGTTCAAGCTGCCGGATGCGTTCACGGGGTCGGGTTTCGCGAGCAGTGATGAAGGTGACGGCCCCAAGCGAGAAAAATTGCCAGAACGGCTGATGGAATTTGCGCGCAAGTCGATTACCGAGGCCAAGAATATCGATGCCAAATCGAAAGAAGCCCAAGCAGTCAGGTTTCGTGGTTGTTGGTGGGCGACACGAACGGATCAATACCATGACGCTTATGAACTGCTGCATCGGTTGGAGTTTGATCCGGTGACGAAGAAGCAACAGCCGGTGTCATTGGTGGTTGAGCAGTTGAAGTTGGATCTGGCGCAAGTGGATGAAAATTTACCCTTGGTGGAGCGGCAATTACGGCGTCTCGCGGAACTGGATACAGCTGGTCGTGTGCGTTACACACTGCGGTTGGCGGAATTGCTGATGGAGTCGGAACGCCGTGCGGATGCAGAGACGGGCAGTCCAGGATGGAAGAGCGACACGCCGTTGTCGCCGCCGGGCGTGGCTGCGGCGAAGGTGCTGGAGCGGGTGTATCGCGAATTTCCGGAGTCGGGGCAGTTGTTGTCAGCTCTCACGCAGATTTATTTTCTGCAACGGCGTCCAGAAGATGCCCTGAATCTATGGAAGCAGGCGGTGACACGTGTGGAGGGGCCGGCGGCGATGCCGCTGCTGGAGAGTTATGCGGACATTCTGCTGCGGCAGCACAAGCTCGCAGAGCATGTGGAGGTGCAGGCGCAGATCATGGAACGCGAGACGGAAGTGAAGCGACGCCGCGAGGTGCTGCGGCGCTGCATTGACCGCCTGACGTTTTCAGATGCGAGCGGTGGTGAACTGGCGCCAAGCGTGGCACGTGACCGCTTGAAGATGCTTGAACGTGCACTGTTGGATCGCGTGCAGCGGCACCCGTTCGACGGTTTTTATCATGAAGCATTAGCGCAGGTGTTTGAGCGCAGTGGGGATCATGTGAAGGCGTTTGCCAGCATGAAGCAGGCGTATTACACCGCGCCAGACACGCCGTTTTCGTTGGATCAATTGCGAGACTCGGCGCTGAAGGTGGCGGATGTGAAGTCGGCGATTTATTTCCAAAAACAGATCGCTGCGGCGGCTCCGCCGAAGGAGATCGCAGCGGAATCGCGGCGGCTGGTGGAACTGCTGGAGCAGACGTTTCAGATCACGGAGGCGGATCGTGTGCGGCGGCGTTTGGAAAGCCGGTTCTCTCAAGATGCAGGAGCGTTGGAGGAACTGGCGAAGTATTATCAAACCACGGGCCAGGATGAAGCGGAGTTGCGTGTGTATGAGCAGATGTCACGCGTGCGGACGTGGGATGGCCGGGCGCGGCTGCGGCTGGCGCTGAAGTGCCTGCGCTTTGCGGATGAGGCGGAGGCAGAGAAACAACTCGGGGAGGTGTTGAGCACGCCGGTGAAGGCCGGTAGCTACGCGCTGAAAGGTGTGCGGGCACCGCTGCCGCTGACGGACACGCGGCGCACGGGTGGTGGTGTGACGACGGGCGATCTGGTGTCGCTGCTCGATCTCGCGCCGGGTCTGGAGCGCAAGGAACTCGATACCTTGCGGGCATTTTTGGGTCAGCCACGATCGGAATTTGCCGAACTGCCCGAGGATGCAGCACTGGTTCGGCTGCGTGCGATTGAAGAACTGGCGAAGCTAAGCTGCACGAAGGGAGGCCTCGGTTTGAGCGCATGGATCAAGCAGTGGAGCGAAGACACGCAGGCTAACGAGGTGGAAAAGCTGTGGGCTTTTTATTATGCGGGTGCGGGCAAGGAGTTTCGTGCGGTGTTGCACAAACTATTGCCGGATACGAGCACGCTGGAGGCGCAGTTTTGCCTGTTGTGGCTGACCGTGCGCAGTCACGGCATGGCGGAGTCAGTGCAGTGGGCGGGTGAAAAAGGCTGGGCACCGCAGGTGATGAAAGAGCGCGCTGATCTGCTGCAGGCATGCGTTTCGATGCTGGCGGATGTGCCGGGCTTTCGCTATCGCCCGGAAGATCTGCAAGTGCTGGGTGATTCGCGTGTGCTGCGCACCGCTGCAGTCATTGACCTCACGCGTAAGCTCGCGGACAAGCAGCGCTATGACGAGGCGCTTGCGTTGGGTGGATGTTTGCCGCGCACCTCGCCTGAAAATGAGATGGGTTACTCGCAGTTTTTGGCACGCATTGCGGAAAGCGCAGAGCGCTGGGATCTGGCACGGCAGTATCTCGATGCAGCGGTGCGCGGGCCGGTCGCGGCGGAAAATTATCGCATGAGTTACGATCCCTTCCTCCTGAGCGTTACGCTACTGAGCCGGATGGCAAATTCTGAGCAGCAGCGCGAGGAGGCGCTGCGCACCGCATGGCGGCGGCTGCAACGCACGCAGCCATCTGCGATGACGTCGATCCGTAAAGCGACGTTGGCAGGTCTGGCGGGTGCGGAACAGCAGGGTGCAGCGACACTGGGGCGATTTTTATCGGGACCGTTTCTAGCACAACGTGACATGGTGGAGTCCAAAGGCAGCCTGGTCCCGCAGGGGGCATCGCGTTATGACGAGCCACTGCATCTGCGTAGCCTGTGGGAGGAAACGCAGGAGATTGAGGCGCTGATGGTGCAGCAGGGACTCGGCAAGGTGGTGAGCGGTGCGAACGCCACGCTCGCCGCACATTCCGGTGCGACGATGTTGGGACCGCGTTCCGATTCGGAGTTCGGCGAATGGCGCATCAATGAGCTGCTAGGCAGGCTGCGAAACTTGGACTACCCGACACGGAAACGGCTGATCCGCGAGCATCTGGCAGCCGTCGATTTACGCACCGAGCACTCGGTGGACACACTGGGAAATCTCGGCAGTCGGCTGGAGACCGCAGGCATGGTGCGCGAGGCGATCAGCATTTACAGCATGCTGCCTGATCGTGCGCCGTCGAATCCTGATTATGCGCTGTGGATGCTGCGCGTTTGTGAAAATTCGATGGAGATCGAGCCTGGGCTTGGGTTTGCACTCAAGCTGCTGCTCGCCGAACCGCCACTGAAGCCACCGCAGCCGGGAGATGACACGCTGCGCGAAAAACATGCGCTCTTCCTTGCCCGCGATTTCAATGTGGACGAACTCCGTCGTCAGGGCTTTCGCGAGCAGTTTTCGCAGGTGCTTGAACGTCGCCGTCCGCACGAGGTTTCCTATTTGCGTGAGCTTGGGCAGTTGCTTGAACGCATGCAGGACGACAAGGCAGCGCTCTCCGCTTGGGAGCGCTTGCACGCGGCGTATGTCGTGAATGATCAGGCCGGAACTGACCTTGATGTGGAGGCAAGTCTGCACCGTGGTCAAATCTTGCAGCGTCTGTCACAACCCCAGGCCGCATTAAAGCTGTTGCGCGAAGTTCCCTTGGCGGAGCCGATGGATGCAGCGGCGCAGGGGGTGTTGAAGCTGCGCTGTCAAATCGCTACAACCATCGGTGATTGGGCTGAAGTGCGTGAGCTAATGACGCTGTGCGTGGAGCGCAAATCGCTGCCTTGTGTGGTAGCACTGGCGGCAGGACTGCGTACGCATGATCGGGCCGCCGAGGCGCTGAATTTGCTCACACAAGCTGAGCGAACGCTCAAAGGTGATCATGAGCGTTTCACGCTGCGTTTGGAGCAACTCAAGGTGCTGGTGACAGATGCTAGCTGGACGCCGGAACGTGGCCGCGCACAGATTGCCGCGTTATTCCGCGTGACGACTCGGGATCAAGACACCCTCAAAGACATGCATCAATGGCTCAAGGAGCTTGCGGGTGGAAAACTGGCAGCGGGATGGATGACGGTGTTGCGTACTGAGGCACGAGCAGGAGCAGATCGCCCGCTTGCCGCGCTGGCTTTGAGTTCCTTCACTGCCAAGCTGCTACAGGATGCGCAGGCTGATTTCATCACCGCCTGGCAGAAGGCCGAGGAAAAAGATCGCTCCTGCATCGAACTCACTGCGGAAGCATTGTTGAAAGCGGAGCGCGCAGCGTGGGCTTGGGATGCGTGTGAAATCGTGGCGGGCATACCCACCTTGCGTGAGCAGGGCCGCAAGCTGCCATTGGCCGTACGCGTGGCGCACGCTTTGAATGATGAAGCCGCAGTGCAGGAGTTTTTCAGTGAAACACTGCGTCTTTCCTTCCCTGGCGGTGTGCAGACCATTGAATGGGCGCGTGCGTTTGAGGATACCGGTCATGCGGGACTCGCCCGCGAGCTGTTTGATGCCGCTTTAAGGCATCTCGACGGGACGATGGCCCTGCAGCCGGAGTTGTTCGCCGCCTATGCACGCTTCCTCGTGCGCCAGCGTGATTTTGAAGCCGCGGAGGCGTTTCTCATGCGCATGAACTGGGCGCTGCCGAATGAGTCGGCGAAACTGGTCTTTGAACTCTATCAAAGCTGGGGCAGACTCTCGGGCATCGATACGGAACTACCCAAGTTCCATCTGCCAGGTGCGGTGAAGCAGGAGATTTTCTTCCTCACCCGCCAGCCCTCCGCCAAACCCTCATCTCAACCATGAACCACTTCGCTCGAATTCTGATTTGCCTCAGCGCGGCCGTGGTTCTGTGCCAGTGCTCCAGCACGGAGAAGAAAACGACGAGTCCGGCGGAGCAGACCCTTGTGCAGCGAGCCATGGCAAAGCCGGACGATAAAAAGCGCAGTCAGTTTGAAAAATACATTGGCGGCAGCGGCCATGGCCCTCAAGGCAGTGCGGGCACTTATTTCCAAAAGCAGATGCATCACTCCAAAAGCTTTTCCGGTGGTAACACTTTTGCCGGGCAGAAGCAGTTTAAGACCGGACAGAGCTGGTTCAGTAAGTCCAAGGCACCGGGCATGGATCAAACCTATGCGTTGGGTGACAAGACACCTTCAGGACTGAACGGTCAGTTTAAGGCTGACCAATCACGGTTCGGTGGCATGCAATCTCGCGATGGCGGCTCCGCATTCAAAGGTGCCGACAGTTTCAAAACCGGTTCTGCGCTCACGCGTTCCAAGAGCATTGGCAAGCCACCGAACATCATCGAAAACTACAATGACATGGGCGGCAAGAAGAGTGCCTATTCTGAAGACGAAGTGCGCAAGCTGTTAAATCGGAACTGAACCGAAGTTGAATGCACGCCATCGCGTTTGCGCCCGAACGCATTCCCGCCTAGTTCAAGGCACATGCGCATCCTCCACACCGCAGACTGGCATCTCGGCGCCCGCCTCGTCGAGCGTGATCGCCTGCCAGAGCACGTCGCGTTTCTCGACTGGCTCATCGACGCACTCCGCAGTGAAAAAATCGACGCACTGCTTCTAAGCGGCGATGTCTTCGATGCCGCGAATCCACCGCAGGAAGCCGTTGCGCTCTATTTCGACTTCCTCAAACGCCTCGCGGATCTCAAAACGGTGAAGGCCGTCATCACCGGCGGCAATCACGACTCCGCCTCCCACCTCAACGCTCCACGCGAACTGCTGCGCCGCTTCGAGGTACATGTCTTCGGCCACGCCGGAGACAACATCGTCGATCTCGGCGGTGCCGTCATCGCCGCCGTGCCATTTCTGCGCGAGCGCGACCTCCGCGAGGCCGCCGCAGGCGAAACCATGGCAACTGTGCATGAGCAGGTCCGAAGCGCCATCCGCGCTCACTACGCCGCGCAACTTGCTGCATGCCGCGAGATCGCGCAGGGCCGCCCAATCATCGCCATGGGCCACCTCACCGTGCTAGGTGCCACCACCAGCGACAGCGAGCGCGACATCCACATCGGCAATCTCGGTTCTGTTGGTGCAGACATCTTCACCGGCTTCGATTACACCGCGCTCGGCCACCTGCATCGCCCGCAAAAGGTCGCTGGCAATGAAACCATCCGCTACAGCGGTTCCCCCATACCCCTGAGCTTCTCCGAGGCCGCTGACGCGAAATCCGTCGTCATCATCGATACACAAGGCATGAAAATCGAAACGCACGCTGTGCCCATCACCCGCACACTCGTCCGTGTAAAAGCAAACCGCGCCACACTCGCTGCTGATCTTGCCAACATCCCCGCCGGAGCCTGGGCCGAGGTCACGGTGAAGCTCGATGTCCCCGAGCCCGACCTCGACCGCCAGGTCCGCGAAGCCGCCGCTGGCCGCTTTGAAAAACTCAAAGTTCTCGCCGATCTTCCCGCTACCGCACTCACCCCTTGGCAACCCACCGGCCCCGCCCTCAGCGAACTCCAGCCCCGCGAAGTCTTCCGCGAACTGCTCAAAGAAAAACAGATCGAAGGTGAAGAACTCAGCGCCGTGTTTGATGAGCTGCTGGCGATCCGCGAGGCGTGTGCGCAGTCTTAGGAATAATCTAATAGTGCCGTAAAAGCGTTGAAATTAACCTTGATACTATCAAATAGTTTCGGCAGATGAATTCATCAACTTTGAAACGCCATGCCTGATAACATCGTGCAGCAATTATTGCGTGATAGCGAATACCGTCGGCAACAGCTAACTGCACCATCACCCCCGAAACGAACGAAGAGGGAGCAGGTGCTAGGATGGATACGAGTTGCTATAGCTGTCGGTGTCATTGGTTGTTTGATCTGGTTTGGGCAACAGGGGAGGAGCGGCATACTTTTCATAATTCCGTGCATGGCGATTTTGTTCACATTCGAATACCTAGATGTAGCTACTTCGTCATGGAGCACCCGACGCAAATCTATTTGCTGCCTTGGCCTGTGGATCATCCTCTCATGCGTGGGCTGGATTGAATTCCATCTTTCATCGAGCCTGCTCTCTATTTTGCGTCAACATGATATGACTTGGATTTTCGCATCAAGGCTTGGGCTGATAGTGAGCTTTTTTGTCTTCATGTCGCCCATTTGGATAGCATTCTATATTTATGACCGCATAACGAAGCCTAAATGGAAGCCCCACCCAGTTTATGGATGGAGAGTTTACGATGGCGTCGTCGATCCGAAGAACGTTCAATGTCCATTGCCCTGAGAACATGCGGCTATCGTGAATTGAAACCATTCACTGAATCATTAATTCCTAAACTTAGATATTTTGAATAACGTAAGCGCTTTAAATGCGCTTCCTCGCCGTCCTATTCCAGAAAATCAACTCCCTCAGCGGGACGCTTGAAGTGCGGTTTGATGTGGGGCATCAAGGCAATGACAAGCGGAGCTGAGGATGAATCCACGGTGATGATCAAGACATCAGCCCCTGAATGTCGATGAGATGAAGCTGGCGGCCGTTCTTGCCATCTGGCGCATCGACACACACATAACGCTCATCTCGGCTGCAGCGAGGATGGCAGTCCACGCGCCACTCACCTTTGTATTCGGGTGGCTGCACGAAGTTGCCGAGGTCGATGCGCTTGTCGGTAGCGATGTGATAAAGATGTGGCGTCTGGATGCGGCGAATGCCTTGCGGATAGGTGTCGTTGAGAATCCATTCGTTGTTCTTCAAGTAGGTCAGGTGGCCGCCTTTATCGAGCACGCCGTGTCCGATCTCGGCAACGATGCCGCTGTCTTTGTCCTCAAAGAGGAAATCGCCCCAGTCGGTGTTGCCGAGCCAGTTCTTGGCCTGCGAAAGGATGTGCGTGGCATCACGCCAGATGAAGTGAGAGGCGTAGCCGTTGGGAATGACGATGCGCAGGTCGCTGCCGTCCATGTTTGCGGTGATGAGCCGCGTGAGGTGACCGCCTTTGGGCTGCGTCCAGCGGTGCAGCATGATGAAGCGTTTTCCATCCGGGCTGCAGAGAAGATGATAGGCGTGATGCTTCGAGTCAGGATGGTTTTCGATGACCTCGCCCGTCTTCGCGAGTGTCTCATGGCTGACGATGAGTTTCTCCACGCCGGTTTCGAGATTCACATGCGTCACGCCACTGCCTGCGGGTGCCATTTGATCAAAAAAGCGTTCGCGGATGCCTGCATAGCCGTAACCGGGCCGACAGTCGGCCACGCGTGCGAAATCGCAGCTCACGGCATCTTTGCCATTCGGGCTCAAAGCGTAGATCGGAGCTGGTAGCGTGTGTTTCTCCATCGTCTTCACATCGAGGATATGACTCACGAATTTATCCTTCTCGCGATCATTCCAGATTACCTTCGACTCGGTGCCAGGGATCCATTGCAACATGCAGCCCTGCTGCCAGCACCATGCGTTTGATTTGCCGAGAGGGATCCACTTGTCCTTCTCCTGCAAATCGACCATGCCCACCTCGATGACATCATCCGCCGTCGGTGAGCGATGCTCAAAGCTGGCCTTGTTGCTCAGCACGAAGCGGTTGTCCGGCGAGAATTGGAGCTTGTCATAATAAGCGAACCAGTGGAATCCCGGCCCCTTCGTGATGATGCGCGTCGGCGGTAATGGCATTGGCGAGGTGCCTTGAGCGCGGTTGCTGAGGGCACCGAGTGCGAGTGTGGAGAGGAATTGGCGACGGTTAGGGCGTGGACTCATGATCGAAAAGAACGTGTGAGGAACGAAGATGTGTTCAAGCTGCGAGTTCAGGCCACCATCTTCGTATTCCATAGTCATGAATCGCTTTTTCTCTCTTCTTTGGCTCGCCGTCGCTATTCCTACTCACGCCGAGGACTGGCCGCAGTTCATGTTCAACTCCGCGCACTCGGGCAATGCGGCTCAAATCGACCTCGATGTCGAAAAAATCGGCCTGCAAGGTGCAGTGGCCATGACGGATGGCATCTACACCTCGCCCGTCGTTGCAGGAGGCAAAGTCTATGTTGTTGATGGCTCCGGCGTCGCTGCATGCTTTGAAGCGGCGACCTTGAAGGAGGTCTGGCGCTTCCAAAGCAAAGGCGGCAAGCAAAACGTGAACAATGTCAGTTCACCGGCCATCGTGGGGAATTATCTGCACTTCGGCACCACGGCGGGCATCTACTACGTGCTGGATCGCACTACGGGAGCGGTGGTAAAGGAAATCGACTGCAAGGAGCCGATCTTCAGCACGCCAGTCATCGGTAAGGATCGCGTCTATTTCGCCACACTCGGCGCGCAGGTCTATGCGATCACAAATGACGGTGACGTGAAATGGAAGTGGGACTTCGTGAAGGAAGTCGTCGGTTTCCAAGGAGATCGCTGGAGCGGTGAAGCCTGGGCCGCCTTTTGCATGGACCGACTCAAGGCGACGATGAAACCCGGCACCAAACTCACCTCCAGCGATGGCCGCGTGAACTGGAAAGACCATTTCGTCTGCTCACGCGACATCTGCCTCATCAAAGGCAACACGGTGGTCATTCCCGCAGGCGGACGCACGCTCTTCCTCGAAGACACCGGCGACGCGCCAAAACTGAAAGCCACCGGCGAGATCCCCGAGTGGTCCGGCAAAGAGTTCCCAGCCACCTTTGGCCAAAGCGCCGATGACGACGGCAACGTCTATGTCCAATGGCATCGCCGCGACAACGCCGGTCGCGTGGACATCATGCGCCTCGAAGGCGACACGCTCAAAACCGGCGACTTCGTGCCCGGCACCGATACGAACATCCGTATGGATGGACTGTTGAGTTTTTCGCCCGTTGCGATTCGTGGGAACGAGGTGTTCCGCGTTAAGCCGGAGACGGGGCGTGGATTGATCGGACACAGCTTGGATGGCAAGAGGACGAGCATCTATTGCGCCGCAGGTGCGATCGCACCGCCGGTGCTGACCAAGCATCACGTTCTGGTTGGAGCACTCGATGGTTCGCTGAATTATATTCCACTCGATGGCGGAAAGCCCGGCACGAAGTTTCAAACAGCCATCCAGCGAAGAGATGCATCTATCACCGCCCCCGTAGCAGTGGCCGATGGACGCGTGTTTGTTCCCAGCGAGGACGGAAGTCTTTATGTTTATGCTGGCGGACAAAACGCGGCACTGCCGAAAACGCCTTCCGTTGCCAATATCCGTTCTCCCCTCACCGGCAAACTCGCCGACTCCAAATACGACTGGTTCACCAACTACGGCAACTTCGCCGGGCAGAATGCGAATGATCAAGGTCTCGCACCGCCATTGCGCATGCGCTGGGCACGGCGTCTTGAAGGCACGGTGAAGCATCTGCCCGTATGCGGCGGCGGACGGCTTTACACGCATACGGCGGAGGGTCAGATCATCGCTTGCGAGCAGAACACCGGACGCTTGCTGTGGCGGCGCTGGTGGCCGGATGTGTATTTGAGCTTCACGTCACCGCTTTACATCGACGGCAAGCTTTTGATCCCACAAGCAGGCATGAAGAAGTCCTTTGTGCGCTGTCTGGATGCCGCGACGGGCAAGATGCTGTGGGAAGCACCCTTTACTGGTTCACCAAGCTGGAGTCGTCAGTTTCCGCCAGTCGTCGCGGGCAATGTGGCCATCTACGCGAGCGGCAGCGGCGATTACGCGCCGCAGGGCAGCGAGAAGCCCTACACCTTCGGCGGGCCGCCCGTGGTGCCTGCCGATGGCAGCGAGGTGATGAGCTTCATCTACTCGAACGACAACCCGTATTACCCGAAGAACCATCACCCGCGCGTGTGGGCTTGGGATCTCGACACCGGCAAGGTGGTGTGGGAGAAGGATTTCTCCGATCAAGGCCGCGGTGGCAATGATTGCGGCATCTGCATTCTCGATGGCAAGCTCTACTACAGCGTCTTCTTCGGCTACGATGCCGATCAGCGTGCGCGCCGTGGCCTACCCGTGAAAAACAATGGTCTCACCGTCTGCGCAGATCCCAAGACTGGCAAAATCCTTTGGCAGACCAACGACTATTACGTCACCGCCAAATGCACCCTCAGCGCACGCGATGGCAAGCTCTACATCGGCGGCAACAACAAGGCGCAACTCGGCACCGAAGACCGCTTCGTCTGGTGCCTCAATGCCAACACCGGCAAACTCATTTGGAAATCCGACGCCGTGACCTCAGCGCTCAATGTGGTCAGCGTTGGCGAGAAATACATCTTCTCCAATGCCCTGCGCGGCAAAGGCAACGTCTTCGATCGCGACACCGGCAAGGTCACCTACAGCATCCTCACCAACTACGCCTGCTGCCGCTTCACCATGAGCGAACCTTATGTGCTCGGAGCCAACATGGACATGATCGACCTCTCCCAAGAAGGCAAACTCGTCTCCACCGGTCCCGCCATCGACTCACGCGAGTGTCTCGGTGCCGTCGTTAGCAACGGCCGCATCTTCTACACCTCGCAGGCCAGTGGCTTCGTCGTCTCGCAGACGTTTGGCCCAGAGTCGAAGGATCTGCCACCGGCATGGGAAGTGCGAGACGCGAAGTAGCCCTCCCGCTCTGCGAGAGGAACAGAGGGCATTCAGAAGATCGAGCCGCAAATCAGCCTCACGCTTCTCCGCGGAGAAAAGGCCGGGAATGACGAGAAGTGTGAATGTGAGGACGTGGCGCATGCGCTAGCGAATCTGCAGTTCAGTGAACTGCACTCGCTGCTCGATTTTCGCTTCTCCGTCTTCCCCGATGACTTGTACCGTGATCGTGGCCGCAGACCAATCGATGTGCAGATGGCCCACATTCGGCAAATGGTACGTCTTGGGCACGATTCGGTGCTTGTTTGGCGTGGGCGTGCCGCGCGGGTGCTTTTGCGTCATCGAGCTCGAAGTGAAGTCGAAAACGCCATCGCTTGAAAACTCGCACCAATGGCGGTCGCCGCTCAAAACGAGGGCATTTTGGCCTTTGAGGAGCGAAAGCAGGCGCCGCTTTTCGTGGGGAAAATTGGCCCAGGACTCGCCGCCGTGTGCCTCGGGCGCGAATTGAATGCTCGAGACGACAATTCGCAGGTCCGCAGGCTCTTTAAGCACTTTTTCAAGCCAGCTCCACTGCGCCGCGCCGAGGATGGTGGTGGATTCATCGTCCGTAGGCACCGAGGTGCCGCCGATCAACGCCTTGTCCTTTGCCACCTTCTTCATCGGGCTGCGGAAGTAGCGCGTGTCGAGCAGAATGATCTGCACGCGTTTCCCTGCCGATCCGAAGATCTGCGCATGGTAAACGCCCTCCTGCTTTCGGCGTGGCGATTCCGCTGGTTCATCGAGCCAGTTCCAAAACTCGACCTGCGCCTCCTTTTTGATCGGACAATCCGCGCCACCATCATTGAGACCGAAGTCGTGATCGTCCCAAGTGGCGAGGATTGGCTTGTTCTTCAATCCGCGAAAAAAGCGGCTGTTTTTGAGCAGCGCATACTTTTCCTGCATCATCGGGATGCCGCCTTTGTCGGCGTAGATGTTGTCGCCCATGAAGATGAACAGATCGCGTGGCAAGGTCAGTGTGCAGTCGAGCATCGGGTGCTCGTGTGTGTCGAGACAGGATCCAAAGACGATGTGCTCCAACGGTTGCACCTCGACCGCATGCGCGGCGATCAGCCCGATGGCTGGAAGACCCGCGAGAAATTGGCGGCGGTGGATGGAGATGACAGGCTTGTTCATGGTTTGGTGGCGGATTCCTCAATGATGCCAAGGGCGTTCTCCCGCTCGATGCACGGGCCACACAAGGTCAGCAATTCACGCGCCTCCTGCACTGAGCCTCCGTTCGTGGCCCGCCTCCAGGCCGCCTCGGCGGAAAAAGCGTCGCGCAACACACCGGCTGGCACTTGCAGCGCCATCGCACGGAGTTCGACCACGTTTTTCACCTGCTCACCGAGCAAACCGCCCAGCGTGCCGCTCACTTTTTGAAGATCAGGATTGTCCGCATGACTCACCAGCCAGCGCAGCGCCGCCTCGGGCTTGTCATTGGCGAAGGCCCTGATCCAGTCATCGGACAGCAGTTCGATGCGCGCCGCTTTGTCTGGCAGTTGCAGGATGAGGTCCATCGCCTGGGCGCGATCAATTCCGGATTTGTCCTGATAGCAGACAACCTCCAGAACTCGCTTGCGCAGCACGGGATTATTCATTTTTAAAGCAGCCGCAAAGGCATCCTTCGGATTCTCCCGCCCCCAGGTGGAGGCGACCTGGTCCAGCGCCTTGTATCGCAAAAAGGGATCTTCGATCTGTGCGGCCCATGCAGCGTAACCTTGCGGGTCTTTCTCCGCGCCATTGGCCAGCAGGTATTCAAACGCGGACTCCTGAAGCACGCTGTCATCCTCCATGGCAGTCACCCACTGCCAGGCACCATCGGCATCTGACTTGGCCCATTCGAACAGAATGCGGCCCAGCGCCATTTCCTTGAGCTGAGGGGAGGTGATGGTTTTCATCGCTGCAAGTGCGGCGTCTCGATCCAGTTCGGTCCAGCGCATAAACAACAGTTCAACGGCCCGTCGCCGCACGTCGGGATAGCGGGAGCCGAAGATGACTTGCAGCATGCCCGGCAGTTCCCCGATGTCTGCTTTTTCGATAACCATGTTCACCTCCGGCCATCTCTGCGGTGTCAACCGCAGCCCCAGGCGCTCTGCGCGGGACAAAGGACGAGCTGGCATCGGTGGACGTGGCGACGTTTCCACTTTCGCCACAACTGCAGCCTTCTTTGTTTCTAAGGGAGGCGGGTGAGCCATGGGTGGCTCCAAAGATGCGACCCAGAAGCCTGCGGACGCCGCCACCGCATGCAAAAGAAGCTGAAGACCCAACTTCATGGCGCAGCCTCCAGCCCATAGGCCTTCAAAAACTTTGCCCGCACTTCGAGGCTCATGAGCTGTTTGGCCGCAGCGCTTTGCAACCAGGCGAGCGCGGCGTTGCGGTCGGTTTCCAGCCAGTCCCCCGCATGACGCACCAGATAGTCGTCGCGCACCTGAGGCCTCTGGATTTGGGCATCGAGCCTGATGCCGCGCTCCGGATCGCGGATGCCGGCGACCCAGGCATGGCCTGCGAGCAGTTGATCACGTTTCACCGGGTCAGTCTCGGACGCGATCCGGCGCTCGATCTCCTCAGGAGCGATGTCGCTCAGGCTCACGCCGAGTGTCCACTCCACCGAAACGGCACCTTTGTGTCCCTGGGCGTTCATCTTCGACAAAATCGCCGAGGTATTCCGCCATGACCCCGCCTGATTGGCAAACTCGACCAAACCTTCCGCCAGATAAGCCCGGCCATTGTCATCAAGTGTCGCGGCGAATGTGGCGACGCGTTCCGCAGGCAGTCGCGCGAGACCAAAGGCGGCTCTGACAAGTAGGACGTTGTTGACCTTGTGAGCCGGCAGCGTCTCGAGAAAGTGCAAGACCTCCTCTGAATCATAACGGCTCCATTCCGAGATCAACTCGTCCAGCACTATGTCCGCTGTTTGGACGCGAGGCAGACTCAGAACGATGCGGGCCAGGACACGTGGATCAAAGCGACGGAAATTTTGCACCAACTGCTGGGCGATCTGGGCGCGCTGCTCGTCGGTGGTCCCCGCGTCCTTGAGAAAAAGCGTCTCCGCTGCGGCTTCGTCGCCTTTGTCCATCCGGCCCCACACCCACTCCAGCGAGGCGGTGACGCTGGTGAATGCGGGCGGTGGTTCGTAGAAGAGATCGACAGACTGAGTCTCGGTGGCCTTCACGGCTTGTTTCTGCTCTGCCTCTGGCTCAGCAGCAAGTGGCTCTGGCCGGTTCCACATTCCCACACCCGCCCCGAGTGCCCCGCAGAGAACGCAGGTTAGAAGGGTTCGAAAGAAAGGGCTCATCAACTACGGAGAAACGTCTCAGCACACGCAATCTTGGAAATTCACCTCTTCAGCTTCGCATCGAGTTCCTCCAGTTTGAAGCGCACGCTGACGACATAAGCCGGTTCGCCCTCGGTCCAATGGCCATAGGTGGTGGTGACGAATGTGCCGTCGGACAGGAGTTCGACGCCGGGATAGGTGCAGTCGGCCCCTTTGGTGTTGTCCATGATGCGGATGCGATACTGGCCTTCGGTGCCGTTTATGATGTCGTCGTATTTGCCGACCCAGCCGACCCAATCGCCCTTAGTGGGGCTGACGTGCGTAGTGTCGCGAAAGGTGATGAACAAGCGGCCATCGGGGCCGTATTTCGCGACATGGCGGTCGCCAGTGAGCGCGGCAGGCAGTTCCTTCGGCTCAGTCCATGTCTGGCCTTCGTCGTTGGAGAAGATGACGAAGGAGTTGTACTTCCGGCTGTTTTCGCGCAGCAAGACGGCGATCTGTTTGCCATCCGGCGAGCGGAGGGCACCGGGCTCGCAAAGATTGGCGTCCGGCAGCATGGCGATCGGCGTAGGGGCACTCCATGTGAGGCCGCCGTCTTTGGAAAGGGTGGTGTAAACCCAAAAGCGCCACGCCTTGGCCGGAGTGCCGCGAATGAAGCGCCCATCGTCATGGAAGAAGGCCAGATAGTGCCCCGGCGTCTTCAAGTCGATCACCGTGCCCATGGCGACGATGCCACCGAAGTTCCCGATGGGGTTCAACTCGCTCCAGTTTGCGCCGTCGTCCTCGGTGACGGCCATGCGGATGGGATGGAGGCCGCTGAACATGATGATGCGCTTCTTTCCAGCCGCATCGACCACGCGGTGTAGCGTAGGCACCTCCTGCGAGGTCTCCCACGACTTTGGTGTCGGCAAACGCTCACTCCAGGTCTTGCCGCCATCGTAACTGCGTTTGTAAACGATGGCTCCACGTCCATGACCCTTCGGATAGACCGTGAGCATGGTTGTTTGGTCATCGAGCAGCACAGTGGTGGGATGGCCGAGGTACTGTCCCGGCTCGCGATCCACGATCACCTGCCGCTGCGTCTCGCCGCTGATATCGACGATGGGAATGGTGTAGCCGGGCGGGAGCTTCGTTTTGAGGTTCTTCGGCGGAGCGATTGTAACATCTGCCTTTTGCAGCTTGGTCTGGGAAAATGCAGGTGTGATGAGCAGCAGCGAGAGCGCCGCGATGGGTCGGAAGAACATGGTGCAGAATCAACGCTCTGCGATGGACCAGCCTAACGAGGATCAATGCCGTAAACGCCAGCTTTCTCTTCACTCGGCAGCTTCGGCTTCGACGCCTGCCGCTTGTCTTCTGCAAACCAGCGGTTGTTCTCGAAGCGGAAGGTGTCAGGCGCTGTGTCACCGCCGATGTTGATTTCGATTTGAACCTGCGAACGATGGAAGACGATGCGGTTGTCTTTGATGAACACATTGCGGCACGGCACGAAGCCTGGCCCCTTCGTCTCTTGGAGAATACGGAAGATCCATTTGGTAGGAAAGAGGATCGTGTTGCGGCTGAACTCGGCTTCATCGACACCGACAAACGCAGCCGCGCACAAGCTGCCTTCGATGATGTTGTCGCGCACGATGATGCGGGCAGCTTCATGCTTCGCACCCTGCGGTCGGAAGTATTCGAGGCCGGTGGAGCCGCCGACGTTGATGGGACGCTCACCGGCGTTGGTAAAATGACAAATCTCGACGGTCACATCGCTCGTTCCGCCTTTGAGTTGAACACCAGCGCTCGCCGTGAATCCTTCTTTGCCGATGAAGCGGCATCCGGTGATCAAACTGTGATGACAGCCGACAAAATCAATCCCCTGCCCGCCCCAACCTGTGATGGTGCAGTCGCGAATCGTGAGCTTGTCGAGACCGGAGCACTTGATTCCGTCGTGATTGCCCTTCGGGCCGATGTCGCTGACTTCGACGTGATCGAGCGTTATTCCCGTCACTGGAGCATCAAGCTGGCCGCCATCATCGAGATTGAGACCGTTGCCGGTTTGACCGCTCACGCGCAGATTTCTCAGCGTGAGCCCAGCGCAGCGCGAGAACTGCCAGCCATTTGCTCCGCCTTTGAAATGCGGTGGAACTTTCGCATCGAGAGATTCGACGGTCAGATTTTCGACGCCGCTGACATGATGACCTCCGGGATAGTCGCCGGGGGCGATCTTGAGGGTCGTGCCCGGTTTAAGATCGCGCAGCGCGGTTTGCAGTTCCTTCGCGTCATGCACGATGACATCGCCAGCAGAGGCGAAACTGGTGACAAGCAGGCAAAGAACGGTTCTCACGGCTTCGTGATGCCTTCGGGCAATGCTTGGAGACGTTCTACCTCCGTGACTTCGTGGAAGAACCACGGTTTGTTGTCCTTCTTTTTGAAGATGACGGTCTTGCTCGCATACTTCACGCCGTCGTGCTCCTTCCAGCCGCTGAAGCGATAGAAATCGGCGCGCCAGTCGATGCGGCACAGCAGACTGGTTTCTTTGTCGAAGTAGAGATCCATCGCCGGAGTGACCGAACCGCTGACACGGAGGCCGAAGGCGGCCTTGCCTTCATCAGTGATGTCGGGGATGACCTCGATCTTGGATTTGTCATCGACCAAAACACCGAGTGTCCAGGCCCAGACATCATCTTTGGCAGGCTCCAAGGCACGTTCCTTTTTGTTCACCCACCACAAGCCAGGCATTTCGAGAATGGATTCTCGCGTCGAACGCTGTTTGCCCGCTGCTGACTCTGGCTGGTCACCAAAATGAAAGATCTCCTTCATGCGGAAGATTTTCAGCAGCTTGTCCTTCCCACCGACGGCATTAATGACTTTATCGACGAGCGGTTTCGGATCGGCCGTTTGCGCAAAAGCTGAAGTGATAATGAGGAAGGGCAGGATGAAGCGGAGCATGGTGTGAGTGTTCACCAAACGCCCGGCAAAGGCGATTCTTCCGGTCACACCTATTGTCTCAAGCAAGCCCGACGTGCTTCAACGCTTCGATTGGAGGCCCCTCGAACGTGGCGGAAGGCACGTTGCCGACGTAGCCGATGGCTTTCATGCCTTCGGGCGTGGTGTAGTAGCCGCCGGCGGTGAGATCACGGTAGCGTTTGAAAAACGCCGCCGCTTTTTTGTGCTCGGCCTTCGGCTTGGCGCTGGCGACGTCATTGCAGATGGTGGTCTGCTGTTCGAGCGAGAGATCGGCTAAGGCTTTCTGGAAACGGCTCTGCGCTTCATCGTCGATCCACTTCAAGCCATCGAGCACGACGTTGCGATCTCCTGCTTGGGCCGGATACGGCGAGCTGATCCATTCGTCGATGAAGTCGGGCACGCCCACGGCGGATGCGCTGGGCGACGAATCATCCGCCGGAATGATCACATCGCACAAGGCACGCGCGGTGCGGCGCTGCGACTCGGTGAGCGTCAGCGGCCAGACATCGCCGGGCTTGTAGATCGTGACCATGCTCGGATCAGGGCCGTAGCCTTTCGCCTTGATGGGAGCATCGGCACCAAAGGCATCGCGATCACGCACTGCCAGGGTCGCCGTGGCGCTGAGCATCCACTGCATCACCTTGCGACGATCCATGCGGGGAATATTTTCGGCGGCGCTCATCAGATGTTTCCTTTCTTCATTTCATCCATGAGGTGATCGGCCATGCGCCAAGCGAGCGCCATGATGGTGAGCGTCGGGTTTTTGTCCGCCGTGCTGGCAAAGGGCGCGCCATCGGCGAGGAAGACGTTCTTCACATCCCAGGTCTGGCTCCACTGGTTCGTCACCGAAATCGCCGGATCAGCGCCCATGATCGCACCGCCGACCTCATGAATCACGGTGCCGCCCTGCTTCATGGATTTGAGCACATCGGCATCGGCTTTCTGCGAAACTTTGCCGCCCATCGATTCGAGGATCTCGCGAATGTGTTTCTGCTGATGTCGGACTTGGTTGATCTCGAAGTCAGTCCACTTCCAATGAAACCGCAGCACCGGAATGCCCCACTGATCCTTCAACTCGGGATCGAGTTCGCAGAAGGAGCCATCGTTCGGCAGCATGGTTCCCTGTGCGCCGAATCCCAACTGACAGCCATAGAATCGCCGCGCCTCCTCTTTGAGCTTGCGGCCATAGAGCGTTCCCGAACTGCCGGATTTGCTGTCGATGCCATTCAATGTGGTGAGCGATGGCATCTGCCGACCGCTGGTGAACTCCAGATGATAGCCCCCAGGGAAACCCAGTTCGCCTTGGCGATTCTGCGCATGCATCGTCCACGGCACATACGCATGCGGCCCTCCTGCACCGTCTTCGTTGTGAATCGGCATGCCTTCAAACGCCGGAATGTGCGCACCGACACTGCTGGAGACGGAGTCCGTGATGTATTTGCCCACTTTGCCGCTGAAGTTCGCGAGACCATGCGGAAACAGATTCGACTTCGAGTTCAACAGCAGGCGCACCGATTCCTGTGAACTCGCCGCTAGCACGACCACTCGCCCTTTCGCATGACCTTCGCGTCCTGTTGTCTTGTCAATGAACGCGATGCCCGTGGCCTTGCCCTGCTTGTCGATCGTCACTTCGCGTGCCATTGCGTTCGGCAAGATGTCGAGATTGCCCGTGGCCAGCGCAGGACGCAGATGCACGGTCTGCGAATCGTAGTTCGCGCGGATCGAGCAGCCGCGATGGCAGTCAGTGGCCCAAAAACACGGCGCACGTGATCGCATGTGATCTGCGAGGATGCCCTGCGCCTTCGCATTTCCCGGATGCAACTTCGCCGGCAGCGTCTCCGCATCCTGCGGTTTCGTCAGTACTGCTCGATGAATCGACGTGATGTGCGCCCCGGCCTTCTTGCCGTGTTTTTGCGCGTAAAGCTCGCCAACACGCAGCTTCGGTGCCGGTTGCAGCACTCCCGGCGATGAATCCGGCGAGTTCTCCAGTCCTTCATTCGTGCCGAAGACACCGATCAGCATCTCCACCTTGTCATAATATGGCGCGACATCGTCATAACCGATGGGCCAGTCAAAGCCCGCTCCGAAACGCGTGCGCGGTTTGAAATCGTAAGGCCCGTTGCGCAATGAGATGCGCCCCCAGTGATTCGTACGACCGCCCATCATGCGCTGCCGCCACCACTTGAACTGGCTCTCAGGCTCGGGACTCGCATTCGTGTAAGGCTCGCCCGGAATGTCCCAGCCGCTGTTGATCGAGCAATCGTGAAACCCGTATTGCTTGTCCGGTGTCTTCTCACCACGCAACGGTGCCTGACTTGGCAGTTGAAACATCGCGACTTCGGTCAGCGGATCAAACGAGCGCCCCGCTTCGAGAATGATCACCTTCACGCCTTCCATCGTCAGCGTGTAAGCCGTCTGCCCGCCGCCCGCGCCGGAGCCGACGATGACGACATCGTATTTGTCTTGGAGTTTGTCGGCGGTGATGACGGGCATAGTTTTGTAACGACCGAAGGTCACACTTCTTCCAGCACCATCTTTGCATCGCCGAAGGTCTTCGGGCGCACTTCCATCTTGTCCATCATCGACATGAACAGGCGGCAGAGCTGGCGCTCGGTCTTGTCCTTTTAATCGATGACGCGGCCACCTTTGAGGCGACCAGCCGCGCCGCCGAGCACGATTACGGGCAGTTCGTCGTTGTTGTGCTTCGCGCCGACCATCATGCTGGAGCAGTGCATGATCATGGTGTTGTCCAGCAGGGTGCGCGAGCCTTCCTGAATCGCGGCGAGCTTGCGGCCGAGGTAGGCGAGCTGCTCCATGAAGAACTGGTTCACCTTCAGGTAGTCCTCAGCGTCGCTGTGCGAGAGCAGGTGATGGATCATGTAATCGATGCCGTGTCCGGCTTGCTGCACGCTCGGCAGATTCGGGAAGCGCAGGGCGCTGTGGTCGTTGTTGAGCTTCAGCGTGGTGATGCGCGTCGTGTCGGTCTGAAAACCAAGTGCAACGCTTTGTCCTTGAATGATGAGATCGCACAGCGCCATCACGGCCTGACCGACGGGAACGACGGGAACGACGAAGACGGCGGGTTTGTCTTTGGCGTATTTTGCGTTCAGCTCGCGCACATGATCGTCCATGGACTTGAAGTAGCCGTCATGTGCCGCGTGGAGATCGGGCATCGTCTTGGTGTCGCGATCAATGACCTTGCCGTTGAGGGGTTTGCCCCAGAGTGAACCGTCGTCAAACGTCATCCAGAACTCCTGCACGGTGATGCGGAGCTTCGGATTGTGCTCCAGACCGAGCTTCACGAAGTTTTCGATGCCTGCGTCAGGCAGGAAGATGGGCGAGAGCGTGAGGACGTCGGCTTTGCCCTCCATGAGCACGGGTTTGATCTTCTGTTTGTCGCCCTGCGCGTCCCAATGCTGGATGGTGCGCGAGCCACCAATGGAGGACAGGCCAACTTGAGTGTGGCCGGTGATACCAGCGTTCTTCGCGGTCTCGATGAGCAGGCCGGGCATCCAGACATGGAAGCTATGACCTGCCGAGAGGATGCGCAGGCCTGCTGGTGGCGCTTCGGCCTTGGCGAAGGCGGTGAGGCTGAGGCAAACGAGGAGTCGGAGGAGAGATGCGCGTGTCATGGTGGAACAAGAACGCGGAAATGACCGAGTCTTTGCGAAATGGCTGAGCGGGAGACTAATCGATCTCACTTGGGAGCAGGCGTGGGATGTCCTTGCTCGCAGGATGCTGATCTTTGCGGCCATGAATGCAGAACGCAGTCCACTCAGCCAGACGACGGCCGAGAATGCGGCAGGACTCTTGATCTGCCGGATCACGCGGTGCTTTGGAGGTGACTGCGCCGTAGTGCAGGGTGAGACGCTTACCGGCGTAATCCGTGACGCCGAAGACGAGGAAGCCGAAGTTCATGAGCACGGTGAGAATGGACTGGCAAGCCATTTCCATGCCGCCGCCCCAACCGCCCGCACTGCTGAAGGCGCAGGCGATCTTGCCATCCACTTTCATCCATTGATCAAACATGGTTTCATCCCAGAAGCGTTTCATCTTCCATGACAGGATGCCCATGTTCGTGGGGCTGCCGACAGCGAGTCCATCACACCACACGACATCCTCAGCAGTGGCTTCATCGACGTGACGTGTGCGCACTTCAGTATCAGGCACCTGATTGGCACCTTCGGCGACATAAGCAGCCATCTGGGCAACGTTGCCACTACGTGAATAAAAGAGGACGAGGATTTTGTTCATCCCACATGAATGCGCGGGAGTGCCTCCGCATGCCAATAAGTTTTCTGCGTTGTTGACTGCAATGTGCTGAGCAGATGAGCTGCTGAAACGTTATCCACCAGAGATCGCGTTGAGTTTTCGCTCATCTACCCTGCCATGAGTTTATGTGTGGAAGAATGACAGTTTTGTCATCAAATCGGCAACAGAAGTGTCATTCCGTAATTGTTCATACACATGATGAAAGCCTCATTGTTTTTTCTTCTGATTGGCTACGCACTCGTTTCTAGGGCCGCCGAACCCATGCGACCAAACTTCCTCGTCATCATGGGGGAGGCGCAGGGCTGGGCATCAATGTCGGGGCCGCAGGATGATCGCAATCCTGAAGGATCGACGAGCGACTTCATTCGCACGCCGAATCTCGACAGCATCGCGCAGCACGGCATCCGCTTCTCGGATTTCTACGCGTCTTCACCACGCTGCACGCCGACACGCGCGGCATTGTTTACGGGACGCAATCCAGCGGCTCTGCACATGACGTTTGTGGGAGAGACGAAAAAGGAAGGTGGTGTCATGCCGGGTGACCGGGTGATCCCGCCGGAGACCACGACACAGCTTCCTGACGGCATCGAGACGATTGGCACGCTTTTGAAGAAAGTTGGCTATGCCACCGCGCACTTTGGCAAGTGGCATGCAGGGCGTGTGGACCCGATGCAGAACGGCTTCGATGAAAACGACGGCCCGAACAGCAACGGCGGTCCAGAAAACGTCGATGAGCCGAATCCGAAGCAGTGCTACGCCACGGCGAAGCTCGGCATGGACTTCATGACGCGTCAGGTGAACGCGCGGAAGCCGTTCTACCTGCAAATCTCGCATTATCCCGGCAAGCAACCGGAAAGCGCCACGCCGGAGATGATCGAGGCCACGAAGAAGCGCCTCGGCACGCGCATGGACATCATGCGCATCGGCCAGGCTGCGGGAAATGAAGAGATCGACAAGACCATCGGCCTTGTGCTCGCGAAGCTGAAGGAGCTCGGCGCGATGGAGAACACGTACATCCTTTACACCGCCGACCACGGCGCACAGGGCCGCAATGCAAACGGAGCGCTGACGAACGGCAAGGGAACGGTCTGGGAAGGCGGCCTGCGTGTGCCGCTGCTCGTCGCCGGGCCGGGCATCAAAGCCGGGCAGTTCTCGCACGTGCGCGCCAGCACCGTCGATGTGTTGCCGACCGTCATGGATCTCGCCGGTGTTTCAGCGAATGCGCTGCCACAGGGATTAGATGGCGTCAGTTTGGTGAATATCTTGAAAAATGATCCCGGTGCTGCGCCCAAGAGAACGCATGAGGAGTTGGTCATTCACTTTCCACATTACGACAAAGACGAGATCGGTCCCGCTTCCGCGATCATCTACCAGAACTGGAAGATGATCCGCGTCTTCGAGACCGAGAAGCGCATGCTCTTTGATCTCTCAAAGGACATTAGTGAGCAGAAGGATCTCGCTGGGGCGAATCCGAATTTCGTGCTCGCGCTCGACAACCGTATGATGGACTACCTGCGCTCCGTGAACGCGGGCATGCCGAAGCCGAATCCTGATTATGTTGAAGGCGGTGAGAAGTCAGGTGACCGCAAAGGCGGCAAGGGTGGTGGCGGAGGCGGCGGTGGAAAGGGCGGCGGCAAAAAGAAGCCCATGGTGAAGGAAGAGACCGAAGTGAAACCCGATACCAAGTGAGACTCACACCGATGAAACCCGCATTCATTTCTATATCAGCAGCCCTGCTCGCGCTGCTCGTCATCGCCGCCGCGCCGGAGGAGAAAGAGAAAGGCAAAGGAGGCAAGGGAGGTGGTGGCAAAGGTGGTCAGGGTCAGGGAGCCGGGCCAGGCGGCCAAGTCGAGCCTGCCGTCGTGCCTCCGTATCTTTTCAACGTGTGGCTCTGCCGACCAGGTGCTGACTCCGTTTCACTCAGTGTGCTCGCCTGGCAGGATATGGA
>CANIZT010000025.1 GCA_947471905.1 Verrucomicrobiaceae bacterium
GTCTCATGAAGGAAAAGATCGATGGCCTAGTCCTTGATCTGCGCGACAACGGCGGTGGCTCTCTAGATGAAGCGATCAAGCTCACTGGACTCTTTGTTCCCGCCGGTCCCGTCGTTCAGGCCAAGGACTGGCGCGGCAGCATCACTTGGCGTGACTGCGAAAACGAAAAACCCGTCTATGACGGCCCCATGATCGTCCTCACAAATAAGGCCAGTGCCTCCGCCTCGGAAATTCTTGCCGCTGCCCTGCAAGACTACCGACGCGCCCTCATCGTGGGCGACAAATCCAGCTTCGGCAAAGGAACCGTACAGACCATCCTCCCGGTGGAACGCTACATGCCCTTCTTTAGCGACAAAAAAGGAGCAGGAGACCTCAAAGTCACCATCCAAAAGTTCTACCGTATCGCCGGTGGCTCTACCCAACTCAAAGGCGTCGAAGCAGATATCGCTCTGCCTTCGATTCGCGATGTGCTCGATATCGGCGAATCCGCTGCCGAAAATCCGCTGCCCTACGACACCATTCCACCACGCAAATATCCCCTCTTCCGCAAAGATCCGTTCCCCATTGAGGAAATCAACTCTCGCGTGAAAAGCCGCATCGCCGCCAATCCCGAGTTTCAATACGTGGTGGATGAATCCAAACGCCTCAAAGAGAAAATCGACCGCAACATCGTCACTCTGAATCTTCAGGATCGTGAGAAAGAACGCGAGGATACTGAAGTCCGTCGCGATAAGCAGAACGACGAACGTGAAAAACGCGCCAAGGAAACCGCTGAGCGCATCAAGGATGCTGGGTTCAAAACCTACCACCTTACGCTCGACAACGTGGACAAGCCCGAACTCGTGCCTGATTCCGCCTTCACCAAGGAAATGAACTCCGGCATGCGCACCGCCTCCAAAGATGACGAAAATCCCAATGATGGCTCCAAATTCCCCTACGGCATCGAACCCGTGAAGTTGGAAACCGTTCATATCCTCCGCGATCTCATTGAGCTTGACCACCAACCCACCACGGCGGCCAAAAGCGATGGAAAATCTCAGGCTGCAACAAAGCCACAAGCCCAATAAGACAACTTGGCTGCTTGAATTGATTTCAATCTGAACTGGTATCGTCATTGGTATGCAAGTCGGCATTATCACCGTCTCCGACCGTGCCAGTCAGGGTGTTTATGACGATCTCGGTGGCCCCGCATTGCGGAAAGCCGCCGAAGGATACGGTTGGAATGTCACAGCCGAGGCCATCGTGCCAGATGACCTGACACGCATTCAGGACTCCATCCGTTCCTTCAGTGCCCAAGGCTGCGGCCTCATCCTCACCACCGGTGGAACTGGCATCGCTGACCGTGATGTCACGCCCGAGGCCATCCGTGGTATCATGCGCATTGAAATCCCCGGCTTCGGCGAATTGATGCGCATGAAGTCGCTCGATCTAACCCCGAATGCGATTTTATCCCGCTGCCTGGCCGCCATTGTCGATCTCAGCCTCGTCATCGCATTCCCCGGCAAACCTCAAGGCGCCGTCGATTGTCTCGGTTTTGTCCTTGGAGCCATCCCTCACAGTGTGAAACTTGCCCAACGAGTGCCCACGAGTTGCTGAGATTCAAGGAGCGCAGATTTGCTGCTGGACTTGAGAGCCTGATCTCGTTTAAATTTTAGTCCAACCATCACACCATGAAACGCATCCCTGTTTCCTCACGTCGTCAATTCCTCACGAAATCCGCCGCTGCCATCGGCTTCCCAACCATCATTCCAGCCAGCGTGCTCGGCCAGAATGCTCCTTCCAACAAGATTACCATGGCTGTCTTCGGCTGGGGCATGATGGGACCGGGCAACACCGCCAAATTTCTTCAGGAGCAGGACTGCCAGATCGTGGCGGCCTGCGATATCGACAAACGTAACCTTGAGAAAGCGCTCGGCACCATTAACGGCGCCTACAAGAATACGGATTGCAAGGGTTACCACGACTACCGCGAAGTCATGGCCCGCAAGGACATCGACACTGTCATGCTGGCGCTGCCGGACAACTGGCATGCGCTCACCGCCATCGAGGCGGCGAAGAACGGAAAAGATATCTATGGCGAGAAACCGCTCGCGCGCACCATCGCTGAGCAGCAGGCCATCGTGAAGGCCATACAGAAGCACGGACGCATCTGGCAGACCGGTTCTTGGCAGCGCAGCGAGAATAACTTCCGCATCGGCGCCGAAATCGTGCGCAACGGCCTCATCGGCAAACTCAAGGAAGTGCACGTCGGCCTGCCTGCGGGTCACAATGACTTTGCCAAGACCGGCGACAAGCGCAGCGTCACGCCACCGCCCGCTGAACTCGATTACGAAATGTGGATCGGCCCGGCAATGATGCAGGACTACATCGAGTGCCGCATCCACAAGAACTGGCGCTGGGATTACAACATCGGCGGCGGTCAGCTCCTCGACTGGATTGGACATCATTGCGACATCGCCCATTGGGGCATGGACATGGACAGCAGCGGCCCGACGGAAATCAATCCTATCCAGGTGGACATGCCGCCGCGAACCGACATCTGGAATACCGCCACCAAGTATCGCGCCGAGGCGAAATACGCCGGTGACATCACCATGACCATCGCTGGTGGCCATCCTGACATTGCGATGGGCACCAAATGGATCGGCACTGACGGTTGGGTGCATGTAAACCGTGGCAGCTACGATTCATCCAATCCGGCGCTCAAGAAAGTCGTCAAGAAGCGCAAAGATGAAAAGGATCCGAACAGCGAGGTGATTGAAGCCGCCGCCGCTCCGAAGCTCGGCGACGATGTCATCAAGACACGTCTCTACGAGACCAAAGGCCATCACCGCAACTTCCTCGACTGCGTGAAGAGCCGACAACCGACGGTCACTCCCGTCGAAACGGCCCATCGCAGTGCTACGCCTGGACACCTCGCTTTGATTTCTTTCCTCGTGAACCGCCCGCTCAAGTGGGATCCCGTCAAAGAAGAAATCATTGACGATGCCGAGGCCAGCAAGCTGCTTGGACGTGAGTATCGCGGTTCGTGGAAGCTGGAAGCGTGATCTGGTGGAGCGCGAGTGTGTCGAAGACCACTCGCCACTTTCAACTCCCATCGTCACGCAAGACCTCAAAACAGGCGAGTAGGCTAAAGCCATACTCGCGCTCCGGCTACGCGATTACATTGCGCAGAACATTCCCATGCACGTCGGTGAGCCGCAGGTCGCGGCCGCTGAAGCGGTAGGTGAGTTGTTCGTGGTCGATGCCCATGAGGTGCAGCACGGTGGCCCACATGTCATAGACGGTGCAGGCGTTTTCGATGGCGTGGTAGCCGAAGTCATCGGTGGCGCCGTGGATGTGGCCGGGCTTGATACCGCCGCCCGCCATCCAGATGGTGAAACCGTAGGGATTGTGATCACGACCATCGGTGCCTTGGGCAAAGGGCGTGCGGCCAAACTCGCCAGCCCAGACGACGAGCGTGCTGTCGAGAAGGCCGCGTGATTTGAGGTCTTTGATGAGCGCGGCGATGGGCTGATCGACCTGGCGGGCCATGTTACCGTGGCCTTTTTTGATCTCGCCGTGTTGATCCCAGGGATTGGGGCCTTGTCCGGCTCCGATCTTCTGCGGCAGGCAGCTCAGCTCGATGAAGCGCACACCTCGCTCGACCAGACGACGTGCGAGAAGGCACTGCTGGCCGTAGGCAGCGGTGGTGGTGCCGGTTTGGTCGATGCCGTAGAGCTTTTGGGTCGCGGCGGATTCGCCGGAGAGATCGCAGAGCTCGGGGACGGCAGATTGCATGCGCCAGGCGAGTTCGTAGTTCGCGATGGCGGCCTCCACATGCGTGTCGTGCTGTGTGGTGGCGGCAAAGCGGCGGTCCATCGCGCGGATGAAGTCGAGGCGCTTGCGCTGTGCGGCGAACGGCTCGTGCGGGCGGATGTTTTTCACGGCTTCGGCTTCATCGACCTTGATGATGGAGGCCTGATGCTGGGCTGGAAGGTATCCATTGCTGAACAAGCCGACGCCGCCATGCGGCACGCTGGCACCACCGCTTTGCAGCACGATGTAGCCCGGAAGATCACGCGACTCGGTGCCGAGGCCGTAGCTGGCCCACGCTCCGGCGCTGGGATAGCCGACGAAGGGAAAGCCGGTGTGCATGAAGAAGTTTCCCTGCGCATGCTCGCTGAACTTCGCCGTCATGCTGCGGATCACGCACAACTCGTCCGCCACCGTGGCCATGTGCGGAAAGAGGTCACTCACCGGCATGCCGCACTGGCCATGGCGCTTGTAGGCCCAGTGCGCGGGCTGGACAGTGCCGTTGTTGTTGAACTGCGTCTTTTTCACCTCGCCTGGCATCGGCTTGCCCGCGTATTTTTCGAGCAGCGGCTTCGGATCAAACGAGTCGATGTGCGACACGCCGCCGCTCATGTAGCAAAAGATCACGCTGCGTGCCTTCGGCGCGAAACGCTTCGCCCGATGCGCCCTCGGCGTCTCCGCTTGCATCAAGCCTGCCAACGCCGCCATTCCAAAACCCGTGGAGGCACTGGAGAGAATCTGGCGGCGTGAGAGCGTGGTGTTCATCACGCGATGATGTCCCGCAGCACATTCCCATGCACATCGGTGAGCCGCAAATCGCGACCGCTGAAGCGGTAGGTGAGTTGTTCGTGGTCGATGCCCATCTGATGGAGCACGGTGGCCCACATGTCATAGACGGTGCAGACGTTCTCGGTGGCGTTGTAGCCGAATTCATCGGTGGAGCCGTAAACGTGGCCGCCTTTGACGCCGCCGCCGGCCATCCAGACGGTGAAACCGTAGGGGTTGTGGTCGCGGCCGTTGTTGCCTTGAGCGAAGGGCGTGCGGCCAAATTCGCCGGCCCAAACGAGCAGGGTGCTGTCGAGCAGGCCGCGTGAGCGGAGGTCTTTGATGAGCGCGGCGATGGGTTGGTCGATCTGGTTGGCCATTTTGCCATGGCCTTCTTTGATGGCACCGTGATGGTCCCATGGATTGGCTCCGTTGCCGCCGCCGAGGTTGTAGGCGAGCGTGCTGAGTTCGATGAAGCGCACGCCGCGTTCGACCAAACGACGCGCGAGCAGGCATTGGCGGGCGTAGGCGGCTTTTTTCGGCTCGGGATCGTCGAGTCCGTAGAGTTTCTTCGTTGCTTCGGTTTCGCCGGAGATGTCGCAGAGGTCGGGCACAGCGGATTGCATGCGCCAGGCCATCTCGTAGTTCGAAATGGCAGCCTCGACGTGCATGTCATGCGTGGTGCTGGCGAAGCGTTTGTCCATCGCGCCGATGAAGTCGAGTTGCTTGCGCTGCATGTCCTGCGGTTGGCGCGGGCGGATATTCGTGACGGCTTCGGCTTCATCGGCTTTCACGACGCTGGCCTGGTGCTGCGCGGGCAGGAAGCCATTGCTGAAAAGGCCGACGCCGCCATGCGGAGTGGCCGCGCCGCCGCTCTGAAGCACGACGTAGCCTGGGAGATCGCGTGACTCGGTGCCGAGGCCGTAACTCGTCCACGCTCCGGCGCTTGGGAAGCCGAGGAAGGGAAAGCCGGTGTGCATGAAGAAGTTCCCCTGCGCATGCTCGCTGAACTTCGCGGTCATGCTGCGAATCATGCACAGGTCATCCGCAACGCCGCCGATCTGCGGAAAGAGATCGCTCACCTCAAGACCCGACTGTCCGTAGCGTTTAAAATCCCAGTGCGATGGCTGAACGGTGCCGTTGTTGTTGAACTGCGTCTTTTTGACGGCTCCCGGCATCGGCTTACCCTCGAACTTCTTGAGCATCGGCTTGTGATCAAACGAATCGACATGCGACGCCCCGCCGCTCATGTAGAGGAAGATGACGCTGCGTGCCTTCGGCGCGAAACGCTTGGCGCGATTCACGAGCGCGGCTTGCGATTCTTCCTGCATGAGACCTGCCAAAGCGGCCATGCCGAAGCCAGTGGAAGCGCGGGAGAGGAGGTGGCGACGATTCATGGTATTCATTGGAGATAAATGAACTCTTTCAGATTGATGAGGCTCTGCGCGAGGCTTGCCCAAGCTTGAAGCACAGGATCAGTGCCAGCGGTGGTGCTGCGGGTGGATTCGAGTGACTTGGAGAGGAGATCGCGTTGCGACTGAAGGCGCGTGAGTTGAGTGCGCTGGTCATTCGAGAGCGTAGCGAGGATGTCGGCCTCGGTGATGGTGGTGGATTCGATGCGGGCGGTTTTGGCGATGTCTTCGGGCGTCAAAGCACGGTCGTAGAGGCGGGCGCGGAAGATGCGGGCGGCGAGGCCTTTGTTGCCGGTAGGAGAGCCGTGGCGGCAGCCGAGGAGGACTTGGCTGGAGGCGGTTTCAAAGACGGCGGCGGGGGCTTTGCGGTAGGTAATGCCGTAGGGTTTGCCATCGCGGTAGCCGCTGATGGTGCCATCGGGTTGATAGACGACGGCGATGTGCACAGGGCGTGTGGCGGCCTCGGTTTCGGCGGGGCCTTCGAAGAGTTCGCTGCGCTCGAAGAAGTTGCTACCAGCGACCCAATGCGCGGGTGTTTTCTCGGCGAAGACGATGGAATCGAAAAGGACGCCATCCTTGCCCTGCACGGTGAACACGCCGCCACCGCGCTGGGTGATGTTGTCGAGCATGACCCAAGCTTCGAGGGTCTTGGCGGTGAGTTTTTTCGGCAGGGAGCCGGATTTGGCCATGGATTTGCCATCTAGGATGAGGGCACCGTTTTCGATGCGGGCTGCGCCGACGAGTTCGAGGTTCATGCGCCCCTTGGTATCGCTCAAATCCTTGTCGAAGGTCCATTCGGCGAGGGCTTCTGGCAGGTCGGTGGGCGCGACGGGGAGTTTGCGCTCGGTTTGAAGCTTGGTGCGTGCGGGATCTAGAATCGCAGTGATCTGGCGGTTCAATGCGGAGATTTTTTCTTCCTGCTTGGCGAGTTCGCGGGCTTGCTCGCTGCTTTCCTGTTGAAGGGTGGCGAGGTAGGCGAGGCTTTGCTTCACTTCGTCGTCGCTGGCATCGCGGGAGTAGGCTTGGCGGAACATTTGACGAACGCGCAGGTCGTCCGTGCGGTCTTTGGCATCATGGACTACATAGGTTGCCCAGTTGCGTGACCAGTCGATGACTTTGCTGTCGTTGAGCAGTGTGAGGGATTGCGCGGGGACGTTGGTGGTGTCGCGCTTGCCACGGGAACTGAAAGGGACGGGCAGGTCAAAGGTGGTGAGAAACGGGTCGAGGGCGTTGCGGATGACTTTGACATAGATGCTACGTCGTGGCTCACCGCTGCCGACGGATTCGCCGTTGAGTGTGGTATCGAGCTTGCCGGACAAGGTGATGATGGAATCGCGAATGGCCTCGGCTTCGAGGCGACGCATGCTCCAGTGGCTGAGGAGTTTGTTCTCTGGGTCTTTTTGAGTGCTGAGTTCCGAGGACTGAGCGCTTCTCTGAAATGCCTTTGATGAAACCATGAGCTTCACCATTTCTTTGATGCTGCCTCCGCTGTCGATGAAGCGCTGTGCGAGGAAGTCGAGCAACTCCGGGTGTGTGGGTAGATCGCCGAGCTTGCCGAAGTTATCGGTCGTGGCGACGATGCCGCGACCGAAGACGTGATGCCAGAGTCGGTTCACGATGACGCGGGCGGTGAGCGGATTGGTTTTCATGTCGGCCATGCGCTCGGCGAGTTCGAGGCGACCGCTGCCGGAGGTGTTGAAGGGCGTGGGATCAAGCGCGTCGAGGAATCGGCGCGGGACGATCTCGGCAGGCTGTTTGTGGTCACCACGAACGAATAGCGCGGCGTCTTTGGCGTCGGCTTCGATGACGCCGGGAACGCGAGTGGGGGCGGGAATTTTGGCTTCGAGGTCGCGGTAGCGTTTGAGCAGCGCGGCCGCGACTTTCGTTGAAAGCTTGCTGGATTGAATCAGTTGGTTGAGCGCTTCGGCTTGAGCATCAGTCAGCGTGTCGTTTTGCCAAGCTGTGATCAATTGATGTGGTGAAGCGGTGGAGGGCTTTGGCGAGACAGGAGGCGTTTTGTCCTTTGTGATGGCGACATCGGTCAGGCCGAACCACGAGCGGCCATCTTTGAACTCGGCTGGCAGGTCGGCGGCGGTGGTGATTTGAAGGAAGATCTCGTCGCCCTTCCAGAAATCGAGATCGAGTGAGCGCCAGTTGAGTTGTTCGTCCTTGGTGTCCTTGAGTTCGGCGGCCTTGTGAATGGTGCCGGTGCGCGGGTAGTTCTGGACGACGTATTTAGCTTTCACCCCGCCATTTCCAGCCGTGCGAAACCACAACGAGCCGCCGGGATTCTCAAAGCGTTTCGAGTACAGAACGGCACGGTCTCGTGAGCTGATGAGGTCGGAAAAATAGCCGCCGGGGTAAATGCGCATGCCGTCTTCCGTGATGGCGAATTCACCCGCTTTGGTCTTGGTCATGCCTTGCGTGAGCCATTCAAAGTTTCCAAGCCCTGGTGAGTCACGAGGTGGATCGGTCTGAGTGGGGGCGGGCGGATTCGATTTGAGCCAATCGGCGATGAGCGTGGTTTTGATCTGCGTTTTGAGCTGCTTCAACTCCGCACGAATGGCATCGCCGGTGCCGGGAGCGTTCACGTCGATGACGGCGGGGTGCGTGCTGGTGAAGATGCCGTAGAGAGCGTAGAAGTCGGCTTGCGAAATGGCGTCGAACTTGTGGTTGTGGCAACGGGCGCAGCTCACGGTGAGGGCCTGGAAGGCCTTGGTGACGGTGTCGATCTGGTTGTCGGTAAACGTGACCATTTCATCGAGCGAATCGACCGGTGAGAAGCCGTGCAGAACCATGCGAAGCTGCGCGATGCCAATGGCACTTTCGTTGAGCCCGTTCTTCAGTCGTGGCTTCGGCAGCAGATCGCCAGCGATGGCTTCTTTGACGAGTTGAGGATACGGAACGTCGTCGTTGAAGGCACGGATGAGGTAGTCGCGGTATTGGTAAGCGTAAGGGATCTGGGGATCGCCTTCGGAGCCGTAGGACTCGGCGTAGCGCACCCAGTCCATGAAGTGGCGGGCCCATTTTTCGCCGAATGCGGGCGATGCGAGGAGTTGATCGATGGTTTGATCGCCACTCGGAGGAAGTCCGGTGAGGATGTAGCTCATGCGACGATGCAGCGTTTGCGCATCGGCCTGCGGCGCAGCGGGAATGCCTTGCTTGGTGAGTTCGGCGTCGATGAAGTCGTCGATGGTCTTGTTCGCAGGCAGCTTCGAAATGGGTAGGAAGGCCCACCACTGTTTGCGGCGTTCGAGGATGGTCTTCCAATCGGTTTCTTTGGCGACTTGCTCTTTGGAGGGCGCGGTGTCGCGTGGATCGAAAGCGCCTTCACGAATCCAGCGCTCGAAGTCGGCGATGACCTTGTCATCAAGCTTGGCACCGGCTTTGGGCATCTTGAGATCTTCGTGCTCGTGCTTGATCGTTTGGATCAACAAGGATGCGGCGGGATCACCGAGTTTGATGACATCGCCCGATTCGCCACCGGACTGCCAGCCGACACGGGAATCGAGCACAAGACCGCCCTTCTTCTTCGTGGCGGAGCTGTGGCATTCGTAGCATTCCTGCGCGAGAATCGGGCGGATCTTCGACTCGAAGAACTCGATCTGCTGAGGCGTTGGCGCGGCGAAAATTTTGCCACAGAGGAGCAGAGAGGCAGGGATGAGGAATAACTTTTTCATGCCAGGAGCCTCCGGGTGATGGTTTCAGCGGCCTGCATGCAGAGATGGCCGGCTTTTTCGAATTGATCGCGTTTCAGGCGGAAGGATGGGGACATGACGGTGACGGCGGCGACGGGGTAACGGTATTCATCCAGCACAGCAGCGGCCACACAGTGGATGCCTTCGAGGCCCTCAGCGATGTCGGTGGAGAAGCCTCTTTTGCGAGTTTTCGTCAGATCCGCCTCCATGGCGCTACGCGTGGCGAGCGTGGTGGGCGTGTATTGCTTGAGCTTCACGCTGGCGAAGAAGGCATCGAGTTCAGCGGGCGGGAGATGCGCGAGAACGGCTTTGCCGGGGGCACAGGAATACATGGGCACTTGGAGGCCGACGGTACTACTGACTTTGATCGGCTGGCTGGAGATGCACTGCTCCAGTACGGTCATCTTGTGATTCACGCTGGTCAGAAGCTGCGTGGTCTCACCAGATTCATCGCGCAGCCATTTGAGCGACTCCAAAGCGCAAACAACGAGGCTTTTCTCGCGGACTTGAGGGCGAGAGAGATCGAAGAGCTTGTTCGTGAGCACGAAGCGCTTGTCGTCCTCGCGTCGCTGGAGGTAGCCGCGGTTGTGCAGCGTGCCGGTGATGCGGAAGACGGAGTTTACCGGCAAATCCAGCTCGCGGGCGATCTCAGTGAGGCTCAGGCCAGCGCGATGCTGACCGAGGAGTTCCAGGATGGCCAGCGTGCGTTCCGTGCCAGGAGCGAGCGTGTCTTCGGTGTTAAGGATGGGGGTTTCTTTGAGCATTCTAGATTTAGAAACGCTTCTGGATTTGGAAAACTATCGCACAATCGCAAAGGCACGGCTCATCGCGTTTGCAATCTGGCCTCTCTCCCGCATTCTGCGCGGACATGAGCCAGGAAAAAGACCTCACATTGCTCGGAAGATCCGAAAACCGCCTGCCAGCGTCGCCCGATGTGGCGGTGCTGGAGACGTTCCCGAACCGCACGCCCGGACGCAATTACCGCATTCATCTCAGTGCGCCGGAATTCAGCTCCATCTGCCCTGTGACGGGCCAGCCGGACTCGGCGCATCTCGAAATCCTCTACATTCCTGAGGCGACGTGCATCGAGACAAAGTCGCTCAAGTTTTACCTCGCCTCGTATCGCAATCACGCCTCGTTCAATGAGGCGATCGTCAATCGTGTGCTCGATGACATCATCAAAGCCTGCGCACCGAAGCAGGTCGTGGTTCGCGGTAAATTTGGAGCCCGTGGCGGCATCCAACTCACCTGCGAGGCCCGCTTTCCAGATTCGGACGAAAAAATTCGCCTGCCCGAATGAAAACGGTCGTGCTGCTTTCAGGCGGGATGGATTCCGTGACAGCGCTGTATTGGGCTCGGGCAGAGCACGAGGTTGTGGGTGCGGTGAGTTTTGATTACGGCGCGAAGCACAATCACCGCGAGATTCCGCTGGCGGCGTGGCATTGCGCGCAATCCGGCGTGAAGCATGACATCATCGACTTGGACTTCGTGAACCGCCTCTTTGCCTCCGACCTGCTCAAAAGCGGCGGCGACGTGCCCGAAGGTCATTATGCGGATGAAACGATGAAGAAGACAGTCGTGCCGTTTCGCAACGGCATCATGCTTGCCATTGCCTGTGGCCTGGCGGAGAGCCGTGAAGCAGAGGCCTTGGTGATCGCAGCGCATTCAGGTGATCACGCCATCTATCCCGACTGCCGCGAGCCCTTCATGCAAGGCATGGCTGCTGCGATGCGCGAGGGGACTTACGCCAAGATCGAACTGCTACGTCCCTTCATTCACCTCGACAAAGCAGGCATCGCGAAGCTCGGCGCATCGCTGGGTGTCGATTACGGCAAGACGTGGTCCTGCTACAAAGGTGGCGATTTGCACTGCGGTAAATGCGGCACCTGCGTGGAGCGCATCGAGGCCTTCCAACTAGCCGGATTGGATGATCCGACGGTTTACGACGCGGACGATTGAGCCTCAGGCTGCACGCGTCGGCGATGCGTGCGCACCATGTTCAGGTCCTTGAGCTTGCGCTGAAGCGTGCGGCGGCTCATGCCGAGCATCTCGGCGGCGACGGTGCGGTTGTTGCCGCTGCGCTGTAGAGCTTGCAGGATGAGCTGGTGCTCAACTTCGGTGATGTCGAGATCGCTCTTGGGCTTGATGGCCGGATCGGTGGGAACTGCTGATGCCGCGTCTTTGGTGGAGATCAACGAAGGCGCTCGCAGGCCGATGCCCAGGCCGTGAGGATTGAGAAGATACGACGGCAGGTGCTTGAGCATCACGCGGTTGCTGTTGCTCATGACGACACCGTGTTCGATGGCGGCGCGGAGTTCGCGGATATTGCCGGGCCAGTCGTATTTCATCATCGCGGGCAGGGCATCCTCGCCGAGCGGCTTGAATGCCTTGCCATTGGCCTTGGCGAGTTCTTTGAGGAAATGGTCGGCCAGCACGGGGATGTCGCCTTTACGGATGCGTAGCGGCGGAAGCTGGACGGTGACAACGCGGAGGCGCCAGTAGAGATCTTCGCGAAATTTGCCTTCCTCCACCATCTTCGCGAGGTCGCGGTTCGTGGCGGCGATAACGCGGACGTTGATTTGGATTGGCTTGCTGCTGCCAACGCGCTCAATCGTCTGTTCGCCGAGGGCACGAAGAAGTTTGACCTGCGTGGAGGCATCAATTTCACCGATTTCGTCGAGGAAGAGCGTGCCGCCGTTCGCCTGCTCGAAACGGCCGATTCGGCGCTCCTGAGCGCCGGTGAACGAGCCTTTCTCGTGCCCAAAGAGTTCGCTTTCGAGGATCTGCGGCGAAAGCGCGGCGCAATGGACAGACACGATGTTCGATTTGGGCCTGCCACTGAGGTTGTGAATGGCGCGGGCGACGAGTTCCTTGCCGGTGCCGCTTTCGCCTTCGATCAACACAGTGGCGCGCGATGGGGCGACCTGCTGAATCGTTTCGATGATCGGCTTCATCACCTCGGACTGGCCGAGGATGCCTTCGATGGAAAATTTCCGCTCTACCTGCTGCTTCAGCGCCACGTTTTCGTGCTCCAGAGTACGGCTGCGGAGAGCTCTTTTGATGAGAAGCTCCACTTCATCGAGATTCAGCGGCTTCGTGACAAAATGGTAGGCCCCACGGCGCATCGCCTCGACGGCAGTGTCCACGCTGCCATAAGCGGTCATCATGATGCACACCGGCGGCTTTGGGAGGGCTAGCGCGGCATCGAGGAGCTTCATGCCATCATCCTCGCCAAGCCGGAGGTCGGTGAGCATGACGTCGATGCGGTCATTATTGAGATATTCCATCGCCTCGGCGGCATTGGAAGCGACGTAGCAGTCGAATTCGTCCTCCAGGGACAGGCGCAGCCCATCGCGGGTGTGCTTTTCGTCATCGACGATCAGAACTGTGGCTTGGTCGTTCATGAGTGAAGGAATGGCACAATAGAGGGAAATAACGAATGGAGAAACGAGAATGACGCGTGCCGCCGAGCCTTTGAAAAGATAAAATGCAGCTAGGCACCGCAAAATGTAAAAATAGTTGACCGAACGTCTAGTTGGCTCTTTAGAGCCTTATGGGCCGCACCTCTGATGCTAAAGAACGACTGATTGAAGCCGTGATCGAACTGATCTGGACGGGGAGTTACGGCAGCACGTCGGTGGATCAGATTTGTGAGAGGGCAGGGGTCAAGAAAGGCAGCTTCTACCACTTTTTTGAATCGAAGACCGAACTGGCTCTCGCTGGCATTGAACATGGCTGGTCAGAGCATCGCAAAAAGCTCGATCAGGTGTTTTCTCCGGTCGTGCCGCCACTGGAGCGCATTTGGCAGTGCTTTCGTGATTTCACGCTGGAACAAGGGGAATTGCGGGAAAAACACGGCCGCGTTCTCGGTTGTCCGATCCACACTTTGGGGGCCGAGGTCAGTACGGTGGATGAAAAGCTACGACAGAAACTTCAGGACATTTTGAGCCAGTTTGTGTGCTACTACGAGTCCGCGATCCGTGACGCTCACGCCCAAGGTTTCATTCAGGCACCTGATGCGCCCGCCTTGGCACGAATTCTGTTTGCCTATGGCGAGGGACTACTCGCGCAGGCCCGCATCTGGAATGACCTTTCGCATCTCAATTCGATGGAACTCGGTGCCCGGCTGATCTTGGGCGTTAAGTCCTGATTATTGCTTTTCCGCCTTTTAATTAACCAACTGGTCAACTTTGACATCCCCAAACCCAACGCGCTTCGTGAAACCTCAAAAACTCCTTCTATTCGCCCTGTTTCTTGCCGCCTGTGGCAAACCGCATTCAGACGGCCATGGTGGCGGTCAGATGCCTCCGGCACAGGTCACACTCGCACCGGTCGAACAAAAGGAACTTGTCGAGTGGGAGGAGTTCACCGGACGCGTTGAGCCAGTCGAAACGGTCGATCTCAGACCACGCGTTTCAGGCTACATCACGCAGGTGCATTTCCAAGCCGGGGCACTGGTGAAAACGGGTGACGTGCTGTTCACCATCGACCAACGCCCCTTTGAAACCAAGTTGCGCACCGCCAAGGCCGAGGTAAAACGTGCTGAGGCCAATGCGCAGGCCATGAAGCGTGAGTTTGACCGCGTCAGCGCGCTTCTAGCCGCAAAAGCGATTGCTCCCGAGCAAGCGGAGACACGTGAGTCGATGAATTTGCAAGCACTGGCCGGATTGGAGTCAGCAAGAGCCACCGAACACAGTGCCGAGATCGAATTTGAGCACAGTCTGGTCAAAGCCCCCATCAATGGACGTATCAGCCGCGCCATTACGACCACGGGCAACTTCGTCACCGCTGGCACCACGCTGCTCACCACCATCGTCACCGTCGATCCCGTCTATGTTTACACCGACATCGACGAAAACAGCCTGCTCAAGCTCCAGGCCCTACAACGTGAGAAAAAACTCTTCACCGATGACAAAGGTCGTGTGCCTGTGGAACTGCAACTCTCCAACGAAACCAGCTTCCCACACAAGGGACACGTGGAGTCCTTCGACAACCGACTCGACGCTGGCACGGGCAGCATGGTGATGCGCGCCGAGTTTTCCAACACCGATGGCGTTTTGACGCCGGGGCTGTTTGCTCGTGTTCGACTACCGATGACCTCCAAGTATCCTGCACTGCTGATCGATGAAAAAAGCATCCTCACCGATCAAGCGAACAAGTATGTGCTCGGTGTCGATGACAAGAACATCAGCGTCTATAAGCCCATCGTCATCGGGCCAGCTATTGAAGGTAAACGCATCATCCGCAGCGGCCTCAAGGCAGGTGAGAAGATCATTATCAACGGTCAGGCACGCTTGCCACAGCCGGGAATGCCTGTCGCACCAGTGGAGGCAGCGCCTGCAAAGGAGACGCCAGCGAAATAGTCGCGAAGCGCCACAACCCCAACTCGCTTCATGAACTTTTCCTCCTTCTTCATCACGCGTCCCATCTTCGCGGGCGTGCTGTCGCTGCTCATCTTCATCCTTGGCGCGATCTCGCTCTTTCAGCTTCCTATTTCGGAATATCCTGAGGTCGCGCCGCCAACGGTGATCGTCACGGCGACGTATCCAGGCGCGAATCCGAAGACCATCGCTGAAACCGTTGCTTCGCCCATTGAGCAGATTCTCAATGGCATCGAAAACATGCTCTACATGTCGTCGCAAAGCACCGCGAATGGCGTGATGACTCTCACCGTCACGTTCAAGATCGGCACGGAGCTCGATCTGGCGCAGGTGCAGGTGCAGAATCGTGTCTCGCAAGTGCTGCCGAAGCTGCCGGAGGAAGTGCGGCGCTTTGGTGTCACCACGGTGAAATCTTCGCCGAACATGACACTCGTTGTGCATCTGCTCTCGCCGAATGATCGCTATGATGAGATCTACCTGCGTAACTACGCCACGCTCAATGTGAAGGACGAGCTCTCGCGCCTCTCCGGCGTGGGCCAGGTCAATATCTTCGGCGGTGGCGACTATGCGATGCGCGTGTGGATTGACCCAGATAAAGCCGCCGCACGTGGTTTGACCTCTGGTGACATCGTGAATGCCATCCGCGAGCAGAACATCCAGGTCGCCGCCGGCACCATCGGCCAGCAACCCGTCAAAGATTCCGCGTTTGAGCTCACGGTGAATGCGAAGGGCCGCCTCATCAGCGAAGAGGAGTTCAACCAGATCATCGTCAAAACCGGTCCGAACGGCGAAAAGCTCCGCCTGCGCGATGTCGCACGCGCGGAGATGGGATCGGGCGATTATTCGCTGCGCAGCCTGCTCAATAACAAGCGCGCCGTCGGCATGGGCGTGTTCCAGCTTCCAGGCGCAAACTCGCTCGCCGTCTCGCAGGCCGTGCGTGCGCGCATGACCGAGTTGAAGGCCAAAATGCCCGAGGGTGTCGATTACGCCATCGCTTACGACCCGACGGTGTTTGTCCAAAAATCCATCGACGCCGTCATCCACACACTGATTGAGGCGTTGTTACTCGTCGTTCTCGTCGTGATGATCTTCCTGCAAACCTGGCGCGCCTCCATCATCCCGCTGGCCGCCGTGCCCGTGTCGCTGGTGGGAACATTCGCGGTGATGCACATGCTGGGCTTCTCGATCAACAATTTGTCGCTGTTCGGCATCGTGCTCGCCATCGGCATCGTCGTGGATGATGCCATCGTGGTCGTCGAGAATGTCGAGCGCAACATCCGCAACGGTCTCAAGCCCATGGCGGCCACGCAGCAGGCCATGAAAGAGGTCACCGGCCCCATCGTGGCGACTGCGCTCGTGCTGTGCGCCGTCTTCATTCCCACCGCATTCATCAGCGGTCTCAGCGGCCAGTTTTACAAGCAGTTCGCCGTCACCATTGCCATCTCGACGGTGATCTCAGCCATCAATTCGCTCACCCTCAGCCCCGCGCTCTCTGCATTGCTGCTGAAAGATCATCACGCGAAGAAGGACATCCTCTCCCGCATCATTGACGCGCTGTTCGGTTGGTTTTTCCGGCCCTTCAATCGCTTCTTCGAATGGTCGTCGAATGTGTATGTCGGTCTCGTGAAGCGCATCATCCGCTTCAGCTTCGTCGCACTCGTCATCTACGGTGGCCTCGTCTGGGCGACATGGAAAGGCTTTGAAATCGTGCCTCAAGGCTTCGTGCCCGGACAGGATAAGCAATACCTCGTCGGCTTCGCGCAATTGCCCGAAGGTTCATCACTCGACCGCACGGACGATGTCATGCGTCGCATGTCACAGATCGCCAAGGATCATCCCGGAGTGAAGGACGCCATCGCTTTCCCTGGTCTCTCGATTCAAGGATTCACCATCAGCCCGAATGCCGGCATCGTATTTGTCGGTCTCGACGACTTCGAAAAGCGCACCACGCCCGACTTGAGCGGCGGAGCCATTGCGGGAGCACTCAATGGCAAATTCATGGCCATTCAGGATGCCATGGTCATGATCTTCCCGCCGCCGCCCGTCAATGGCATCGGCACCACCGGCGGCTTCAAGCTCATGGTCGAGGATCGCGGCAACCAGGGTTACGCAGCGCTGTATCAGGCCACGCAGCAACTCGTCGGAGCCGCGTATGGCAGCCAGAAGCTCACGCAGGTCTATTCGGGCTACACGGTGAACGTCCCGCAGCTCGAAGCCGACGTAGATCGCGAAAAAGCCAAGATGCAGGGCGTGCCGCTCGCGAATCTGTTCGAGACGCTGCAAATCAACCTCGGCAGCCTCTACGTGAATGACTTCAATCGCTTTGGGCGCACATATCAAGTCGTCGCGCAGGCCGAACCGCAGTTCCGTGACGACGCGAACGACATCACGCGCCTCAAAACTCGCAACGGAGCAGGAGACATGGTTTCCATCGGCTCGCTCGTGAAAGTGAAGGAAGGTTTCGGCCCGGATCGCGTCACGCATTACAACGGCTACCTCGCCGCCGACCTTAACGGCGCGCCGTTGCCACCGCTCAGTTCAGGCCAAGCTGAGGAACTCATCGCTGGGCTTGCTCAAAAAGTGCTTCCCGGTGGTTTTGAGTTTGAGTGGACGGATCTCACCTACCAAAAGATCATTGCGGGCAACACGGCCATCTTCATCTATCCGCTCTGCATCCTGCTCGTCTTCATGGTGCTGGCCGCACAATACGAAAGCCTGCGTTTGCCACTCGCCATCATCTTGATCGTGCCGCTGTGCCTTCTCTTCGCCTTGGCTGGAGTGATGATCACCGGCGGTGACAACAACATCTTCACGCAGATCGGTTTCATCGTGTTAATCGGCCTGGCGTGCAAAAACGCCATCCTCATCGTCGAGTTCGCCAAAGAGAAGTTTGATCACGGCCTAAGCCCGTTTGAAGCCGCGCTCGAAGCCTGCCGCCTGCGTCTGCGCCCCATTTTGATGACCTCCATCGCCTTCATCGCTGGTGTGTATCCCCTCGTCGTCTCCACTGGTGCCGGTGCCGAAATGCGCCGCGCCATGGGCACCGCCGTCTTCAGTGGCATGATCGGCGTGACTTTCCTCGGCCTGTTCTTCACACCTGTGTTCTATGTGCTCGTCATGAAAGTCGGACGGCAGAAAAAAACCGCAGCCACTGCTGAATTGCCCGCCACAGCCCTTCCAACTCCTCATTGATTCCTGTCATGCGCACCTTGCTCTTTCTACTCATCACATCCGCCGCCGTTGCTCAAGTCGGCCCCAATTACGAACGGCCAGCCACAGCGACGCCACCTAAGTTCAAAGGTGTGACGTGGCGTGCCGCGTCGCCCTCCGCGCACTTGCCCAAAGGCGAATGGTGGAAGGTGTTCAACGATTCACGACTCAACAACCTCATGGCTGCCGCCACGGCGAACAACCAGCAGCTCAAAGGCGCGATCGCTCGTTTTGATCAGGCTCGTGCTGCGGCTCGCATGTCACGCGCTGATTTCTTTCCGACGGCGAGCCTGCCTCTCACGGCCGAAACACAGCGCACCAGTGCGAACATGCCCTCAATGTTTCAGTTGAATGGCGCGAGCTATCGCGGACCGGCTTACAACGTGCCTATCGAATTCGGTTGGGAACTCGATCTGTGGGGAAAACTGCGCCGACAGGCTGAAGGAACACGCGCCGATGCTGCTGCGGCGGCGGATGCGATGCACAACGTGCTGCTGGGCATCCAAGCCGAGGTTGCGATGAATTATTTCAAATTACGCACGCTCGACAACGAGATGCGCATCGTGCGTGAAGCCGTTGGTTGGCGCAATGAGGCGCTCAAAATTGCCAGCGCACGCGTTCAGGCCGGTGCTGGCAGTGAATTGGAGCAGGCGCAGGCCGAAACCGAAGTGGCAACGGCGGAGGCGGAGATTTCATCGCTGCAAGCGCAACGCGACCAGTTCGAAAACGTTCTCGCCATCTTGATCGGCACCAGCGCGTCAGGTTTTCGTGTTCCCGCATCCACCAGCACACTTTCTTCACCTCCCAGCGTGCCAGCGGGCATGCCGAGCGATCTGCTGGAACGTCGTCCCGACATCTCGCAAGCTGAACGCAAGCTACAATCAACCACCGCAGCCATCGGTGTCGCCAAAGCCCTCTTTTTTCCCAGCATCAAGCTACTCGGGCGCGGCGGCTTTCAGAGCGGTAACATCGACGTCTTGTTCGAGCCGGCTTCGCTTATGTGGAGCGTTGGGCCAAGCATTAGCGTGCCGCTGTTCTCCGGAAACAAGAACCGCTGGAACCTGACCAAATCGAAAGCCGCGCACGATGAAGCCCTCGCTGGCTATCGTCAGGCATTCCTAGCCGCTTTGGCCGATGTGGAGACCAGTTTGTCAGCCATCCGCAATCTCAGCACGCAGGCCGAATCCCAGCATCGCGCCCGCACCAGTTCGGAGAAAGCTGCGCAACTCGCCAAGACGCGTTATGAGTCCGGCACGAGTCCGTATCTCGATGTCATTGAGTCCAATCGCACCACCTTGGCCACCCAGCGTGCCTCCGCTCAAATCGCCGGACAGCGCCTGCTTGCCACGGTGGGTCTCATCAAAGCCATCGGTGGTGGTTGGGATCAAAAGATGCCGACGAATGTGCCCGCGATGACGCCTGATCCAGCCGCCAAGAACCTCGATCAAGACAAGCTCGGCTTCTTCACGAAGGTGAAGGGCTGGTTTAAGCGGGGTTGATGGTGGCAATTTCAAAAGGCTTTCAGTTTCAAGGGTAATATTTGTTTTAGCCGGGCATCACTCGAAATGCACTGTTGCCAGCCATGCGGGCATCCTGCTAAGGTTCCGGCAGAAATCTTGTTAGCTCGAAGCCATGCCTGAAGATCCTTTTTCATCGCAAGACACGCCACCGCGCACCACGGGTGGGAATTGGCGTTGGGAACCGCCGAGCCCGGAAGAACTCCAGGCGATGATGCCTGGATACACGATTGAGCGGCTGCTGGGTCGTGGAGGCATGGGCGCGGTTTACAAAGGAATTCAAAATAGCCTTGAACGGCCTGTCGCCATTAAAATTCTCCCGCCGGGGCTGGATCGTGAGGACGCCACTTTTACGGATCGATTCAAGAACGAAGCCAAGCTCATGGCCCGATTGAATCACCCGACCATCGTTAGTGTGATCGACTTTGGCCACACCAGCGCAGGGCAGTTGTTTATCGTCATGGAGTACGTCGATGGCACGGACATCTCACGCATGATTGCACAGCAGAAGCACCTGCCGTCGGAGCATGCGCTGGCCATTGCCGCGCATGTGTGTGATGCGCTGGCGGTGGCCCATGCCGCCGGCATCGTGCATCGCGACATCAAACCCGCGAATGTTCTGATCAATCAGCAGGGGCAGGTAAAGGTCGCGGACTTCGGCCTTGCCAAGCTTGAGGAGCCCGGAAGTCATGGCCTGACGAAAACCGGCATGGCCATGGGCACGCCCGACTACGTGGCCCCGGAGGCGCTCATCATGGGCAGCACGATCGATGGTCGTGCGGATCTGTATGCTGTGGGCGTCATGCTGTATCAGATGCTCACCGGGCATGTGCCGCGCGGAGCTTTCAAGCCCGCTTCGGCGCAGATGCCAGGGGTTGACCCACGCTTTGATGCCATCGTGCAGAAGGCCATGCAGATGGACCGGCAGGAGCGCTACCAGACCGCGGTGGACATTCGTCAGGATTTGGATGTCATCCTCACGGTGCCGATGGTGAAGACTGCGGCTGCGCCGAAAAGCAGCACTGCCATTCGTGGCCAGACAGTGGTGCCGCATCGCTCTGCCTCAAAATCCGCACCACAGCCGCAGTATGAAGCGGAACCGATTCGCCCGGCACCGAAGGAATCCAGTGCGGGCATGGTGATGGCGCTTCTCGTCGTGCTGGCCGTGGTCGGAGGCTTCGGGTGGTTCATGCTCAAACCGCCGCTGCCTCCGAATCCGTTCCTGGCGCTGGATGAGCCACCGGCTGCGGACTCCAAGCAGGTCCAATCTCCAGCAGGGGCATCTTCCACCAAGTCAGCAGCGCCACCGAAAGTAAATCCAGGCAGCGCAAAACCGGCGCCGCTTCCCAGCAAAACTTCACCGAACCCGTTTGAACAAGCGGCCAAAACGTCTGCGTCCTCAATGCCCTCAGAAATGGTTCGCCCGGCCACACCTGCGCCGAGCCCGGTTGCATCTACGCCTGCAAGCGCCGCAGCAGGTGCTCCGATTGTTCCCGCATGGCTTGTGGAAGCCCGCAAGCTTGGCGGGAAGGTGCGCTTCTTCGGTACGGGGCCGAATGGGGCGACTGAGAAAGGCAAAGCAGAAGAATTCAATGACGTCGTCGAAGTGGCGCTGCGAGCGGCAGGCTGGGTGGTGCGTCGCGCCAAGGGTGAAACGCATGGTGTCGGGTGGGGAGCGCCGCATGGGGATAACACCGGGGCCAAACCCTTTGGGCCATTTCAAGTCACTCGTATCACTCATGGTGCGACCACAGACATGCGTCTGTCTTCCGATGGCAGTTACCGAAATGTCTGGGGCGGCGGGTCTCAACATCGCCAAGATCTTGCTCACAAGGACTCGGCCGCTGTGGCCAACATTGGAGATCACATCATGGCCCTTGGTGCGGATGGAGAGATTCTGATCGCCATGCGATGGGGTGGGGAGAAACTAAGCCCGCCGGATAATTTCTTCCGTGGTGCCCGGGCTTTCGCCGGTTTTGGCAAATCCTACATCGCCGCCAAACCGGACTTGCCCGTGGCTGGATGGCAGGTTTGGGACAAAAAATTGACGGAGTTTCCTTCAGAAATTCGTGACGTGATCGACGTTCGGGCCACGCCCAATCACGTCATTCTGCTCACATCGCTGGGCAAGGTTTTCGTCACCGACGAGTTCGGGAAAACGATTGAAAAACCTTATGGCAAAGTTCCATCCGATCTCGGCCCTGCCATAGCCGTGCGTGCGGGGCGTGGGATGTCTGCTGCGCAGATGACGAATGGCATCTGGGTGGCTTGGGGCGAGTCCTCGGAGCTCATCGAGCAGACAAAGAAGATCGGTCCCGCGCTAGATGTGGGCTACGATTACGAGAAAGGGAAGTCCAGCTTCATGCTCTGGGTGGATGCGGGTTCGAGTAAGTCAGAAACGTCGATTGCCAGCGCAGCGTCGGGGCAGATGATTCCCACGGGGAACGATCTTTTCGTCCGCCTCGCGCAGATCGCCGCGCAGTTCCAGACGGCTTATGACCGCGACATTGTCCCGCCGCATCGGGTGGCCGTGGGTGATCTCGACACGAAGTATTTTGCGGCGGTGAAACGTGCATTGGAGGGCGCCACCAAGCGCGGCGTGCTCGAAGAGGCCGTGAAACTCCGTGAGGAAGCACAGCGCGTCACGGACAAGCAGCCTTTGCCGTTTGCAGACCTCGACACGTTGCCCGACAGCCTCAAGACCCTGCGTGGCACTTACCGTGCAGCGCTCGCGAAACTGGAACTGGATCGTGACGCGAAAGCGAAGCCTTACTACACCCGCTACGATCAGTTGCTGGCCGCCTACCAGACCGAGCTCACGCAGCAGAAGCGCCTCGATGATGCGCTGAAGGTGAAGGCACGCCGCGATGAGTTGGAAAACGAGCGCGGCACACGAGCGGAGCCAGCCACCGCGTCCACCACGCCCACGGCTCCTGCCAGCACTCAACCCGCAGCCTCCACCACCACGGCACGCAAGCCGACGTCGGATTCCGCCGTGGCGCTCAAAGGCAGCCCGTGGAAGGAGGCGGCGGAGTGGGTGCTCTCTTTGAAAGGCTCCTTGAGCATCGAGAAGGACGGCAAGGTTCGAGGTGTCTCGATCATGGATGACCTGCCTGCCGGCAAGTTCGACATCCTGGCGATCCAGTTCTCTCAATACGCCACGCACGATGGCATGAAGATGACGGATGCGGATCTCGCACGCCTGAGTCCCATCGCCAAGACGCTGGAGAAGCTCTATCTGGACAATTGCAACATCACCGGCTCCGGCCTGGACGCCATCGCTGGTGCTGTGAAATTGAAAGAGCTGTCCTTGGTCAAATCACCGGTCACCGACACGTCGCTCAAGTTTATCGCCAATCTGAGCGAACTAACCCGGATCGACCTTGGTTACACCAAAGTGGACGGCTCCTGCCTGACGCAGTTTCAAGGGCTCAAGAACCTCCGTAAACTGGGCATCAGTAACGTCAAACTCAGCACCACTGGCAGCGCCGCCTTGGGACAGTTGGTGCAGTTGGAAGAAATGAGTGCTTCGGGCTCGGAATTCTCCAAGCCCGAACTTCGCTTTACAGAGAAGGTCGGCAAACTGGTGAATCTGCGTATCCTTGGTTTTGGCGAAGGCTCCGCCTTCACCGATGCCGATCTGCCACCTTTGGCAGGGCTCACCAAGTTGGAAGATTTCAGCATGGGCAACACACCGGGCATCACTGGCACAGGATTGGCTTATTTGAAGGGTTGCGCCACCACCCTGAAGAGAGTGAACTTGGTCGCTGGTTGCCGGGTTTCGGACGAAGGTGTTCAGTCCATTGTCACCACCTTGCCGAACCTTGAAAACCTGACTATTGGAAATGGTGCCAGTAGTGGCGTCGCCGCACTTCGTTTGCTTGCCGCGTTGAAGAAACTACGAAATCTTGGCTGGCACTCCAAAGCCGTTCTCGAAGATAAAGATTATGCCCTCTTTGTCGCCTTGCCGAGTTTGGATCGGCTTGAGATTCACGATCGCGAAGTCACAGACGCTGCCGTCGCGCAGCTCGCGGCTTGCAGGAAGCTGACCTCTTTAGACCTCGCCAGCACAAAAGCCCTGACGGATACTGGCATCTTAACGCTCAAGGCGATCAAGACCCTCAGCGACTTGAATGTCCACGCTACTCTAGTCACCGACCAAGGAGTAGACGCCTTCAAGAAAGCCCGGCCTGAGGTGAAGGTGTCGAAGTGAACGCCAACGGTGCTAGTTTCAGAACGGCCAGTTCTGTTGAACCAGTGCTCAGGCCGCCAGCTTCCGATACAGCTTCTCCATGGCCTCTGGACTGCGGCTGGCGATGGCGGCTTGGGCTAAGATGCTGGCGACATCAAGGCGTGAGATTTTGATGCCTTGCTGAACTTTGTCCCAAGCGGCGGAACGCATCTTGGCGACGGTTTGGATGCCGAGGAGCAGGGGTAGGGCAGTGGCGTAGCGGAGTTTGCCGTGGGTGACGTGTTGGACGTAGCGCAGGCCGCATTCGAGGTGCTCGGTACA
>CANIZT010000026.1 GCA_947471905.1 Verrucomicrobiaceae bacterium
GACGCCGTCTTCGCGCCCGATGGCTCGCTGTATTTGGCCGACTGGCACAACGTCATCATCGGCCACATGCAGCACAACGTGCGCGACCCGAACCGCGACCACGCGCATGGCCGCATCTACCGCATCACCGCCACCGGCCGCGAATTGCAGAAGCCTGTCGCCATCGCCGGCCAGCCGATCCCCGCGCTGCTCGATGTGCTGAAGCACCCCACCGACAGCATCCGCCAGCGCGCCCGCATCGAACTCAGCTCGCGTGATTCCAAAGAGGTCATCGCCGCCACGAAAGCGTGGGTGAAGCAGTTCGACGCCACCAAGAAAGAGGACGCCCATCCCTTGCTCGAAGCCCTCTGGCTCTCGTCGCAGCACAACATCCGCAACGTCGAGCTGCTCGGCCAGCTCATGAAGTCGCCCGAGTCGCACGCACGCAACGCCGCGCAGGTCATCCAGCACCTCTGGTATAATGTCGAGTCCACCTTGCACGGCGGCGTCATCGCCGGCGACGTGGAGGCGAAGACCCAGAAGTCCGGCATCCTCAGCGACACGCCCGAACTCACCACCATCCGCATCGCCACCGTGAAGGAGCGCATGATGTATGACGTGAAGGAGCTCACCGTGAAGCCTAACAAGAAAGTGAAGCTCACCTTTGTGAATGAAGACTTCATGCCGCACAACCTCCTGCTCGTGCAGCCCGGCAAGATCGACGAGATCGCCAACCAAGCCCTCATCATGGGCGCCAAAGGCTTTGAAACCGGCTTCATCCCCGAGAACAAGAACATCCTCTGGCACAGCAAGCTGCTCGACGCCGGCAAAGAAGAAGTCATCGAGTTCACCACGCCCAGCGCGCCCGGCGACTACCCTCTGATGTGCTCGTTCCCCGGTCACTCGATCATCATGCGTGGTATGCTGCATGTGAAGTAACCTTGCCTTTCCACCCTGTGGTCATGTCTCAAAGCTCATGGTGGCACCTTGTGACTTCGCCATCCGGCGCTTCGTTTGGTCAAGAGGTCGTCAAGGTGGTCTGCCTTGACCTCTTGACCGCAACTTGACCTTCTTGCCTTTTTCCCATGCGACTTCTCAGTCTCCCCCTCGTCCTGCCCATTCTCGCCTCCGCTGCAGAGATCACGCTGACCTCGCCGCTTGATCATCAGGTGATTCAGCGGCATTCGAGTACGGAGGGGACGATTTTGATCCGTGGAACGCAAATCGGGCTCGATGCGGGTAAAGCCAAGTTTGAGGCCAAGATTGGCGAGAAGGGCAGGTGGCAGGCTTTGAGTGCGCAGATCGAGAAGGAGCAGTTTTCGGCACGCGTGACGGCTCCGGCGGGTGGTTGGCAGCGGGTGGAGGTGCGGGCGATGCTGGATGGCAAGGCGGTCGCGACGGCGGCGGTGGAGCATGTGGGCATTGGCGAGGTGTTTGTCGTCGCGGGGCAGTCGAACTCGGCGAATCATGGCGAGGAGAAGCAAACGACGCAGACGCGGCGTGTGGCGACCTTTGACGGCACGAAGTGGCAGATCGCGGATGATCCGCAGCCGGGCGCAAGTGGTCGAATGGGCAGTTTTATGCCGACGCTGGGCGATGAGTTGGTGAAGCGCTTCGATGTGCCGGTTGGCTTCGTCGCCTGCGGCATCGGGGCGACGAGTGTGCGTGAGTGGTTGCCGAAAGGCACGACGTTTCCGAATCCGCCGACGATTGAAAGCCGCGTCACGAAGCTGCCGGATGGCCTGTGGGCAAGCAACGGAGCCGCTTATGATGCCTTCATCGCCCGCATGAGACCGCTGGACCACAATGGCTTCCGTGCGGTGCTCTGGCATCAGGGCGAGAGCGATGCGAATCAGAAGGACAAGACGCGCACGCTCGCCGGGAAGCTTTACCGCGAGTATCTGGAGAAAATCATCCGCGATTCGCGGCGCGACACCGGCTTTGAAGCACCGTGGTTCGTGGCGCAGGCCAGCTACCATGTGCCAGGCGATGAAGGCAGCGATGACATCCGCGCCGCGCAGGCCTCGCTATGGAAAGACGGCCTCGCGCAGCCCGGACCGGACAGCGATGCGCTGAAGGGACCGCTGCGTGAGCGCAAAGGACAAGGCGTTCACTTCAGCGGCGCGGGTTTGCGTGAGCATGGGCAAAAGTGGGCGGAGAAGATCACACCGTGGCTCGATCAGCAGCTCTCCGGCACGCGCTATGATTCATCCAAGCTGCCGAAAGGACTCGACTACTTCGAGCTGCGCGGTGGATTGGCGAACGCGCATCGGAAGTTCGAGCAGGAGAAGACCGGACGCATCGCCTTCCTCGGTGGATCGATCACCGCAGGCGGTGGCTGGCGGGATCATGTGATGAAGTATTTCCAGGCAAAGTTTCCGCAGACGAAGTTCGAGTTCATCGCGGCAGGCATCGGCTCAATGGGCTCCGTGCCGCATTCGTTCCGGCTGGAGCGCGATGTGCTGTCGAAAGGCCCCGTCGATCTGCTTTTCGTCGAGGCGGCGGTGAATGACAGCTCGAACATTTCCGATCATCCCGAGCAGATGCTGCGCGGCATGGAAGGCGTGGTGCGTCATACTCGCGAGGCGAATCCGCTCACGAACATCATCCACATGCACTTCGTCATGCCGCCGCACATGGATGACTATCACAAGGGCAAGGTGCCCGCTTCCATCGCGCAGCATGAGAAAGTCGCGGTCGCGTATGGTAATGCATCGCTGAATCTCGCACTCGAAGTCACCGACCGCATCGATGCAGGCGAGTTCACTTGGAACAAGGACTTCAAAGGCCTGCACCCATCGCCCTTCGGGCATCAACTCTACGCCAACAGCATTGCTCGCATGTTGGACGCCGCCTTCGCCAAACCACTGGCCGATGCCGCGAAACCGCATGCTCTTCCCGCGATGGTCGATGCACAAAGCTACGCCAAAGGCCGTCTCGGTAACATCGCCGACGCAAAAATCATCAAAGGCTTCACGCTGGAGTCTGCGTGGAAGCCTGCGGACGGCAAAAGCACACGAGCTGGCTTTGTCGATGTGCCCGCGCTTGTCGCCACGCAGCCCGGCGCGGCCTTTGAGTTCAGCTTCACCGGAACCGGCTGCGGCCTCTTTATCGCCGCCGGACCTGATGCGGGCCGGATCGAGTTCAGCATCGACGGTGGCGAGTATCGAAAGCTCGAAACCTTCACGCACTGGAGCGCCGGGTTACACCTGCCGTGGGCTTTGATCCTGGACGACAGCCTCAAACCAGGCCCTCACACCGCCAAAGTCCGCATCGCCGCAGGCCACGATGCGAAAGGCACGGGCACGGCGCTACGTGTGTTTCACCTGCTGCTAAACTGAACGCTCTTCATGCCCACCCATTACGCTCGCTACCCGTCTCTCGTTGATCGCACAGTCTTCATCACTGGAGGCGCGGATGGCATCGGAAGCGCTCTGGTGGAGCAATTTGCACGTCAGGGCAGCCGCGTGGCCTTTGTGGATAAAAACGTCGCGTATGCCAAGGCTACGATTCAACGTTGCATCGCCGCCGGTGCGGCGCATGCGCCCTTGTTCTATGAGGTCGATCTGCTCAACATCGAAGCGCTGAAGGTTGCCTGTGCTGCCGCGATCAGCGATCTCGGCAGCGTGACCGTTTTGGTCAACAATGCCGCGAACGACGATCGCCACGGCTGGCAAGACATGACGCCGGAGTATTTCGACAATCGCATCAACACCAACCTGCGGCATTACTTCTTCGCCATCCAGGCACTCGCACCGCAGATGATCACCGCTGAGCACGGATCGGTCATCAACATCGGCTCCAGTAGCTACATGATGCAGGAGGACTTCTTCCCCGGCTACGCCATCGCCAAATCGGCTGTTGAAGGCATCACGCGCACCATGGCTCGCACCTTTGGCCCGCATGGCGTGCGTGTGAATACCGTGCTGCCCGGTTGGGTGCCCACGGAGCGCCAGCTTACGAAATGGTGGTCGCCCGAAGGCGAAGCCGGCACCATGCGTGATCAGGCCATCAAACGCCGCATCATGCCGGATGAATTTGCTCAAATGGTCCTCTTCCTCGCCGCCGATGATGGTGCCGCCTGTACCGCACAGCAGTTCATGGTGGATGGCGGGCGTTTCTAGACCTCACCTCATGTTGCCTTCTCTCATGCGCCTCACCCATATTTTCACGGCCCTGCTCATCGCACAACTGACCGCCCGTGCGGCCGAAAGCGAGCAGCACGTCGCCATGCAGGAAAAGCATCGTGCTTTGTTCAAGGAGCACTGCGTGGCTTGCCACGGCCCGGAAAAGCAGAAGGGCAAGTTCCGCGTCGATGATCTGCCCTTTGCGATCACGAATGTCGAAACGGCTGAAAAATGGCAGAAGGTGCTCAATCAAATGAACTCGGGCGAGATGCCACCGGAAGATGAAAAGCAGCCAGCGAGTGCCGCGAAGGCTGATTTTCTCGATGATCTGGCGAATGTGATGGTCGCGGCTCGTCGCAGTCTTGGCGATCAAAATGGCGTGATCACGATGCGGCGGCTGAATCGGCGGGAATACAAAAACACGCTGCGGGAGTTGCTCGGTGTGGAGATCAATGTGGCGGAGTTGCCGCCGGATGGTGGCTCAGGGGGCTTCGATACGGTGGGCTCGAACCTCTTCATGTCGGCGAACCAGATCGAGCAGTATCAGGCCCTCGGTCGCGAGGCGCTGGAGGAGGCGTTTGCGTGGCAAACGGCGGCGAGCGTTGAAAAGAAGCTCCACTACGAGGGCGAGACAACGACGCCGAAGGTGAAGGACTTTGTGAAGTATCAAATCGATGCCCGCGAGCGTGCTCAGAAATGGGTCAAGGCCATCGAGGAAGCCGCTGCGAAGCCGGAGAACAAGGAGATCGTCGCGAGCCTCAAGAAGGAGTTTCCGAATGAGTCTCGCCTCCGCCGCGAGTGGGCGCGCATCCCCGGTGCGCCGAATCCGCGCACGTTTGGCTTTGATAAGAAAGGCGAGAACGATGCCGATCTGGCGAACGATTCGCTCGGCGCGGGCTGGCTGAAGTATCACGAGTATTACGCGCAGATGCCGGACGTGGATCGCGGCGCTTACCTCGGCACGCAGACACGGCATCCGGCGGAGCTGAACGTGAACTACATCGAACTGCTCGTGCCTTTTGACTGGCCTGTGGGCGATTACATCGTCCGCGTGCGTGCGGCGGCGGTGAAGGACGCGCCAGCAGAACGTCGCTTCCTCGACTTCGGTATTCATGCCCGCACGGGCAAGGTCATGGCCACGCACGAGATCACCGGCACGATTGAGAAACCGCAAGTGATCGAGATTCCGATCACGCTGACGCGGGCGAACCTGACGCGAGAGAATCGCTCGCTCTTCTTCCGCGAGAAGGGAAGCTGGGACACGAACGAGGAAGGCGGACGCAAGCGTGCCGAGGCGGTGAAGCGCAACGGCATCGGCCCCGAGCTGGCGCTGTGGGTGGACTGGATTGAGGTGGAGCGAGTGCCGAATGCAGAGAAGCCTACTCCGCCCGGGTTTGCCGCGCTGAAGTTGCCGCTTGATGACAAATCGCCCGCGCCAGCCGCTGCCGAGCTGCGTGCGGCCTTCGAGCGTTTCGCCACCGAGGCCTTTCGCGGCACCACGCCGCCTGCGGACTATGTGGATCGCTTGATGGGCCTTTACGACGTGCGCCGCAATGCAGGTGACAAACCCGTCGCCGCGCTGAAGGAGACGCTGTCCATCGTGTTAGCCTCGCCGATGTTCCTCTACCTCGCGGAGCCTTCGTCCGATGACAAACGCAGGCCGCTCACCGATGCCGAACTCGCCACGCGGCTCTCGTATTTCCTCTGGAGCGCTCCACCGGATGTCGAGCTGCGAAAGAGCGATCTCTCGAAGCCTGAGGTGCTCGCAGCACAAACGAATCGCCTGCTCGATGATCCGCGCTCGGAGGGCTTTTTGACGGCCTTTGTGCATCAATGGCTAGGGCTCGACCGCATCGACTTCTTTGAGGTGAATCGGGCGTTGTATCCGCGCTTTGATTCGGGAACGAAGGTCGCGGCCAAAGGCGAGATTCACGAGACCATCGCGCACATCCTGAAGCACAACGCCAGCCTGCGTGACCTGCTCAAAGCTGACTACGTCATCATTAATCGCGTGCTCGCCCACTACTACGGCATCTCCGGTGTGAAGGGCGAGGGCTACGAGAAAGTGTCGCTGCCGAAGGACTCCCCACGCGGCGGCTTGCTCGGCATGGCGGGCATTCATTTCATGGGCGGCAATGGCGAGCGCACCTGCCCTGTCGAGCGCGGTGCCTGGGTGCTGCGCAAGCTCCTGCACGATCCCCCGCCGCCTGCTCCTGCGAACGTCCCCGCCATCACGCGACTCGCCGGCAAGGTGCTCACTACGCACGAGCGACTGCTCGCGCATCAGGAGGACCCGCAATGCGCCAGTTGCCACCGCAAGATCGACCCCATCGGCTTCGGTTTGGAGAACTTCGACGCCGCCGGCCAATGGCGCACCGAGGACAGCTACACCGCCCTCGACGCCAACGGCAAACCCGACCCGAAGAGCAAGAAGACTTGGCCTATTGACGCCTCTGCATCACTCTTCAAAGGCCCCACCTTCAAAGACTACTTCGCCCTCCGCGACATCATCGCCAGCAAGTCCGACGCCTTCGCCCGCAGCTTCAGCGAAGCCTTGATCGAGTTCGCCCTCGGTCGCCCGATCGGCTTCCGCGATGAACCCCTTGTTGCTGGCATGCTGAAGCAAGCCGGTGACAAAGACCTCGCCATGCGGGAGTTCATTCAGGCGCTGGTGAGCAGCAAGGAGTTCAAGACGAAGTAGTCTGCCTCGAACACTTCCCTCGGCTAAAGAAGAACGAGGCGTTTTCGACGTTAAGATTAACAGCCTCACCTCTCGCCTTCAAATCAATTTCCCCCATCATTAATGACGAACCAAAGCTTCACAGCACGCGGCTTCCGAACCTTGCTCATGCGCACGTTCTTGGCGGCGGCCATCGTGGCGTTGCCAATTGCATCGTCGCCTGCGCAAACGACATCCTCCGAGCAACTCGCCTTCTTCGAGTCAAAGATCCGCCCAGTGCTCGCGGAGCATTGCTACAGTTGTCACTCTGCCTCCGCGAAGGAGAAGGGCAAGCTGAAGGCGGACTTGTTTGTTGATAGTCGTGAGGGCTTGCTCAATGGCGGCGAGACTGGGACCGCGCTTGTTGCTGGCAAGCCTGGCGAGAGCTTGATGCTGAAGGTGCTGAAACATCAGATCAAAGACGTTGAGATGCCGCCGAAGGGGAAGCTGCCGGACAAGATCATCGCGGACGTGGAGCAATGGATCGCCATGGGTGCTCCCGATCCGCGCATCGCGACGGATCCAGTGAGCAAACCGAAGCGTGTGATCGATGTCGTGAAGGGCAAGGAGTGGTGGGCCTTTCAGCCGCTCAACAAAGTCGCGGTGCCGCAGGTGAAGAACGCGGCGGTGAAGACGCCGATTGATAACTTCATCATCGCAAAGCAGGAAACGGCGGGATTGGTGCCGAACGCGGTGGCTACGAAGGAGAAGCTGCTGCGCCGCGTGACCTTCGATCTCATCGGCATGGCGCCGACGCCGGAGCAGCGCAATGCGTTTTTGCAGGACACCAGCGCGGACGCTTACACGAAGCTCATCGATCGCCTGCTCACCAGCGAACGCTACGGCGAGCGCTGGGGCCGGCATTGGCTGGATGTGGTGCGCTACGCTGAGAGCGGCGGCTATGAGTTCGATGGCTTCCGCCCCGGCGCGTATCACTATCGTGACTGGGTGATCAAGGCGTTAAACAAAGACATGCCCTATGATCAATTCATCCGCATGCAGCTCGCGGGCGACAAGCTCATGCCCGGCGAGTATGAGGGCGCGAGCGCGTCGGGCTTCCTCGTCGCCGGACCGTATCCTGGACAAACAACGGCCAAGACGCTGGAGAAGATCCGCTATGATCAGCTCGACGACATGGTGTCCACCATTGGCAATGGCTTCCTCGGCCTCACCATCGCCTGCGTGCGCTGCCACGATCACAAGTATGATCCCCTGCCGCAGTCCGACTACTACGGCATCGCCGCCGCGCTCGCGACCACGGTGCATGGGCCGGTGCAGATTGATCTCGGTTATGCCGAGACGCAGAAGAAGCTCGCCGAGTTCAACAAGGTCGGCGCGCCATTGCACGCGGCGTTGAAGAAGTTCGAGAGCGAGGAATTGCCGAAGCGCTTCGAGACATGGAAGAGCAAGGAGTTGCCCAAGCTGCAATCGAACTCGCCCTGGCAAGTCTTTGATGTGCAAGAGGCGTCCGCGCAGAAGGCGAAGCTCATTCACGATCACGATGGCCACGTGATCTACACAGGCGGCAAGGAGAAGGACGATGTCTATACGATCAAAGTCGTCACGCATCAGCAAGGCGTGCGCGCGTTCCGACTCGATGCACTGAGCGACAAATCGCTGCCAAAGAAGGGCCCTGGTCTCTCGGACAACGGCAACTTCGTGCTCGGTGATGTGCAGATCACCGCGCGACCGCTCGATGCGAAGAAGAAGGTGAAGCCCACGAAGCTCGACCTCAAACCCGGCGCGGTCTCCTTTGAACAGAAGCGCTTCGAGTTCGCACAGGCCTTGGACAACAGCCCGCAAACTGGCTGGGGCGTAGCTCCCGAGATGGGCAAGGATCACGCGGCGATCTTTGAGGTTGAAGGCGAACCAGTCGGGTTCAAGGAAGGCACCGAGTTCGAGATCCAACTCCGTTTCGCCCGCTTCTACGGCCTCGGCAAACTGCGCCTCTCGTTCACCAGCAACGCTGATGCGAAGCTCGACGATGCAAAGGACATGCAGAACTTACGCGAGCTGAATGCGCTCATCGCCGCGAAGACGGAGCCGAAGGACATGGTGCCGTGGTTCAGCCGCTTTGACGAGCAGGCACAGAAACTTCTCACGGCCGTCACCGAGCACGAGCGCAAACGTCCGCTGGCCGCGACGATGGAAGTTTATTCCACAAAGGACGGCGGTCAGGATGTGTATCTGCTGCGTCGCGGCGAAGTGGATCGGAAGGAAGGCAAGGCCGCTCCGAACTTCATCCAGGTGCTCATGCGTTCCCCCGATGCCGAGAAGAAGTGGGTTCCCCAAACCGAGCCTGTGCATCCGCGCATCTCCCTCGCCAATTGGATGACCGATGCTCAAGCTGGCGGCGGACCGCTGCTGGCGCGTGTGATTGTCAATCGCCTGTGGCGCTTACACTTCGGTCGCGGTCTCGTGCCGACGACGAATGACTTCGGTTCGCAAGGCGAGCAACCAACGCATCGCGAACTGCTCGATTACCTCGCGAACGAACTCGTTAACAACGGCTGGCGATTGAAGCCGATTCATCGCCTCATCATGCTGAGCAACGTTTACACGCAGTCCGGCGACGTGAATCCTTCCAACGCCAAGATCGATCCCGAAAACCATCTCTGGGCACAACGTCCCGCGCGTCGCCTCGAGGCGGAAGCCATTCGCGATGCCCTGCTGCAAATGGGCAGCAAGCTCGATCCCACGATGTATGGCCCCTCTGAGACCAACAACCAGAGCGGCAGACGCAGTGTGTATCTCCGCGTGAAACGCAGCGAGCTGGAGCCGTTCATGACCATGTTCGATGCCCCGGAACCTACGCAGAGCATCGGTGATCGCGGCAACACCACGGTCCCCACGCAAGCGCTCGCCGTGATGAACTCTCCCTTCGTTCACGACCTCGCCACAAAGATGCTCGCCCGCATCCAAGCCACGAAGCCCGCGAACACAGAAGCCATCATCCGCCAAGCCTACGCGCTCACGTTTGCACGCGATCCCGAGCCCGAAGAAACTGCGAGGATGAAGAGCTTCATCGAACAGCAAACAAAACTTCTCGGCAACAAACCCGACGCCGCGAACCAAGCACTGCGTGAGTTCTGCCACGCCCTGCTTTGCCTCAATGAGTTCATCTATGTGGACTGAACACGAACCCAACTACCGCCATGTTCACTGACCTCACCTCCGCCTCCTCGCTGCTTCCATCACGCCGACAATTTCTCGCGCAGACGGGCCTCGGCTTTGGCTCCATCGCACTCGCTTCGATGCTGCACGAACAGCAAGCCAAAGGCGCACCGACGACCAATCCGCTCGCGCTGAAACCCGCGCCGTTTCGACCACGCGCGAAGTCCGTTATCTGGCTCTTCATGACCGGCGCGCCTTCACAAGTGGACACCTGGGACTACAAGCCCGAGCTGCAGAAGCGCAACGGCGAACCCTTGCCCGGCAGCGATGCGAAGACCGGCTTCTTCACCACGAGTGGCAAGATTTTGAAGTCGCCGTTTGAGTGGAAACAGCACGGCGAAAGCGGTTCGTGGGTGTCCGGCATCTTCCCTCATCTCTCGCGGCATGTGGACAAGATGACCTTCATCCACTCGATGTATCTCAAGGCGAACAACCACGCGCCCGCGTCGATGGAACTCATGTGTGGCTCGAGTCAACCCGGCCGTCCGAGCGCCGGTGCCTGGCTCACGTATGGCCTCGGTGCGGAGAATCAAAACCTGCCATCCTACGTGGTGATGCACGAGCGTCGTCCGCGTGGCGATGATCAGATTTGGTCCGCCGGTTTCCTGCCGAAGACCTTCCAGGCACTCACGCTGGATGCGCGTCGCGGCAGCGTCATCGACAACCTCTCACGCGACAAAGTCGAGTCCGCCGCGCAGCAACGTGCCTCGCTCGACTTGATCAAAGAGATGAATCAAATGCACGCCCAACTCCGCTCACCACAGGGCGATCTCGCCGCGCGCATCAACTCCTTCGAACTCGCCTACCGCATGCAAGCCGCTGCGCCCGAAGCGCTGGACATCAGCAGCGAGAGCGAAGCGACGAAGAAGCTGTATGGCATCGATCAGAAGCACTGCGAAGTCTTCGCGAAGCAATGCCTCACCGCGCGTCGCCTCGTCGAACGCGGCGTTCGCTTTGTGCAGATTTTTGCCGGTAAAAACGCAGGTGGTGATGGAGCTGTCGATGACGTGCCCTGGGACGGCCACAGCAACATCGAGAAGAATCACCTCTCCTGCGGAGCCGCCACCGACCAACCAGCGGCTGCGCTCTTGGAAGACCTCGCCGCGCGCGGTTTGCTCGAAGACACGCTCGTCATTTGGGGCGGCGAATTTGGCCGCACCTCCGATTCGCAAGGCAGCGTCGGACGCGATCACAACCCCAATGGTTTCACCCTTTGGATGGCTGGCGGCGGCGTGAAAGGCGGCTACCATCACGGCGCGACGGATGAGTTTGGCTACAAGGCCGTGACGGACAAAGTCCACGTCAATGACCTTCACGCCACGCTGCTGCACCTCATGGGCATCGATCACGAGAAGCTCACCTTCAAGCACAATGGCCGCGACTACCGCCTCACGGATCTCGGCGGGCGTGTGATCACGGACATCTTGGCGTGATCGCCACTCAAACCATTCTCCCAACGTTATGAACACGGAACTCACTCGCCGCCACTTCCTCCGCAGCACGACATCGCTTATCGCCTTGCCCGCGCTCGAGTCCATCGGCTTCAAGGCCTTCGCTGCGCCAAAAGTTGCCACACCGCCGAAACGTGTGGTGTTTCTCGGCTTCGGCTGGGGTGTGACGAATGAGACTTGGTTTCCGGATGCGAAGAAGTCGGGCGCGGCGTGGGAATTGTCCGAGGGACTGAAGCCGCTGGCGAGGCATCAGAAGGACATCACGATCGTGCAGGGCTGCTCGAACAAGTTCGCGAATGAAGCGCACTGGGGCAGCACGTTCTGGCTCACCGGCGCGAATCGTTATGCGGAGCCGGGGCAGAGCTTTCACAACAGCATCAGCGCGGATCAGGTGGCGGCGGCGCATCTCGGTAAAGACACGCGTTTCGGCTCCATCCAGCTCAACACGCCGGATGTGGCGAACTCCGGTCACGGCCCTGGGTTGTCCATGGCCTGGGACCTGCGCGGCAAACCGATGGCAGGGCTCGAAAACCCGGTCGCAGCATTCCATCGCCTCTTTTCCAATGAAACTACGCCGCTGAGCGAGCGCCAGGCGATGCTCGCGCAGAAGCGCAGCGTGCTCGATGCGGTGCTCACCGATGCGAGTGATCTGCAACGCGGCCTGACGAAGACCGACACCGACAAGCTCGACGAGTATTTCCAAAGCATCCGCGACATCGAGGTGCGTCTCGGCAAGGACGAGCAATGGCTCAGTGTGCCAAAGACAAAGCCGCCGATCTCCAAGCCGAAAGAAGGCCTCGCTGGCAAAGAAGAGATCAAGGTGATGTATGACCTCATCGTCGCTGCTTTGCAGACGGACAGCACGCGCGTGCTCACGTATCGCCAGCCGGTGGGCACGTTGTTGCAGAGTCTCGATTTGAAGGTCGCGCCGCACGACATGAGTCACTACTCCACCGGCCCGCGCATGGAGGCATCGCAGAAGCGCGATGCCACGCAGAGCGAGTTGTTCGCGGGTTTGATCGATAAGCTGAAGGCCACGAAGGAAGCCGATGGCCGCAGTCTCTTCGACAACACCTGCCTCGCCTACGGCAGCAACATCCGCTCCATCCACTTCCTCGACAATTGCCCCACGCTCCTCACCGGCGGTGCTGCCAGTATCAAGCTCGGCCACCACCTCGTGCTGCCGAAGGACACACCGCTGTGCAACGTGTGGCTGACGATGCTCCACGGCCTCAGCATCCCAGCCGAACGCCATGGCGACAGCACGGGCGTGGTGAAGGAACTCGTCGCGTAGAGTTCTCCGCCAACTCGATGAGGCACACCCTGCGCGCGTGTCTTTGCCTTGCCACATCACCAACCTCATTCACCCATCTCCATCATGAAGCTCTTCATCACCTCATTCGTCCTCTCGCTCGTCAGCATCTCCACCTCTTGGGCTGACAAAGTCACTCTCGTCGCCGGAGGCAATGGACCCGATGGCGGCCCGGCCAATCAAGCCAAGGTGGCCAAGCCTTTCGGTGTTATCTTCGACAAGGCCGGTAACCTTTTCATCGGCCAGTTTGGCAACAAGAACGACGGCCAGCTCGTGCGCAAAGTGGACACGCAGGGCATCATCACGACCATCGCGGGAACGGGTGTGGTCGGCTCCGGCGGCGATGGCGGGCCTGCCATCAAGGGCGAGTTCAACTTCATCCACGACATCGTGATTGGTCCCGAAGGCAATCTCTACGTCGCCGACAGCTTCAATCGCAAGGTGCGCAAGATCGACGTGAAGACCGGCATCCTCAGCACCTTCGCAGGCACCGGCGAAGGAAAAGCCGCGACGGGCGATGGCGGGCCTGCTGACAAGGCCGCGCTCGATGGCGTCGCGAGCCTGTGGTTTAGCAACGACGGCGGCACTCTCTATGTCGGCGGCTTCAGCAAGTTCGTGCGCACGATCGACATGAAGACTGGCATCATCGACACGATCAAAGGCTGCCCCGGTGGACGCAGCATCGCGTTGGATTCCAAGGGCAATCTCTACATCGCCGGCGGCACGTCGCTGCGCGTGCGCACGCCGGACGGCGTTGTGAAAGTGCTCATCGACGACAAGCACCTCGGCGGCTCCGATTTGCCACTCGCTGGCAATCCGAAGCACCTCGGCATCGACGATCACGACAACGTGCTCATCTGCGATGAGCAGCATCATCTGCTGCGCAAATACATCCCAGCCGAAGACAAGCTCATTACCCTCATGGGCAACGGCAAGGCCGGCACCGCAGGCATCGGTGGCCCGGCTGCGAATGCCCAGCTTCACAGCCCGCACGGAGTGCTCTTTCACAACGGCGCGATCTACGTCGCCGACAGCATGAACGACCGCGTGCTGAAGATCAGTGCGGAATGATGCGCGCCCATTCTGCTGCTCTCTGAATGCGTCGCACGGAGAAGCATCGCGCTTTCTTCAAAGACGACGCCACGAAGCGATTCCGCCGCCTCAAACTCCACCACCAACTCCCATTGAATCCCCGTCGTGAAATCCATCTGCATCACCCTCACCACACTGATCTTCGCAACGATTGCGCCAACACTCTCCGCGGCGGAGCTCACGCTGACAGCGCCGCTCGATTACCAGGTCGTGCAGCGCAGCAGTCCGGGGAAAGGCTTGGTGCGCTTCGCGGGTGAGTTGTCGGAAGAAGTGGCGGCGACGGATACAACGATCGAAGCGAAGCTCGTGGGTGAAAACCAGGAGAGCGGCTGGCTGCGCGCGGGTGGTTCGATCTCAGGCCGCAAGCTCTCCGGCACAGTGGAGGCTCCAGCAGGCGGTTGGTGGAAGTTGGAAGTGCGGGTGACGCGTGGAGGCAAGGAAGTCGCGCATGGCAGCGTGGCGCATGTGGGCATCGGCGAAGTGTTCGTCGTCGCTGGGCAGTCGAACTCGGCGAACTACGGCCAGGAAAAGCAAAGCACGCAGTCAGGACGCGTGGCGGCGTTTGATGGCACGAAGTGGCAGCTCGCGAATGATCCGCAACCCGGCGCGGGCGGCGGCGGTGGCAGCTTCATGCCACCGTTTGCCGATGCGGTGGCGGGAAAAGAAAATGTGCCCGTGGGAATCATCGCATGCGGCATCGGCGCGACGAGTGTTCGCGAGTGGTTGCCGAAGGGCGCGACGTTTCCGAATCCACCGACCATCGAAGGCCGAGTGCAGAAGCTCGGGTCGGGAGAGTGGATGAGCAAAGGCGATGCTTACGCGATGCTCGTCGCGCGGATGAAGTCGGTGGGCGTGCAGGGCTTTCGCGCCGTGCTCTGGCATCAGGGCGAGAGCGATGCGAATCAGAAGGACGCGACGCGCACGTTGCCGGGCAAACTTTACCGCGAGCATCTGGAGAAGATCATCCGCGAATCGCGTCGCGCCATCGGCTGGGAAGCGCCGTGGTTTGTTGCAAAGGCGAGTTATCACGTGCCCGGCGATGAAGGCAGCGACGACATCCGCGCCGCGCAGGCCTCGCTTTGGCGCGACGGCATCGCACTCGAAGGCCCCGACTCCGATGCGCTGAAAGGCAAGCTCCGCGAGCGCGATGGCAAAGGCGTTCACTTCAGCGGTGAGGGCTTGCGCGTTCACGGAGCGAAGTGGGCGGAGAAAGTGCTGCCGTGGATCGATGCGCAATGGACAGCGCCACGCAAAGCCAACGACGGCACCGAGTGGACCACCTTTGAGCAACTCCCCGAGTGCCACAGCCTCGGCTGGGTGAGCGCGAACGTGCAGAGCAAAGACACGAAGAGCTGGAACGGCGTGCTCGATGAAGCGAAGTGGGGCACGCCCTCGCCGCAGCAGGCCGTGACTCGAAATTGGGACTGGAAAGTGAGCGATGATCAATGGCGCGAGGCCGTGAAGCAAAAAGGCGAAGGCCAGCGCGAGGAAGTGCGCTTCGATCTCTGGTTGCCCGACGACATCGGCGTTGCGCGCGGCATCGTCGTCATATCCGGCCACGGCAGCGGCGAGAATTTGTTCCGTCGCGCCGACATGCGCGCGCTCGCAAAGGAGCTGCACCTCGCGTTGTTCAAGTTCGTTGGCAATCCCATGCAGCGCGGCTTCTGGCCGAGGAGCCTGCTCTTTGATCGCCTGAAGTTGTTAGGCAAAAAACGCAGCCATCCCGAGCTGGAGCACGCGCCGCTCTTCCTCTACGGTCACTCGAACGGCACCGGCTTCTCCGCCATCTTCCCATCGTATGCGCCCGAGCGCGTGTGGGGCTTCGTGTCGATGCGTCCAGGCATCACGTTCCAAGTCTATCAACCCGGCGCTGCGCAGGTGCCCGGCCTCGTCATCTTCGGCGAGGACGACGGTTTCTTCGCACGCCCCTCGCGCGAGGAGAATCTCGCCGTCGTGCCCACGCTGCGGAAAAATCACGCCGCGCTCTGGAACATCGCCGTCGAGCCAAAGGCAGGCCACGGCCCCGGCGAGAAAACCTGGCCGCTTGTGTTTTCGTTTCTCCGTCACACCTTCGCCGCACGCGTCCCAGTGAATGCCGGCGCCAGCCAAGGCCCCGTTAAGCTCAATACCCTCACACTCGAAAACGGCCATCTCGGCCAAAACTGGGACAGCACAAAAGGCGGCTATCAAACACTCACCACCGCGTCCTTCGCGAACTTCGCTGGCGATAAAGCGACTGCGTCCTGGTTCGTGAACGCCGCCTACGCCGCCGACTGGCAGGCGTTTCAGCTCCACGGTGAAATCGCGAAATGAATCTCTCTTCAAGCATGAGAAGTTTCTTCACTTACCTGTTCGCCATTCTGTCGCTGGCTTCACACGCCGCCGATGCTCCTCAGGCGCGGCTCGCCGAGAAGCATCGTGCTTTTTTCAAAGACTACTGCGTGGAGTGTCACACTGAGAAGAAGCAGAAGGGCAAGCTGAGGCTGGATGACATCTCATTCGCGCTGGACTCGGTGGAGAATGCGGATCGCTGGCAGAAGATTCTCAATCAGATCAACTCGGGTGAGATGCCCCCGGAGGACTCGAAGCAGCCGGAGCGCGTCGCGAAGACGGAGTTCCTTGATTCGCTCTCGCACACGCTCATGGCGGCGCGGCGCACGCTCGGAGACTCGGGCGGGAAGATCACGATGCGGCGGCTGAACCGGCGCGAATACAAGAACACGATCCGCGATCTGCTCGGCGTGGACATCAATGTGCGCGAGCTTCCTGCTGATGGAGGGGCGGGGACATTTGATACGGTGGGCTCGTCGTTGTTCATGTCGTCGGATCAGTTCGAGCAATACCTCGCGCTCGGGCGGCAGGCGTTGGATGAGCACTTCGCGAGATTCGTCGTACCGTCGGGGGCAAAGCCTAGGCTCATGCACGTCGAGACGGAGGAAAGGAATGCGCGGATTTCGAAGTCGCTCGCGGATCGGACGGACGCGCATGAGCGCTATGTGAAGTGGACGAAGACCGTGGATGCGGCAGCGCAGGGGCCGGAGAATACAGACTCAGCGGCGAATATCCGTGCGGAGAAGAAGGGAGATGACCGCCACTTCTATTCGCAATGGCAGCGCATCAATGGCGCGCCTTCACCGAAGGAGTTCGGTTTCACCGATGAGATCCATGCCGATGAACAAGGTCGTCGAAACTGGGTTCGTAGTGTGCCGTATCAGCGCGCGTATCTTGAGCATCCGGCGACCAAGACGGGCACCTTCCTCACCATTGAGGATGTGTTTGTGAATCCGTATCAGCCCTTCCGCCTTCCTGGCGACTGGCCTGCGGGCGACTACATCGTGCGCGTGCGCATCGCGGCGACGGGCAACACGCCGGCCTCGCGGCACTTCGTCGAGTTCGGCTCGCAGCACGACAGTGGCGTGCGTGCGGTGGCGAGCAGTCATCAGGTCACGGGCACGATGGAGCATCCGCAGGTGCTGGAGATCCCGCTGAAGTTCTCGCCCGCGAAAGGCTTCGGCTTCTTCTTCCAGGAGAAGGGCACCTATGAATCGGAGGATGTCGCACATCACCTGTTCGCCGAGGGGCAGAAGGCGACCGGAATTGGGCCGGAGTTCGCGCTTTGGGTTGATTGGATCGAGGTGGCGAGCGCGGATTCCGACAAGGTCATGGCGAAGACGGTCAAAGAGCGCCGCGAGGTCGAGCTTCATGCGAACGCGATGGTTGGCGGCACTTACAATGGCTACTTCAAAGGTGGCTACACGGTCGCGAAAGCGTATCTCGACAGCGATCGCAGCAAGCCACCGAGCGCCTTCGGCAAAGGCATCGCCGATGAGCAAGAAGCGAAGTTCCGCGTGCGTGCATTCGAGGAAAACGGACCGAGCTTTGAACGCTACCTGAATGATCCGCTCACGAAGACCGGTGCCTACCTCACGATCTACAACGTGCATCCCGAGGAGGTCATCACGCTGCCCCCGGATCAGCCATCGGGCTGGATGAAAACGAAGCATGAAGCGGAGAAAGTCGGGCCGGGCGATTACATGCTGCGCTTTCGCATCGGCGCGGTGAAGGGCACGCCGAAGGAGCGGCACTTTGTCGAACTCGGCACACGCAAGGACAAGGACGAATTCGGTTTGATGCAGACGTTTCAGATCAGCGGCAGCACCGATGCAACGCAGATCATCGAAGTGCCGGTGAGCATCGCTGCTGATGGTTCGCGCACATTTGTGCTGCGTGAGAAGCGCGATGTGAAGCTCGATCACGATCTCTACGAAAAGATGCGCAAGGAAACCGGCGTCGGCCCCGTGCCTGCGTTGTGGATCGATTGGGTGGATTGGGAGGGGCCGCTGGTGAAGCAAGCACTGTCGCTGACTCAGACGAAGCGCATCGAGCCCGAGACCCGTCGCGCCGAAGTGGAGCGCGGACATTTGCGCTTCAAATACCTCAACGAGCAATACGCCAAGTGGAAGGCCTCTGGTGGCGATGAGAAGCGGCTGAAGGAGTTCGACTTCACTGACAAATCGCACGCCGAGTTCGCCAAGGTCGTGTGGGACAGTAACAGCCGTTGGTTCCAGCAATACCTCGACCGGCCTTTGTCGAAGACCGGCCTCTATCTCGACAACACCGTCCAGGAAACCTCCGAGCATGCCATCGACCTGCCCACCGAAACCGCGACGGGCGACTATGTGATGCGCGTAAAGATCGGCCTCGTACCGGACATGCCCGCAGAGCGCGCGTTCCTTACGTTTGTCGAAGCCAGCCCCATCGACAAAGACGACCGCACCTTCCTCGCCAACAAGCAGATCACCGCGACGCTCGACCGGCCCGAGGTCATCGAGTTGCCGTTCAAAATCACTCCGGGTGGTCCGCGCAAGTTTGTCCTCATGGAGAAGCGTCCGCTGAAGAGAGAATCGATCAGCCTCCCGGGCCGCACGCGATTGGTCAAAGACGCGAAGCAACGCGATCCATCGCTTTGGATCGACTGGATCGAATACGAAGGCCCGCTGAACAAGGCCGACACGAAAGCCACCGCCGAGCCCGTGCTCTTTGCGAACACAACGAACGCCAGCGAGCACGATCACGTGCGCGCCATCATCGAGAAGTTCGCCACGCGCGCCTTCCGCGACAAGCCGCCGTCCGATGCTTACATCGACAAGTTGGTGAAGCTCTTTGACGCACGCATCAAAGCTGGAGATAGGTTTGATGTCGCGATCAAGACACCTCTGAGCGTCGTGCTCGCCTCACCGCGCTTCCTTTATCTCAGCGAACCCGCCGAGGAAAAGAAGCCGCGCCTACTTACCGCGCCCGAACTCGCCACACGGCTCTCGTATTTCCTCTGGAGCGCACCACCGGACGACACGCTGCTCACCCTCGCTCGCAGCGGTGATTTAATGAAGCCCGACGTGCTTGCCAGGGAGGTGGACCGGATGATCGCGAGCGAGAAGGCGAACGAGTTCGTCAGCGGCTTCGTGCATCAGTGGCTCGGCATGGAGCGGCTGGATTTCTTCCAGTTCGACACGAAGCAATTCCGCGACTTCGACGAAAGCGCGAAGGCCGCCGCGCGCCGCGAAGTGTATGAGACCTTCGCACATCTGCTGCGCACGAACGGCAGCGCGCGCGACTTGCTCAAGTGCGACTACGTCATCGTCAACGGCCTGCTCGCGACCTACTACGGCATCGACGGCGTCAGCGGCGATGAATTCCGCAAAGTCTCGCTGCCGAAAGACTCACCACGGGGCGGATTGCTTGGCATGGCCGCCGTGCTCGCGATGGGCAGCAATGGCGAACGCAGCAGCCCCGTCGAACGCGGCGCGTGGGTGCTGCGCAAACTTCTGCACGACGCACCGCCACCCGCGCCCCCGAACGTCCCGCAAATCACCCGTCTCAACGGCAAACCGCTCACCACGCGCGAACGCCTGCTCGCGCACCAAGAGGAACCGCAATGCGCAAGCTGCCACCGCGCCATAGATCCCATCGGCTTCGGATTGGAAAACTTCAACGCGGCCGGCAAATGGCGCACCGAAGACAGCTTCCAAGCCGTCGATGCCAACGGCAAACCCGCGAAGAACGGCCTCAAGACTTGGACCATCGACCCCGCCGCCGCCTTCCATAGAGGCCCCGCCTTCAAAGACTACTTCGAACTGCGCGACATCGTGGCCTCCAATCCCGAGAACTTCGCCCGCAGCTTAACCGAAGCGTTGATTCAATACGCACTTGGCCGCCCCTTCGGGTTCACAGATGAAGCCTTGGCTGATGACAGCGTTCGGCGTGCACATTCCAGAAAGTTTGCGATCAAGGAGTTCATCATCGCCCTGGTGAGCAGCAAAGAATTTCACAGTAAATAGTCACGCGAACGACGTTGAACTGAAATCACCCTTCTCATGAAAACTCGCCGCCATTTCCTCCAGTCCAGCACCTCGCTCATTGCTCTGCCCGCATTGGAGTCGATGGGCTTCCGTCGCTTTGCCTCAGCGGCCTCAACTGCGGCTTCGCCGAAGCGCCTGGTGTTTCTTGGCTTCGGCTGGGGGATCACGACGGAGACTTGGTTTCCGGACATCAAGCAGACGGGGAAGGACTACACCTTGCCGGAGGGCTTGAAGCCGCTGGCGAGGCACAAGGCGGACTTCACGGTGGTGCAGGGACTTTGGAACAAATACTCGAACGAAGGGCACTGGGGCAGCACGATGTGGCTCACAGGCGCGAACCGTTTCGCCGAGCCGGGGCAGACCTTTCACAACAGCATCTCAGCAGACCAAGTCGCGGCGGCGAAGCTGGGCATGGACACGCGTTTTGCGTCGCTGCAACTCAACGGCAGCGAGAATGCAGAGGCTTCCGGACATGGGCCAGGGCTTTCGATGGCCTGGGATGTGAGCGGCAAGCCGATCGGCGGTCACAAGGGCCCCGTGGAGGCGTTTCATCGGCTGTTTTCCAAAGACACGACGCCCATCGAGCAGCAGAAGGCCATGCTCGCGCAGAAGCGCAGCGTGCTCGACACGGTGATGGAGAACGCGAAGGCGATGCAGCGTGGTCTTGGCAAGAACGACCGGGCGAAGCTCGACGAATACTTCCAGGGCATCCGCGACATCGAGACGCGGCTCGCGAAGGACGAACAATGGATCGGTGTGCCGCAGCCGAAAGCACCGATTCCGCAGCCGCAGGAAGGCTTGGCGGGCAAAGAAGAGATCAAGATCATGTATGACATCATCATCGCAGCGATGCAGACGGACAGCACCCGCGTGCTGAGCTACCGCCAACCGGTGAGCACGCTAATGACGAGCATCGGCATCAAAGTGGCCCCGCATGACATGAGTCACTACCATTCGACCATGGGCGAAAAGCTCGCCGCCTCGCAGCAGCGCGACCTCGTGCAGAGCGAGTTGCTCGCCGGGCTCCTCGACAAGCTCAAAGCCACCAAGGAAGCCGATGGCAGCCGCCTCTTTGATCACGTCGCCCTCGCCTACGGCAGCAACATCCGCACCGAGCACAACCTCGACAATTGCCCCACGCTGCTCACCGGCGGCGGTGCCGGCATCAAGCTCGGCCACAACATCGTCGCGCCGAAAGACACACCGCTTTGCAACACCTGGCTCACCCTGCTCCACGGCATTGGCGTGAATGCCGAGCGGCATGGAGATAGCTCCGGTGTGCTCAAAGAGATCGTCTCGTGAGAAGACGCTGATTTTGCCGAAAAAGTGTCCAATGGGCATTTTTCTTGTCCGGTTCCGCCTTTTGGTGCGGTATATCGGCTCCCTCCGATTTTTCCCAACCATGAAGTACCTTATATTATCACTCGCCCTGCTTGGCTCGTTCGCGTCCGCGCAGGAATACCTCGAAATCGCCGCGAATCCGGGTGGAGCTGGTGGTGGGAAGAAAATCGTACTCGTTGCGGGCGATGAGGAATACCGCACGGAGGAGTCGATGCCGATGCTGGCGAAGATTTTGGCCAAGAAGCATGGCTTCAACTGCATCGTGCTGTTCTCCACGGACGACAAGGCGGGCTACATCGACCCGAACAACCAAAAGAACATCCGTGGCACCGAGATGCTGGCGGATGCGGATCTCTTGATCATCGGTACGCGCTTCCGTCAGTTGCCAGATGAGCATTTGGCGAACTTCGCGAAGTTCCTGAACGCGGGCAAGCCAGTGATCGGCTTCCGCACGGCGACGCATGCCTTCAGCGGCGGCGCGAAGACGGGCGACTTCAAATGGAGCGAGTTCGGGCTGAAAATCCTCGGCGAGAAATGGGTGAATCATCATGGTGCACACAAAAAAGAAGGAACGCGCAGTGTCGTGGAATCTGCGAATGGCTCGAATGCTGTGTTGCGTGGCGTGGGCGAGATTTTTGGCACCACCGATGTCTATGGCGTGGTGAATCTGAAACCGGAGAATGACACCATTCTGCTGCGGGGTCAGGTCACGGAGTCACTCGATCCGAAATCGAAGGCAGTCGCAGGCACAAAGAACGACCCCATGATGCCGCTGGCATGGCTGCATAGCTACACAGCTCCGGATGGCCAGACGAAGGGTAAATCCTTCTGCACAACCATGGGTGCCTCAGTCGATTTTGCGGATGAAAACCTGCGTCGCCTCATCGTGAACGCGGCGCATCATTTGCTCGCTCTTGAAGTGCCTGCCAAGGCAGATGTGGCCTTCATCGACCCATTTAACCCGACTTTTTACTCCGCAGTCAAAAGCGATTACTACAAGCAGCGCAATTTGAAGCCCGGTGACTTCGCAACGGGCAGCAGCCCATCCATGGGCCTTCCTGAGGACAAAGCGAAGCCAGAGGCCGCCAAGAAGGGTGGCGACAAGAAAGACAAGAAGAAGGAAGAGAAGCCCGCAGCGGCTCCGCATCAACCCAGCGCAGAGCCAGCGGCTGCCACGACGGCTCGCGATCAAAACGTCGCACCACCGGTGAAAGGCGAGCGCATCGTGCTGGTGGGCAATGGCCTCGCTGAGCGTGACACTTGGTACAGCCGCATCGAGACGGAACTGCAGCTTCGTTATCCCGACCGCGACCTCTTCTTCCGCAACATGGGTCACGTCGGCGACACACCAGGCTTCCGTCCGCATCCGTCGCGTGCATCGCAGTGGGCATTCCCCGGCGCGGAGAAATTTCATCCCGACAAGCCGATCCACAATGGCCAGGGCTTTTACGCCACGCCGGATCAATGGCTCACGCATCTGAAGGCGGACACGGTGGTCGGTTTCTTCGGCTACAACGAGTCCTTCGATGGCCCGAGCAAAGTGGGCAACTTTGAGGCGGAACTCGACGCGTGGGTCGTGCACACATTGAGCAAGGCCTACAACGGCAAGGCTGCGCCGCGTATCGTGCTCGTCAGCCCCATCGCGTATGAAGATCAAAGCGCGAAACGTGATCTGCCAAAGGGCGACGTGGAAAACTCCAACTTGCTGCTCTACGCCGCCGCGATCGAGAACGTCGCGAAGAAGCACAAGCTCACCTACATCGATCTCTTCTCGCCCACGAAGTCGATTTACTCCAAAGGCGGCGAGTCCTTCACCAGCGGCGGCTTTGTGCCGACGGAGAAGGGCTACGAGCAAATCGCTGAACTGCTCGCCACCGGCATCTACGGCCACCAGAGCCGCGAATCGAAGGCTGATCCGGCCAAAGTGCTCGCCGCAGTGAAGGAGAAGGATTGGTTCTGGAACAGCGACTACAACATCCTTAACGGCGTGCATGCCCATGGCCGCCGCTACAGCCCGTATGGCCCGCAAAACTATCCCGATGAGATCAAGAAGACCCGCGAGATGACCGCGCTGCGCGATGATTTGATCCACAACGTCGCCAGCAGCAAAACGACCGAGATCAAAGTCGA
>CANIZT010000027.1 GCA_947471905.1 Verrucomicrobiaceae bacterium
CAACGGCGGCGAAGTTTTGAAGCCCATCACACACGCATCCGCGATCACCTCGCTGGCTTTCAGTGCCGATGGCAAATCCATCATCGTCGGTGACGCCGGCGGTTATGTTCACATCTGGAACGTCGGTGACGGCAAGCTGCGATTCCCCACCCGCCGACATGACGGCGAAATCTACAAAACCATGGCGGCGATGGACACCAGCCTCATCTCCAGCGTTTCCAAACATGGCGAGGTCAGTGTGTTTGACATCAAGACCGGGGCGCTACAATCCGCACGGCTCCAACAGGCCGTCAGTGATGCCAAGATCACGCCTGACGGCTCCACGTTAGTCCTTGCTCCCTACGGCATCCCCTTCGTGCAGGTTTGGAACATCCATGAGCGCATGTCGGGCCGCAAATTCGTCGATGTCCTCAACAAGGACCTGATCACGCGCATCAAAGGCCCGGAAGGTTCGCCGCAGCAGTTGCGTGACTCCGATGTTGGCGGTGCCAACCGGGAAAAGACGCTTTATGCTGCAGGTGACTCAGATGGCACCGTGTTCATCTATGATGCAATGACGCTCAAGCCCATCGGTGAGCCATTTCATCATCCACCCGCTGTGGGAGCCGTCACACTCACTCAGGATGGAAAGTTGCTCATCACTTCAGGTCGTGACCGTGAAGTGCGCGTCTGGGACATCGCCTCGCGCAAAAACATCGTCAGCATGCGCCATACATCCTTTGTGCCAGTCCTTGCGCTCAGTTCGGATGACGAACGTCTCGTCACTGTCACCGATGAAGGCGAGATGCGTGTCTGGAATGTACGCACAGGTGACTGCCTCACGCCTGCCATCTGCGACACACCGCGTGAAAGCAGCGGCCAAGAGGGTATCGTCGTCGCCCGCGTAGCAGAAGACGGTAAAAGCGTCCTCTTTCGCGTCTCCGAGCATGGTTTCTTCAGTGCACCCATGCCGCCGCAAAACACACTGCTGCCCGAGTGGTTCCTCAAATTCGCCGAAGGCCTGGCTCGTCGTCGGCTCGCATCTGAAGGCCGCATCGAAGCACTGCCGCCAGAAGATTTCGAGGCCGCTATTGCCGCCATTCCCAAAACACCCGCTAAAGGTGAGGAAACCGCCGTCCGCTGGGCCAAGTGGTTGCTCGCGCCCGCCGCCACGCGCCCACTCTCACCACTCGAAGATCAGCCGTTTGATGCCTACCTCAGTTCCCTCAAAGAAGAGGGATCACCCGCCGCAGCTCGCGAACTGCTCCGCTATCGCCCCAAAGATCGTGACGCCGTGGAAAGGGCCGCCAAGCTCGTTCCAACGCCACCAAAATAAAAGTACGATGGACACCTTGTCCGTCGGTTTGGGGCTGGGCGTGAGCGCTGAAAATCACGCTGACGTTGATCGACAGACAGGAGTGTCTGTCGCACTCACGCCGCGATCACCGCCGCACGCGCATTCTCTTCCGCGCCGGTCTTTTGCAGGTAGTAGTCGTAATCGCCCGAGTAAGTCGTCACCACGCCGTCACTGATGTGCAGCACCTTCGTCGCGAGACTGCGGATGAAATGCACGTCATGGCTGATGAAAACCAGTGTGCCTTCGAACTTTTGCAAAGCCAAGATCAAGCCCTCGATCGCCCAGATGTCCAAATGCGTTGTCGGTTCGTCCATGAGCAACAAGTTCGGCGGATCGACGAGAAATTTGACCAGATTCACGCGACTTTTCTCCCCACCGCTCAGCACGCGGCATTTTTTATGCACGTCCTCACGCTTGAACAAGAATGAACCGAGAATGCTGCGCGCTTCATCCTCGCGAATTTCCGGTGCGACGCGTTTCAACTCCTCCAGCACGCTGCAATCAGGATCCAGTGTGTCCGCGCGATGCTGTGAGAAATAGCCGAGCTTCACATTCGTGCCCAGTTTGCGCTCGCCCTTCTGAAACGGCACTTCACCGGCCAGAATCTTGATCAACGTCGATTTACCCGAGCCATTCGGCCCCACCAGCACCGTGCGTTCCCCTCGCTCGACTTCGAGATCAAGACCGCGATAGACCTGCTTCGTCTCATAGGCCTGATAAATGTCCGTCAGCGCGATCAGGCGCTGCCCGCTGCGCTGTGGCTGCGGGAAATTGAAACGGAAGGGTTTCCGCAGCGGTCGCGGCTTCTCGAGCTTGTCCATCTTCGCGAGCTGCTTCTCGCGGCTCTGTGCCTGCGAAGCCTTCGATGCCACGGAGCGGAAGCGGTCGATGAACTCCTGAATCTGCTCGATCTCTTTCTGCTGGTTTTTGTAGGCTTGATTCGCGCGCTCCCAGTTCGCCTCACGCTGTTCCAGATGCTCGCTGTAGTTGCCCTGGTAGGCGATGAAGCGTCCTTCGTCGATCTCATAGACCGACTGCACCAGCTCATCCATGAAATCGCGGTCATGCGAGATCATGAGGATCGCGCCGGGGTAGTTCTTCAAATAATTGCGGAACCACATCAGCGAGAGCAGGTCGAGATGATTCGTCGGCTCATCGAGCAGCAGCAGATCAGGCTCCATCACTAGCAGTCGCGTCATGTGCGCACGCATCACCCAGCCACCGCTGAACTCACGCGCAGGCCGCGCAAAGTCCTCCTCCTTGTAGCCCAGGCCCTTGAGGATGCGTTTCGCCTTCGCCTCGGCCTGCGGATTCTCCAGCGCATCATGCTTGGCGTGCGCTTCAAAATATTCCGGGCTCGAAACATCGCCGCTGGCCTCGAATTCGCGCAAAACTTTCTCCAGCGCCTCGATTTCGCCCGCCTTGCCCGTCGCGATCTGCAGCACCGTTTCCTCACCGACCGGTTCGCTCTCCTGCGGCAGATAACCGACCGTCGTCCACTCGTCACGGATGATCTCGCCGGCATCCGGCGTGTCCGTTTTGAGGATCAGCGAGAACAGCGTCGATTTCCCCGCCCCGTTCGGCCCCACTAGCGCCACGCGCTCGCCATAGTTGATGGTCAGCGACGCAGCGCTGAACAGCGTGCGGGCATTGAAGGTCTTGGTGACGTCGCGGATGGTTAGCATTGCCTTTGCGTATCACCGTGCCGCCATCACTGCACGCGGTTTGTGCTCTGTGAGGATTTTTGACAGCGGCACTTCCACCGCATTTTCCCGGCCTAGGAACTCCAGCAGGATGCGCACGCGGTCCGCGCCGCTGAGCATGGCGTTCACGATGCCCTTCAGCCCGCGCATCGGCCCTTCGGTCAATTCTACGATGTCTCCAACCTTCACTCCGACTTCCACCTCGCAAATCTCCACGTCCTTCATCTCCTTTTTCAGCTCTGCAATCGCGTGGTCCGGCACCGAGGTGAGGTTCCCACCGAAATCGACCACGCGAATCACGCTTTGCGCGTACTTCACCGCCCGCATCGACTCGACGGGGATGAAGCGGGCAAAAAAGTAGCTCGGAAACAGCGCTTCGATGAACCAGACCTTGCCCCGCCGCGTATTGCGCTGGAAGCGGATGCGCGGGCAGTAGGTCTCCACGCCTTCGAACCCAACCATCAGCGACGCCGCGATGTGTTCACACTTTGGGCGGGTGTGGACGACGTACCATGCTGGGATGTTTTCCTTTTTTTCTTTCATGCGGGGGCTGCCCCAAACTGTCTCTTCACACCGCTTGGGCAACCTCAATCCTCCCGCAGGAACATCGCGTTTGCGCATTTGGGCGGTCTGCGCCACCTATGCGCCCGTTTTCCCCTGCCCCAGCGCATGTTTGCCGATCTCTACGACTATCTCTACCATCAGTCTCCCACTGGCGGCATTCCGCTCAAGGGAACCGGCATCGTCGTGGCGCTGGCGCTCATCGTAGCCCACGGCTGGGCGCTGAAAAATTCAGCCAAGACCCAGGCCTTCCTCAAATCCTTTCCACGCACCTACAAATGGGGTGTGATCCTGCTCTCGATCGATTTTCTTTGGAGCGTCTTCGCTCTCTCCAACATGGACATGGGAGAATTCTTCCACATGCGCAACACCTTCATTATGGTCGTTGCCGGCGGATTCGTGGCCGTATTGATCTATGTGAAGGAATTTCTCGCCGTGCGGGCGCTGGGTTCGCTCATGCTGCTGGTCGCTGGCCCAGTTTTGACGGCTGCCTTCCTCCAACCGCAGACCAGCCGTCTGCTGCTGCCCATTCTGGCCTACGTCTGGATCATTGTCGGCATGTACTTCATCGGCATGCCCTTCCTGATGCGTGACTGGATCAACTGGCTCCTCGCCAAACCACAGCGCTGGAATCTGGCGGTGTATTCCGGCATCGCCTACGGCGCGGTGCTGCTCGCAGCCGCGATTCTGTTCTACTGATGAACTCGTCGCCCCGCGTTCTCGTCATTCGTGGCGGTGCGATTGGCGACTTCATCCTCACGCTGCCCGCCATCCGCCTGCTGCGTGAAACCATCGCTGGTTGCCACCTTGAAATCATCGGCTATCCCGCCATCGCCGAACTCGCCCGCACCGCTGGCCTCGCCGATTCCGTGCGCAGTCTCGAACATCGCACGATGGCCCCGCTGTTCGCCAAAACCGCGCCCATCGACGAAGCGCTCGCCGAGCACCTGCGCAGCTTCAATCTCGTCACCAGCTTCCTCTACGATCCCGATGGGCACTTCCGTGCCAGCATGGAGCGTGTCGGCGTCAAAACGCTCATCGAGTGCGCACCGCGTGTGAAAAACGATGGTGAACATGCCTCAAAACAACTCGCGAAGGGCCTGGAGAAGCTCGCCATGTTCTTGGAAGACGATCTTCTTCAAAAACCGATCTTTCCTTCGAGCACTGAGCGATCTGGAAAAATCATCATCCATCCCGGCAGCGGCTCCGAGAAGAAAAACTGGCCGCTGGAGCACTGGCTCAGGCTTGCAGACGATTTTCCCGCCACCGACTTCGTTTTCATCACTGGCGAAGCCGAAGAAGCCCGTGGCGTGAAGATCACGCAGCACACCAACTGGCATTCGCTGCCACTTTCTGAACTCGCCGCTCGCTTCACCACTTGTTCAGCTTTTCTCGGTCACGACAGCGGCATCTCACATCTCGCTGCGGCCTGCGGCGTGCCATCGCTGCTGCTGTTCGGTCCCACCGATCCGGCGGTCTGGGCACCGCCACAGCCTTGGGTTCAAATTTTGCGTGAAGACAGTCATGATTTGTCCGCGTTGCCTTACGAGCGGGTGAAATTGGCCGTCGCGCAAGTTGTGTCAAAACCGTAGCGTGTTAGCATCCCCGCTCATGTCCGACGATAAAACGCCCGCAAAATTTCGCACCTTCCTAATCCTTGGCGCTCCTGGCAGCGGCAAAGGCACGCAGGGCAAAGTGCTCGGTTCCATCCCGCGCTTCCATCATCTCGCCTGCGGCGATGTGTTCCGCTCCCTCGACACCCGCACCGCGCTCGGACAGAAGTTTGTCGAATTCTCCAGCCGTGGCGAACTCGTGCCCGATGACGTGACCGTGCAGCTCTGGCATGCGAATGTAAAACAGCGTGTCGATGCGCATCAGTTCAAGCCGGAGATCGACTTCCTCGTGCTCGATGGCATCCCGCGCAATGTTGAGCAGGCCAAGTACATGGAAACGCACATCGAAGTGCTCAAGCTGTTCCATCTCTCCTGTCCCGACCGCACCGAACTGGCCCGTCGCTTGCGCAAACGGGCGCTCAAGGACAACCGCTTCGATGATGCCAACGAAAGCGTCATCCAAAACCGCTTCGCCACCTACGAGGCCGAAACAAAACCCATCCTCGACTACTACGCCGGTGAGCGCGTGGTCGATATCGACGCCAGCCAGTCGCCGGCCAAGGTGCTCTACGACATCATCGGCAGCGTCATGACGCTGGAAGCCTGGCGGGAGCAGGAAAAGCTGCGGATCTAGTGCTGCAATGCGCGTCCTCTTCATCGGCACCGGCGACATCGGCCTTCCTTCGCTGGAATGGCTGCTCAACACGACAAAACACGAAGTTGTCGGCGTCATCACGCAGCCCGACAAACCCGTTGGCCGCAAACAGGTGCTCACTCCGCCGCAGATCAAGGTGCGTGCTCTTGCCGCTGGCATTCAGGTCATCCAGCCGCCGAAAATCCGTCACGCCGTCGAAGAACTGAAGGCTTTCAATGCCGATGTCGCGGTTGTCGTCGCCTACGGCCAGATTTTATCGCGTGCCGTGCTCGATGTGCCGAAGTTTGGCTGCCTGAACATCCATGCCTCGCTGCTGCCACGCCATCGCGGTGCCGCACCCATCCAGGCCGCGATTCGTGATGGTGATGCTGAAACCGGCGTCACCATCATGTTCATGGATGAAGGCCTCGACACCGGCGACATCCTGCTGATGCAGCGCCTGCCCATCGCCGTTGACGACACTGGCGGCAGTCTGCACGACAAACTCGCGCAGCAAGCACCCGCGGCGCTCGAAGCAGCACTCGATCTTCTCGCCACCGGTAATCCGCCGCGTGAGAAGCAAGACGGCACCAAGGCCACGCACGTCCGCAAACTCACGCGACAAGACGGTCGCATCAACTGGACGCGTCCCGCCATCGAACTCGACCGTCTCATCCGCGCCTTCACACCTTGGCCCGGCACTTCGTGCATGCTCAAGGACGTGCAGATGAAGATTCACCGTGCTCAATCCATCGACAACGCCGATGCCTGTCCCTCTCCTGGCACCATCGTCAGTGCCAATGCCGACGGCATCGTCGTAAGTTGCGGCAGCGGCCTGCTGAACCTGCTCGAAGTCCAAATCGAAGGCGGCAGACGCTTGTCTGCCGCCGACTTCCTGCGCGGACACCTGCTTCAGGCGGGCGATGTGTTGTTGTAGGCCGGATTACTCCTGCAGGAAGACAAACACGCCCTTCTTGTTGCCGACGATCACATCGGTCTTGCCGTCTTTGTTCACATCACCGGCGCTCACCTGCGTGCCGACGCCGCTGTCTTCGTCGATTTGATGCGGGATCAGATCAGCGCCGCCTTTGCCATCACGTTTGATCTGGAACCAATACAAAACGGCCGGAGCTGCGGGTTCGGCGTCTTTGTTCGGGCCATGTGCCCAGTAGCGCTTGCCGGTGATGAGGTCGAGCACGCCGTCACCATCAACGTCCACCAGCGTAGTGGCGTGGGTTTGCGTAAACTTCACACCGTGCGGGCTGTCTTCCGGCTTTTCACCGAGAATCTGATGCGTGGCGAAACTGCCGTCCGGTTTCTGCTCATACCACGCGAAGCCGTAACCATGCGCGTCCCAGCTTGTGAGCACGTCGTTGCGACCGTCGCCATTCACGTCATAGACCTGCATCTGCGAACCACCGCGAGCGCCTTCGGGCGCGAAGGGCACTGCATGAAATGCCCACTCTTCGGAAGCCGTGCCCGGCTGCTCGCGCCAGCCATCCTTGTCGAGGATGTCAGGGCGCTTGTCGCCGTTGATGTCACCGAAGCCGTAGCCGTGGGTGTAGCGAAAGTAACGTTTGATGTCCGGCTTGGCGATGGCGTGGTAAGTTCCACGCTGCGTCGGATTCGCCCAGTCGAGCGAGGCATAACCCAAACGACCGCCGGTGTGGCAGATCAGCTCCGGTTTGCCGTCGCCGTCCATGTCGCCGAGCTGCGGTGACTCATTGTCCGTCACGTCGAAAATGATGTGGCGCTTCCACGCTTCGGTGCCGCGCTTGCCGGGATTTTCATACCAGGCCGTGATGTCGCCCGGCCAAGAGAAGACGAGGATGTCCATCTTGCCGTCGGCATTGAAGTCGTGCGTGTAACTGAGGAAGTAATCCGAGTAGCCGAGTGGATCGACCGCCTTGCCTTTGTACTCAGGCGCAGACTCGATGAACTTCGCGTGGTTGGGCACATACTCCTCGTCCGTCAGCGGCTTGCTGCGGTCCGGCTTTGGCGCGCTGTAAGCGGAGCGTTCTTTGAAATCCGGTCCCCACCATACAAATGGCCCTGCGCAGATGTCATTGTTCCCGTCCTGGTCGAAATCCGCGAAGTGCGCGCCCTCGCACCAGAATTCATTCGAGAGCGTGAGTTTCTTGAATTTCAAATCAGCGGCGCCCAACGGCAGCGCGATCAAGAGGGTGGAGAAAAGCAGTTTGGTCATGGTGGGTGGCAGGGAACAGTGTGAGGGCGGATGATCTTGCAGGCAGCCAGTGTTTGCAAAATCAATCCTCGATCTCGCAGAGATCGGACACAGCCGCGCCATTCCGGCCTGCAAGGTGGCACGTTCGCTGCGCGTTTGGCTTTTTGGCGTCCGGCGCTAGAGTGCAGGGTTGCCAAACCCCCACATGACCCTGCGTTTCCAGTTTCCCTCTTTCGTTTTGGGCGGCCTTGCCGTCGCCTGCTCGTTCGCCACGGCGGCGGACACGTTTCCGCCGGACCAGATCGAGTTCTTTGAGAAGAACATCCGCCCGGTGCTCGCGGAGCGCTGCTACGAGTGCCATGGCGCGCACAAGCATCAAAACGGCCTGCGCCTCGACTCGCGCGCCGCCGTCGTGCGCGGCAGCGAGTATGGCAAAGTCGTCGAACCCGGCAATCCGAGCGCGAGCAAGCTGATCAAGGCCGTCAATCACGTTGCCGGTGTCGAAGCGATGCCGAAGAAAGGTGACAAGCTCCCTGCACCGCAAATCGCCGCGCTCGAAAAATGGATCAGCATGGGCCTGCCATGGCCAGCGGAGAAGGAAGTGGCCGATCATGCGGCTCCGAAGGCCGATCCAATGCAGCATTGGGCCTACAAGCCGGTGCAGAAGCCTGCGTTGCCTGCTGGATTCACCGGCAATCCGATAGACGCCTTTGTCGGTGCCAAACTCAAAGCCACCGACCTCGATTTCGCTGCTCCAGCCGACGCTGCTACGCTCGTGCGCCGCATCTACCTCACACTCACAGGCATGCCGCCGAGTTATGATGAACTCCAGGCTGCAGTTCGCGATCCGCAGGCTGCTATTTCACGGCTTCTCTCGAAACCAAGCTACGGCGAGCGCTGGGCGCGTGTGTGGCTCGATGTGGTGCGTTACGCGGACACGAATGGCTATCAGGTTGCGGGCCGCAGCAATTTCTACCCTTACGCCTACACCTATCGCGACTGGATTGTGAAAGCCTTCAACGATGACATGCCGTATGACCAGTTCGTGAGCTACCAGCTCGCGGCGGATCGCATCACGGCGGCCACGCCGAATTTGCCGAACCTTGCGGCGCTGGGTTTCTTCAATGTCGGTGAGCGCTTCATCAATGACCGCGTGCTCATCACCGATGACCGCATTGATGTCGTCAGTCGCGGCCTGCTCGGCATCACCATCGGCTGCGCACGCTGCCATGATCACAAGTTCGATCCCATCCCGAGCCGCGACTACTACGCGATGTACAGCATCCTCAACAGCAGCGATGAGCCGGAAGAGACCGAGCTGCCTGTCATCGGCAAGGCGTCGAACGAAAACGACTCGAAGGATTACGATGCGAAGGTTGCCGTGATCAATCAGAAGGAGCTCGACTACAAGAAGCAGGTCTATGACGAGTGCCGCAAGCCGGAGCGCCTCGCTGAATATCTCGTCTTCGCTCAAGATGCGTCTGGAATCACCGACAGGACTGTTTTCAACGGCAAGGCAGGTCAGGCGAAGCTGCGCGACAAAGTGGCGGACAAATGGCGTGACTTTTTGAAGCGTTACGCGCTCAATGCGAAGCCGCATGCCGCGATGATCGCCTGGAAACGCTTCGCCGATCTGCCTGCGGGCGAGTTTGCCGCCAAGGCGCCCGCCATCACGCAGGAACTCGCGAAGCCTGACAGCGGCTGCTCGCCTGAGATCGCCGCCAGCTTTGCCAAAGCGCCACCGAAGTCGATGAAGGATGTCGCCACGACCTATGCGCAGATCATGCTCGACAGCAAAGTAGAGCCCGTGCGCCAGCTCATGCAGGACAAGCTCTCGCCGATGTCCGTGCCGGTCGAGGGCGCGGATGCCTTCTTCACGCGCAAGGATCTCGAAACCGTCGTGCGCATCAAAAACGAGCGCAACAAGCTCGACGCCACGCATCCCGGCGCACCGCCGCGTGCGATGGTCATGCTCGACAAGCCGAAGCCGCAGGACGGCCGCATCTTCGTGCGCGGCAATCCCGCGCGTCAGGGCGATCCCGCGCCGCGTGCGTGGCTCACGATGTTTGGCGGCGAAAAATTCACCGATGGCAGTGGCCGTCTCGAACTCGCCAAACACATCACCAGCAAGGACAATCCGCTCACCGCACGCGTCATCGTGAACCGCGTGTGGATGCAGCACTTCGGCAGGCCGCTTGTTTCTCAGCCGAGCGACTTCGGCGTGCAGACGCCGAAGCCGGTGCAGGCCGAGTTGCTCGACTATCTGGCCGCCACCTTCATGGAAAACGGTTGGAGCTTAAAGAAGCTGCACACGCTCATCCTCACCAGCCGCACGTATCAGCAAAGCAGCCACGCCACGCCGGACAAGCTCACGAAAGATGCCGAAAATGATCTTCTCAGCCGCTTCAACCGCCAGCGCCTCGATTACGAAACGATGCGTGATGCGCTTTTGTCCGCCACGGGGGAACTTAACGCCCAGGTGCACGGCGGACGTGCCATCGAGCTGAATGCGAAGGACGCCGACACGCGCCGCACGCTTTATCTCAAAGTGGACCGCTATGATCAGGCCAGCGTGCCTGCGATGTTCGACTTCGCCAATCCCGACAGCCACAGCCCGCAGCGTTTCAACACCACCGTGCCACAGCAGGCGCTGTTTTTGATGAACAGCCCCTTCATGCGCGCCCGCGCCGATGCTGTTGCCAAAGCAACGCCGCTGAACGGCACCACGCTCGATTCCGAGGCCATCCGCGCCATGTATCAGCGCATCCTCGCCCGTGATCCGAAGCCGGATGAAGTTGAGCTGGCCCAGCGCTTCGCGGCCGATGCTGATGCGCTCAACGGCGAGAAGCCCTTCCGCTGGAGCTACGGCCTGATGAAGTTCAGTCGCACGCCCGATGGCAAACCGGCCTTCGATGACTTCAAACCCTTCGCCCATCTCACCGAGCGCGGCGGTGGCGGCCAAAAACTCTGGAGCCCCGGCCCCAAAATCCCCGATCCCGAATATGGGCATGCCTTCTGGGCCAACTACGGCGGCCACGCCGCGCCGAAAGACCTCGTCGTCACCGCCCGCTGGCATGTGCCGACTGACATGAAGGTCACCATCGACGCCGTCTTGAGCCGCGACAGCGATCGTGGCGACGGCGTACACGCCTGGATTCACAACAGCCGCACCGGCATCGTCTCCGAATACTCCTGCACGCCGCAGAACAAAAAAGTGCCCACACACATCTCCACCGACTTGCAGCGCGGCGACACCGTGAGCTTCATCGTCCACAACGAAGCCAGCACTGACAGCGACAGCTTCGACTGGCAGCCCACCATCACCCGTACTGACAACGGTGAGCTTCTCACCAATGCCAAAACCGACTTCTGCGGCTCCGACCGCTGGCCACTGGGCCGTGCGCGACCACAGCAGCCGCTCAGCCAGCTCGCGCAGGTACTGCTGATGAGCAACGAGTTCATGTTCGTGGATTGAAGTGGTCCGCACACGGAGCGTGCAGTTCACTTTGCGCTCGACACCGTCGGCGACGTTTAGGTATCATGCCGCCCATGAAATCGCTTCTCCGCGTCGGTGCCGTTGGATCATCGCTCACGCTGCTCTTTGGCTGCGTGTGGTTCACGCAGAAGCAGGCCAATCCCACGATGATGCCCAGCTCCAAGCTGCTTGTCCTTCCTTCACCGACACCCTCGAAGTCCGTCATGCCCGGCTCCAAAACCGGCACCTTGATCATGCACGGCAGCAAATCGTACACCGGCAGCAAATCGAACACCGGCGGCACCACGATCAACGCGGGAGCGCTGCAAACCAGCAAACCCCTGCTGCCTCCCGTGAAGCCATGAACCTGCGATCTAAACTCGTCCGCTTGCTCGCTGTGGGCTCCTCCTTGACGCTGCTCACGGGCTACGTCATCTATTCACATGTCACACCCAATGTGCCGCCACCTGACCCGCTCGGATTAAGCGAGATTGATCTGACCTTGGATCCTACGGTGGTCTCGATCAACAGCTTCATCGAGTATGACGGTGCTGGGCTGGAGCCGCCCAAAACCAAGCAGCCGCGCGATGAATTGAGAATCATCACCAGCAAGAACATCAGCCAGCCCATTTTCTCCACACGAAAAGTGTCGAGTATTGAGGTGGACGATCTGCTTCAAGTCCGGGCAGATCGGCGGCTCATGCATGGAAGCAAGAGTGGACTGGTTGAGCTGCCCATGCCCGAATTTCTGAACGTCACTTTCGCGGACTTCGGCATCGATCTTCAGCCATTTCTGGGATTTCCGTCTCCGAATGATCCGTTTCGTGGGACATCGAAGGCCACAGTGAAAGCCAATGATCCTTTCGGAGCTCCTGCCTCAAAGCCATGACCCTCCCCGCCGTCATCCTCTCCACCGGTCTGAGCATACTCTTCCTCGTAGTGCTGTTCCGCCCGCTGGAGAAGCTCTTGCCCGCTCGTGAAGGCCAGAAGTTTCTTCGTCCGGCCTTCTGGACGGATCTGTGTTTCCTGCTCGGCCAATACCTGCTCTGGAGCGGCCTCGTGTTCTGGGCACTGAATCATTTCCGTGGCTGGCTCGATGGCATCGTGCCTGCGAACTTTCGTGCGAGCATCGCCGCGCAGTCGTGGTGGCTGCAGGCCATCGAGATGATTGTGCTGAGCGATTTCCTCATCTACTGGGCGCATCGCTTGCAGCACAAGGTGCCGTTTCTGTGGCGCTTTCATTCGATTCATCACAGCGCGGAGCATCTCGACTGGCTGGCGGCGCATCGCGAGCATCCGCTCGACACAATTTACACCGTCGGCATCATCAACCTGCCCGCGTTCATCCTCGGCTTTCCGTTGGAGACGCTGGCCGGGTTCCTCGCCTTCCGTGGCCTGTGGGCCATCTTCATTCATTCGAACGTACGCCTGCCCATCGGCCCGCTGCGCATGATCATCGGTGCGCCGGAGCTACATCACTGGCATCACGACAAAGCACGCGACGCCGGCAACTACGCGAACATTTCGCCGCTGATGGACATCCTCTTCGGCACCTACCGCTGCCCCGATCACGAACCCGAGTCCTTCGGCATCCACGAACCGATTTCCAAACACTACCTCGGCCAGCTTTGGCATCCGTTTCGCCGTCGCAAGAAGGACTCGGCATGATCCCGCGCGTCTCATGGACTTTCCCGCTCCGGTTCCGTAAACTGCCCCGAAATGGCAAGATCAGCCCTTCCTGGTCGTACATGCCGCTGAAATTGACCATTAACACTCACCCCTAGCACATCATGTTCCGCATCCCTGGCGTTCCCGGCAAAGACCTTTGCGACAAGAATCTCGGCTTCTCACGCCGAGACATCCTGCGCGTCGGCGGCGGCTCGATGATGGGTCTCACGCTCAACAACATCCTGCGTGCGCAGTCTGCCAGCGCTGCCACCGCACCAACGGGTGCAGGCCGTGCCGGCTGGGGCAAGGCCAAGCATGTGCTCATGATTTATCTCCAGGGCGGCCCGAGCCATCTCGATCTCTGGGATCCGAAAGAAAACGTGCCGGACAATGTGCGCAGTGCGTTCAAGACGATCCCCACCAAGGTTCCTGGCAAGCACTTCACCGAGATCCTGCCAAAACTCGCACAGGTGAACGACAAGTTCACCATGATCAATTCGATGAGCTACACGCCGAACGGACTCTTCAATCACACGGCGGCCATTTATCAGATCATGACCGGCTACACGACCGACAAGGTCAGCCCGTCCGGACAGCTCGAACCGCCGAACGCGAAGGACTTCCCGAACTTCGGCAGCAACATCGTGCGCCTCAAGCCGCTCAAGGAGCCGATGCTTCCGTTCGTGCAGTTGCCACGTCCGTTGCAGGAATCCAACGTCGTCGGCAAAGGCGGCGGCGCCGGTTTCCTCGGCAAGGCTTACGATCCTTACACGCTCTTCCCCGATGGCGATGACCTCGACATGGGCAAGATGGACCGCATCAAAATCGACGACCTCCAAATGCGTCCCGACCTCTTCAGCGTGCGCCTCGAACGCCGCGCGAAGCTGCGTGATGCCATCGATCACCAAATGCCCGCCATTGAGGCCGCGACGAAGGATCTCAGCCTCGACAGCTACTACAGCCAGGCCTTGAACCTCATTTCCAGCGGCCGTGCGCGCGATGCCTTCGCCCTTGATCGTGAACCCGTGTCGATGCGTGACCGCTATGGTCGCAACACCTTCGGTCAGAGCTGCCTGCTTGCCCGCCGCTTGCTCGAAGCCGGCACCCGCGTCGTCGAAGTCATCTGGCCCAAGGTCGCCAACTCCGACAACCACTCCTGGGACCACCACGTCGGCCTCACCACACGCATGAAGACCCAGAGCGGCCCCATGCTCGACCAGGGCCTCAGTGCGCTGTTTGCCGATCTCGACTCTAGCGGCTTGCTCGACGAGACCATGGTCGTCGTCCTCGGCGAATTCGGCCGCAGTCCCGAGAAAGGCGTGTCCACCTCCGGCAACGGCAACAGCGCCGACGGTCGCGACCACTGGCCTTATTGCTATACCGCCGTCGTCGGTGGTGCCGGTATCAAGCGCGGCTACATCCACGGCAAATCCGACGCCACCGGCTCCGCCCCGGCTGAAGACGCCGTCCATCCCACCGAACTCCTCGCCACCATGTACCACGCCGTCGGCATCGACCCCGAGACGATTGTTTACAATCATCTCAACCAGCCGCGTGAACTCGTGAAGGCCAAGCCGGTGACGAAGCTGTTTGCTTGATATCAACGTAATCAAAGAGGCAGGGCGAAAGTCCTGCCTCTTTTTGTTACTCCGACTTCTGCGGCACCTTTGCCAGCAAGCGTGTGTCGTATCCCTGCTTCGCCATCCGCTCCAGAATGCCACGATATGTTGCTTCATCGAGCACCGGCTTCCGGCTGAGCACCCAGGCCAGTTTGCGATTGGGATAGCCAACCACGCTCCATTGATAGTCCTTATCGAGATCGATGATGAGATAAGGCACTCGCAGCGGCCAGATGAACTGCACGCGCCACTCGGCGTTGGTGGACTTGTTGTGAACCCAGGCAACCCCTTTCCACTGCTCTAGCGGCGCATCGAGGCTGCCGCGGCGAAACAGGAAGATATTGTCCATCCTGCCATCTGGGCGCAGCGCGTAGCGATCCAGCGTGCCCACCTTGCCCTTTTCCAAGGAGTACGGGATATTAGCAAAGACGAACCAGTCGCCCACATAGCGTTTCAGATCGACGTGGGGAACAGTTTGCAGCGGAGCGGGTTTCATGGAGGTGCAGGAGATGAGGCTGAGCAGCGAAAGCAGCAGGAAGCCGAGGGTCGATGAGCGATAGCGCATGCTTGATGAACGAATCCGAGCGGCGCCTGGGTGCGAATTCAAGCGTATCATCTCGGCATGTCAGTCACACCCACGCTCGAATCCCGTCTCGCCTTCCGTGATCGTCCGACGCGCGCGCACGTGATGAACCAGCGCTGGGAAAGCCTGCTCTTCCTACACTGGCGCTGGGATACAGCGGAGATTCAGCGCACTCTGCCGCCCGGTTTGTTCGTGGACACCTTTCAAGGTGAAGCATGGCTCGCCATCGTCCCGTTTTACATGCGTGGCATACGTCCGCGCTTCTGCCCGCCTGTGCCCGGCATCAGCAACTTCCTCGAACTCAACGTGCGCACCTATGTGCATGATGACCAGGGCCGCCCCGGCGTGTGGTTTTACTCGCTGGATTGCAATCAGCCTCTCGCCGTCTGGACTGCGCGCACCTTCTTTCATCTGCCGTATCAACACGCCCGCATGCAAGCGGCGATAAGCGACACCGAGATCGCCTACAACTGCCAGCGACGCGGTGAAGCAAACGAATCACGCTTCCGCTATCACATCCAACCTCAGACCCACGTCGCCGAGCCCGGCTCGCTCCAATTCTTCCTCGCCGAACGCTACCTGCTCTTCTCGAAGGCACCAAAAGGCATTCGCTGCGGGCAGGTGCATCATACGCCATATCCGCTGGCGGACGTGAAGCTGGAAACTTGGGATGTGAAACCTCTGCTCCAGGCAGGTTTCGCCGATCCAAGCCGTCCACCCGATCACATCATCGGCTCACCGGGCGTTGATGTGCTTGTGTATCCGCTCACCGCATGAAGACCGTGATGCCTTCATCGACCAGCGGCTTCACGGCGCGCAATTTTTTATCGCTGGAAGAGAGTTGTTTGTCCCCTTGCAAGTAGTCCGGCACCTCGTCAGAGGAAGGGCTGAAGCGAATGCTCACCTTCGCATCGAGTTTGCCGCCTTTGAAGTTCGCGTAGCCACCGTAATCCCAGCTAAAACCGGCGATTTGGAACGGCTTGCCGTTGATCTTTTCCACTTCCTCGGCGGACATCCCGCTCTTCAGGCCGTTTTCAAATTTCCACGCCTTGCCGATAACGCGGATGTCAAACACGACCTTGGTCTTCTCTTTCTCAGGATCCCAGATGATCTCCAGTTCGCGATCAGTGTCGGCAAACAGCTTCGCGCCATCAATCTCTTCGCCTTCGGCACCTGGGAGCTTCTGTAACCTCAGATTTTGCTTACCGTAGGCACGCTCGATGTCCGTGCTCGTCATGCCGGACTTGATCAAACCCACCCGCTTGCCCAGCACGATGGTGTTGTCGGCAGGATCAAACTCACCCGCACTGAGGATAGTAGCGAATGAGGCCAGAAAAAGAAGCAGGAAGCGCATGGGCCAAATACATCGAAAACTGCCCGCGAGATCAAGTAATCATTTCCCGAGCCGTACTTCGATCCAAAACATCAAATCATCCGCACTCCGAGCTTTGCCCAAATTTTGCGCGCAAGCCTTTGCGGCGTTGGCAAACGCGGCACCATGCAACAGGCGCTGCAACTCGTGTGCCACCCGCTCCGGCGTAAACTGCCGCACGCTGAGACCCAGTCCTACACCAAGACCTTCTACGCGCTCCGCGTTGTCCGGCTGGTCGTGTGCCATGTGCATGATGAGCTGCGGCACGCCAGCAGCGAAAGCCTGGGACATCGTGCCGATGCCGCCGTGATGCACAAATACGCTCGCCTGCTTCAGCAGCGTGCTGAACGGCGCATACTCGACGGTCAAAGTGGTCGCGGGAAGATTCGGCGGCACCTGTTTCGGCTCACGCGTCACAAAAACCGCTCGGCAGCCGACTTGCGCGACTGCTTGAGCCGCGACGGCAAAGAAGCGTGAGGCTTGAACATTCGCGCTGCCGGGTGTGAAGACGACAGGCTTTTCACCAGCGGCCAGGAACGCCTGAAGTTCGGTCGAAAGCGGCTGCTCCTTCGCCAAATCCTCCAAGGGAAAGGTCCATTGCAGCAGATTTGCCGGCCAGTCGGGTTGTGGCTTCGCAAACCACTTGGGAAACAGGGCCAGTACACCATCTGGAGAGTCCCACCACTCACGCCAGAGGCTACGAGGTGGTTTGACGCCGTTCGCTTCACAAATGCGCCGCACTTTGGGCAGCGCGAAGAGATCGACGGGATTCGGTAGCGTGAACAGTGCCCGCTTAAACCACACCGGCATGCGGCGGAGCAGGCGCATCGCCGGATGCAGCAGTGGTGTCTCATGCACGCTCAGAAATACGGCAGGCTGCAAATGCACGGTGATCAGCGGGGTGCCGTGCTTCTCACGTGCGAGGCGTGCGGCGAACGCCGTGACGGGTGCAAGCATCAGATCGACCTTACCGCACTTCTCGATGGCCGCGAGATAAGGCTCCACGGACTTCGCGGCGAACTCAAACACGACTTTGGTGCCAATCCCGAGCTTCCAGATGCGCGGATCGCGGATCATGGTCTCGAACTCGTCTTTTTCGCCCAGCGGAATGAAGTTCAGCCCCGCTTTGCGTGCCTGCTCTTCAAACAAGCACGTGGTGATCATCGTCACGCGATGACCACGTGCCATAAGCTGCCGTCCCAGCCAGATGAAGGGAAACACATCACCAGCGCTGCCGAAGGGAAGAAGAAGAATCTCAGCCATGATTGCCGTTCAGCCTGCCATGCGACCAGCGTTTGAGCAACGCAGGCAGTGCTGTCGGCCGTGACATCGTCACATACACGCCGCCGATGACCGCGCAGGCGCCGCAGAACCAGAAGATGTCGCCGGGTGTCCAGCCGAGACGAATGTTCAGCTCCTTTTGCAGCAAAGCCGCCGCGCTGATGCCAACCCACGACAACCACGAGGCCGCGCCCTGCACCGAACCTTTTCGATCCGCCGGTGGGCGATGCTGCAGCACGGCAGCCAGTGGTACGATGAACATGCCACCGCCGATGCCCAGCAGTGTTAGGCAGACGGTGAAGACCGACTTGGAAATGTCATTGATGCCGAGCGCGAAGCCCATCGCGGCCATGAGGAAGGCTCCGAGCGGGATGAGGCCATACTCGACATGATCACCGCTCAATTTGCCTGCCAGCAGACTGCCAGCAGCCATTCCAACGGCAAGCGCGACTTGCAACGCACTGTTTTCCATCGGCTTGATATGCATGACCTGCTCCGCATACAAAACGAGGTTCATCTGCAACAGCACGGCGATGAAAAAGAAGCCGGTATTGCCGAGGTTCGCCCGCCACAGATCGCGATCCGTGCGCATCCAGCGAAATTCACGCCACAGATCGCCGAGGAAGTTGAGGCGCAGCGGTTTGTCAGGACTAGCGGCCGGAAGGCGCGTGATGCCCAGGCTCATCAGCCAGCCCATCATCGCGAGACCGAGCAGGATGCCGCCAGACCACCCCGGTTTGCCAGCAAAGCTCTCTGCCAGCCATGCAGCGGCCAGCGTGCCGAAGATGGCGGCGAGGAACGTCAGCATTTCGATCACGCCATTGGCCCATGAGAGTTTTTTTGGCGGAACAACCTCCGGCAGCGAGCCATACTTCGACGCGGCAAAAAACGCGCTGTGAACGCCCATGAGGCAGATGCTCGCGAGTTGCAGCCCCATCTTGCCGGAGGTGAGCGCATACGTGGCAAAGATCATGATGCCGATCTCCATCGTCTTCACGCCAATCATGACATGCCGTTTGCTGAAGCGATCAGCCATCCAGCCACCGAACATCGAGAGCAGCAGGAACGGAATGGCGAAGTACATGCCGGAATCGGACACGAGGCTGTCGAGTTGCTCCTTCGGCATCTTCTGCGCGATCACCAAGTAGATGACGAGCCACTTCAGCACGTTGTCGGAGAAGGCTCCCTGGAACTGCGTGCCCATGAGACACCAGAAGCCGCGTTGCCAGTTCGTCTCGTTGATGGCGGGAGTGGAGTTGTTCATGCGCGTTTGTCGGCGGCTTGTTGTGGAGTGGGACAGATCTTCTTCAGCAAAAAGTGCGTGGGAATAAACACGACAATGATCAACAGGGCGATCCATGTCACGAGATAAAGCTCCGCGCTCATCCAGGTCTGCGGCTGCGCATCGTCCATGCCGAAGACGTAGTCCACGTTGCGAGGCAGATTCGGGTCCGCCAGTGTTTCACCGGCCTTTGGCAGCAGGAAGAAGGCGATCAAGCACAGGCCGATGGTGGTGAGAGTCCAGCCCTTCAGCGCACGTTTGTCGTAGCCGAGCTTGAACACGAGATAGACCAGCAAGAACGGCAGCCAGCCGTGAAACAGCGAGAGGCCGCGCAGGAACAACGGTTTCGTCTCATCAAACATGTAAGCCGTCATGCCGGTCATTTTGTGACCGGTGAGTTGCGCCACGAAGTCCACACACCACAGCGCCTGCGGAATGAGGATGCCGACCGTCGGCAGCGAGATGAGCAGCGGGCTTTCGATCCACACGCCGACGAGCGTGAGCAGCAGCGCGATGTCGCAGAAATAGAGGAAGTTCGTCGGTCCGTAGTGGTACCAGTAAACGGGAATCAAAACCACCATGAAGGCAGTGTAGGTGAGCTTGAGCCACATCGGGATGGCGGGTGAAGTACTTGTTTTCATGCGAGGGAAGCTTTCATCGGGCAGGTCAGGCCGGCCAATCGACCGTTTGTGAGTTTGTATTGAGGAAATGCATGATTCAGGGCAGCCACGCATCAATCGTAGGCGAGGTAGTGCCCGCGATGTGATAGGCAAAGTAGGCTACCGCAGCCCCGGCGATCACGTCCAGTGTGTAATGAGCCCGCAGCATCAAAACCGTGATCATTTCGCCCACCGCGATCACGGCGACACTAATACCGAGCCACGTCGGCCCGACGTGGGCGATTTCCATCGCGCCGAGCACTGCCAAAGCCGTGTGACCGGAAAAAAAGAAATCATTACCTACCTCATACGTCACCAGCAGTGATGGACAGCCCGGATGCCGCCAGATCATGCCCGGAGGAGGAGGTAGCGTGCATATGGCCTGCGAAAGCTGCCGCAGGCCGAAGAGGATCAACAAAGCAATGAACGGGGCGAAGCTGCCGCCAAACACCGCCAGCGCGATGACCGAGAGTGCCAATGCGTCGATGAAGAACGAACTGACGATGAGCAGCCTGTTCGCTGCACGCTCATTACGGCTCAGCCAGCCATGCCAGTGGGCGGTGAGATCATGAATGAGATCGCCAAGCCCTTGACGCGGCGTGATTTTGCGAGCGATGAGGAGCTGAGTCCAATGCCAGGCGGCAAGCGCCAGCACAACGACACCGAGGCGAACGAGAATGGTGGTGAGGTTCATGATTGGCGATGGGTGAGGGATTGGGCCATGAGCGCTTCGAGCCGCTGGCGGATTTCGAGTGTGACAGGATCAGCAGGCACGCCGCGTGGTCGTTCGGGCGAGACTTCAATCGCTTCACCAATCATCACAACCGCGCGCATTGGCGGATGCGGACGTGCCACATCAGTGAGGTCTTCTTCAAAGCGCTCCACCGTTTCCAGCAGCCGCTCCGGAGCTTCGGAGGTTTCAAGATAGCTCCCGGGATAGCAGTGCAGTTGTTGCACGAGGTAAAGATCGGCCAGTTGCCGCCAGCGCGCAGCCTTGTCGGCCTCGGCGAGGGTTTCATCAAGCAGGTCGGGCACGATGGCGGTGCGCAGCGCCTTGATGCGCTCCATCGTGTCCTTGTCACGTCGCGGCGCCTTGAGCCACTGCTGCTCCAGCGGCGAGAGCAGATGGTCGATCAGTGTGCCCACTCGTTCCCCCAGCGATCCGCTGCGGGCTGTGCCGAGGTATTCGATCTCTTTGAGCGACAGAAGCGCCTCGCCGAGCTTCGTGATGCGCTCCCGCATGGAAAGATGCGTCTGCGGCTGCCAACTGAGCTTGGTTTCGATGTCCTTGAGCGCCGGGCGCAACGTGACCTCGAGATCGCCCTCGAAGAAGTAGCGCAGGAAGGTCGGATGAATCACCACCTTGCGCTTGGGGTCGATTTTCGCCGCCAGCTTGGCGCCTAGCCGCGCCATGAAGGCCACGCCGTCCATCAGGTTCGCCAGATGATCGTTGCTGCGAGTGATGAAGCCTTCTGGGAACACGATCAGTGGACGTCGTGCCTCACCGAGGATCTGCGTTGCGTGATTCAGCGACTCACGGTCCATGCCCTCGCGATACATGCTGAATCCCCCCATGCGTGGCAGCAGGAACGACTGCAACCGGCTCTGATGAAAAATATGCCAACTCGCCATCGTACTGAAGTCACAGCGCACATGTGGTCTGAGGCTGTGCCCGATCACCATCGGATCACATGGTCGGCAATGATTTGGTGCCATAAGCACCCCATGTCCTGCGTTCAGTGACTCCCGTAAGTGTTCAGAGCCACTGCACTCGCAGGACCGGATGCCATAGGCCTTTCGCAAATATCCCGGCATCCAGAATTGAATGACCGTGCTCCAGAGGCGGCTGTTGCGCGAAGGAATGAAACGATACGGCTTGTCGATGATGAGCTGTTGCATGGCGAGAAGGTGCTCAGTCCAGTATCACCCATCGAATTGATAAAAGCCAAGTTCGTATTGAGCACGTCAATGCTGACCCTGAGCGATCTGCTCTGCCAGTTCAGCAATCAATGATGTCAACGTGGTGAGTTCGCGGCTGGGTTCTTGTTTCGGCAGCACGAGCAGGAGTTCTGACGTGGGAACGGGGACGGCGAGTGGGACGAAGACACAGCCGCCATGCGGCAGTTTGCTCGCATGAGCGGGTATGACGGCCACGCCTTCGCCTGCGGTCACGGCGCCGAGCATCATCGAGAGCGAATCGACTTCGGTGGCGATGTTGGGTTCGAAGCCCGATCCCTGGCAGATCGAGCGCAAAAACTCACGGCGGCCTGGGAAAAAGGCGTCTGAGAGGGAAACCCAGCGCTCACTCTTTAGTGCAGCCAGTTTGATCGACTTCTTCCCGGCCAGCGCATGATCCGCCGGCAGCACGGCGGCCATCTTGTGAAGTGAGAGGCGGCGGATGTCGAAATGAACCCGGTCCCGCTCATTGAGGTTGCCGAGAATCGCTGCGTCGAGTTCGTGATTGCGCAAGCGGTCGAGCTGCGCACGCGGTGGCAACTCGAACAGGCTCACCTGCGCTTTCGGGTGCCGCTGGCGGAACTCGCGCACGGCAGGCGCGACAAGATCATCGAGAAACGGCGTGAGAAAACCGAGGCGCAGCGTGCGGCGGGCCTTGCCAAACTGCTCGCGCAACTGCTGCGCACCGGTTTCGGCATCGCAGACGATTTGCCGCGCCTTCGGCAGGAAAAAGCGGCCCGCATCGGTGAGGTGGATGCGTTTGCGGATGCGATCAAACAACGCCACGCCCAGCTCCGCCTCCAACACGGCGACCTGACGGCTCAGCGCCGGCTGAGTGACGTGCAGCCGCTTTGCCGCAGCCGATATGCTCAAATCTTCGGCGGCGGCGATGAAGTAACGAAGCTGATGAAATTCCACGCCGGATCAGACCACAGGCCAACGCTGTGTGCAAATCGTCTGCATCTTGGTAAGTCGGTCGATTCGCGAGCGTAGAAGCTTCCCATCATGTCAATACCGCTATTTCGCCCCTCCATGGACCGCCGAGCCTTTCTCACGGCTTCGACGATGGGATTGGCGTCGCTGCGATTTGGGCCAGCATTGAATGCATCGACTGGACCCGGCGTAGCGGCACCCACTTTGGCAAAGCCCGCCAAATCGACGGTACTGTTCTTCCTCTGCGGCGGCGCATCGCACATCGACATGTGGGACATGAAGCCCGAGGCGCCGCTGGAGTATCGCGGTGAGTTTAAACCCATCCGCACCACCGGCGCGGACGTTCGTCTGTGCGAGCATTTGCCACTGCTAGCCAAGCAGGCACATAACTTCTCCATGGTGCATGGCATCACGGATGGTGGTTTGGCGACTGGGGATCATCACGCCGG
>CANIZT010000028.1 GCA_947471905.1 Verrucomicrobiaceae bacterium
CATGCGAATCAATGCGTAGGCGGCACATGCCTGCATGACAAAACATGACAACTCAAGCTCATCAACTTGCGAAACCATGCGCATGCACCCGCGATTCCCTTTGCAGACAACGAAGGAAACACGCAGGTTTACGCATGGATCAGAAACCCAAGCAAGGCCAACGGCCTGCCTTACATCAAGCGCGATGGCGAGACGAACCCCGAGAATTTCTCTCAGCATCGCATGGTTGTGAAGACCCTGCGAGACTCCGTCGCCGCCCTCGCCGCCGCTTACAAGATCACCGGCGACGACAAGTATGTCACGAAGGCCGCCGAGTTGCTGAAGGTCTTCTTCCTTGATGCGAAGACGCGCATGAACCCGAGCCTCAACTTCGCGCAAGCCGTCCCCGGCGTCTCACCCGGACGCGGCATCGGCATCATCGACACGCTACACATCATCGAGATCCCAGCCGCCATGAAAGCCATGGAGAAATCCAAAGCCTTACCCGCCGACATGGCGAAGGACCTGCGCCAATGGTTCCGCGAACTCGCTGAGTGGATGGTCACCAGCGACAACGGCAAGGACGAAGCCAAAGCGAAGAACAACCACGCCGTCGCCTTCCATCTTCAGCTCGCCGTGTTCGCCGACTTCATCGGCGACGAGGAGAAGCTCGCACTCTGCCGGAAGCAGTTCAAAGAAATCTTCGTGCCCAAGCAAATGACCGACGACGGCGGCTTCCCGCTCGAACTCGCGCGCACGAAGCCCTACGGCTATTCGATCTTCCAACTCGATAACATGACGATGCTCTGCCAGGTGCTGAGCACGCCCGAGGATAACCTCTGGACCTTCGAAACCAAGGACGGCAAGAGCATCGCCAAAGCCATCGCGTATTTGTATCCCTTCCTCGCCGACAAATCGACGTGGAAGCTCCCGCCCGACGTCAACGCCTGGGAAGGTTGGCCCGCCCGTCAACCCAACCTCGTCTTTGGCGGTCTCATGCTCGGCGAGCAAAAGTATCTCGACCTTTGGCAAAAACTCCCGGCAGATCCGACCGATTCCGAAGTGCAGCGCAACATCGGTATCACGCAGCCGTTGCTTTGGATCAAATAACGTATTGCCTTCAATCATCATGAAACGCCTTCTCACAATCTTCACGGCCTTCCTCATTCTAGCTGGCCCATGCTTGGCCGCTGACAAACCCAACGTCATCTTTATCCTCGCGGACGACCTCGGCATCGGGAATGTCGGATGCTATGGCGCGGACAATTATAAGACACCGCACATCGACAAACTGGCGGCGGAGGGCACGCGATTCACGCATTGCTTCACGGCGGCGCTTTGCGGGCCATCACGGGCGATGATCATGACGGGGCGTTACGCCTTTCGCAATGGATCGAGCAATCAGGATGCCTGCACGGTCATGCCGAACAAGGAATTGCAACTCGGCCGTGTCTTCCATAGCGCAGGTTACAAGACTGCCTCCATCGGCAAGTGGGGCCAGCTTCCGGGCGACCCGGATGAATCAGGTTTCGATGACTACCTGCGCTTCAACGGTAGCGGCGTTTATCGAAACACGAAACAGGGCAAAGCAGAAGAGTATCTCGTCAATGGCAAAGAGCTGAAGCTTGCTGACAACGAATACATGCCGGACCTCATGCACGAGCACATGATGAAGTTCATCAAGAAGCACAAGGACGAGCCATTCTTCGTCTATTACCCCATGTCGAGCGTCCACGGCGATCTCCTGCCGACTCCTGACAGCGCCTCTGGCAGCACGGACCTCATGGCGGACAATGTGGCTTACATGGACAAGCTCGTCGGCAAGCTCGTGACAGAACTGGACGCACTCAAGCTTCGCGAAAACACCCTCATCATCTTCATGGGCGATAACGGCACAGGCAAAGGACAGGCCGAACGCGCCACCATCAGCGGCAAAGTGCTCTCCGGCATGAAGGGCACCATGTTCGAATGCGGTGGTCTTGTGCCGATGATCGCGAACTGGCCCGCCAAAATGCCCGCAGGCAAAGTCAGCGCTGATTTGATCGACTCCACCGACTTCCTAGCCACCTTTGCCGAACTCACTGGCGGCAGTTTACCAAAGGACACGATCTTTGACGGCCACAGCATCGCGCCGCAGCTCCGTGGCGAACCAGGAACGCCTCGTGAGTGGGTCTATAATCAACTCGCCGCCATGTGGTATGTGCGTGATGCGAATTGGAAGCTCAATGAGAAGGGTGAACTCTTCGACATGAGCGACGCGCCCTTCACCGAGAAGCTCATTACGGGCGATCATCCTGCCCGCACCAAACTCGCTGCCGTGCTGGCCAAGCTAAATCCCGCAGGCGGCATTCCTGATAGTGGCGATGGCACCGGTCGTCATGCGAACAAGAAAAAGAAGGCGGACGAGCCCATGAAAAAGCCTGAAACCCCACCCACGACCGCGATGAGCGCTGAGGAGCAGGAGCGTGTTGGTAAGTTCGATAAACTCGACAAAGACAAGGCCGGTAAACTAACGCGCGAGTATTATACCACGCATCAATCCGATGCCGCTGCTGCTGGTGAGCGCTTTGACAAATACGACACTGATAAAGACGGATTCGTGAGTCGCGATGAGTATGTCCTTAAAGGCAAGAAGGCTAAGGATTAGACAGGAGAATGAAATCCATTTTCTGTCTCCCTATATTCTCTTGCCTAAATCATGAAACACATGACCCCATTCCTCACTCTCCTGACGTTGCTCGCGCTCGCCCATGCCGGCCTTCATGCCGCTGAGCGCAAGTACACGAAAGATGTCGCCAAGCTGGCAGCCGCGCCTGCTGCTGTGCCGGGTGGCATCTTGATGGTGGGTAGCAGCATCTTTCGCAAGTGGACGACCGCTGCGGACGATCTCGCGCCACTTCCGGTGACGAATCGCGGCTTTGGTGGATCAAAGACCGACGATCAGTTGTTCTTCTTCGATCAGATCGTCCCATCATCACAGGCATCGCTCGTCATGTGGTATTGCGGTAGCAATGACCTCAATGCCTCGCGAACGCCGGATGAGATCCTCAAGAACACCAAGGAGTGGATTGTCAAAACACAGGCAGCACTGCCTAAAGCTACCATTTTGATTGTGAGTGTGATTCGCTCGCCTCAGAAGCGTGAGAAAGGCGTGCTGGCGCAGTTGGACGTAACGAACAAGGCATTAATCGAGCTGGCCAAATCGACTCCCGGTGTTCTCTTTGCCGATGTGAACCCCGCGTTGGAAACCTCTGCCGGTGAGTCAGTGATGGAGTGCTATGTCTCCGACAAGCTTCACCTCACGCCTGAAGGCTATCGCCGCATGACCTCCGTCTTGAAGCTCGTTCTCAAGGAGAATTGGAAGCCTTTCGATGTCGTTCTACCCAAGGAATGAAGTGACACCAATCACAAGTATTTGATCCCGAGCTTTGAGCCATATCCAACAGTAACGATCATCACCTTCACCATGAAACACATCCTCACTCTACTGCTACTTGCCTTACCGTCGCTCCAGGCCGCGACGAAGCCGAATGTTCTTTTCATCGCTGTCGATGACCTGCGGCCTCAGCTCGGTTGCTATGGCGATAAACTGATTAAATCGCCCAACATCGACCGCATCGCGGCTCGCGGCATTGTCTTTGAAAAGGCTTACACCCAACAGGCGGTGTGCAGCCCATCACGCACGGCCATTCTAACCGGGCTTCGTCCCGATGTGACGAAGGTTTGGGATTTGGAGACGCATTTTCGTCCCGCACAGCCCGATTGCATCACGCTCCCGCAGCATTTCAAAGCGAACGGCTATCAGTGTGAAGCACTGAGCAAGATCTATCACAAAGGGCATGAAGACGGCCGCTCCTGGACCGCGCCGCATTGGTATCCTTTTGGTAAATCTGTGGATACCGATCTGGTGGACTGGACCAAGCAGATCGTGACGCAACACGACGTGAACGTCGTCGAATACTCATCACCTGAGGCCAACGATCCTTCAGTCAAAAAGAAGGACAAAGAAGCCAAGGGCGGACCTTCCTTTGAAGTCAGCCTCAAAGACGACAGCCAACTTCCCGATGGCGCTACGGCAAACGAAGCTGTGAAACGACTCGCCTCCCTCAAAGCCAAAGGGGAGCCCTTTTTCCTCGCCGTCGGTTTCTTGAAGCCGCATCTGCCCTTCGTCGCACCAAAGAAATATTGGGACCTCTTCGACCCCAACAGCATCCCGCTGCCAGCCATCGATCATCTGCCTGAAGGTGCGCCGCCTTATGTCGGTCACACGAATGGCGAGATTCACAACTATCCCGGTGTGCCAAAGGAAGATCCCATCCCTGCTGACTTTGCCAAGAATCTGCGCCACGGTTACTATGCCTGCATCAGCTACATGGATGCCCAAGTCGGCAAAGTTCTCGACGCGCTCGAAAAGGAAGGTCTCGCGGACAACACCATCATCGTCCTCTGGGGTGACCACGGCTGGCAGCTTGGTGATCACGGCCTGTGGCATAAGCACACGAACTTCGAACTCGCCACACGCGCTCCTTTGCTCATCAGCGTTCCCGGATCGAAGACCGCTGGTCAGAAGTGCGCCGCCACGGTGGAGTTTGTCGATGTGTATCCCACTCTCGCCGAGCTATGCGGCCTCCCAGCTCCAACAGGCCTCACAGGCAGCAGCTTGAAGACCTTCATCGACAATCCCGCTGCGCCATCCACCAAAGTGGCCATCAGCCAATACCCCAAGAAGGCGCCCGAAGGCCCTGTCATGGGTTACAGCATCCGCAACGACCGCTACCGCGCCACTTTCTACCGCCTACGCAACCGCTCCCAAGTCGTCGGCACCGAACTCTACGACGAGCAAAACGACCCCAACGAAACCGTGAGCCTCGCCAACAAACCTGAGCACAAGGAACTGCTCGAAACCCTTGCCAAACACCTTCCACCCGTCGGTTCTGATGCGCCACTTGCAGGCGGTGAAGGCAAGAAAGGCAAAAAGAAGGACAAAAGCAAACCCGCTGCTCCAGCACCTGCTGCGGCTACCGATGATCGCGGTGCCCGCTTTGATAAACTTGACCAAGGCAAAGCCGGCAAGCTCAGTCGCGAATTCTACACCACCCACCAATCTGATGCCGCTGCCGCTAGCGAGCGCTTTGCGAAATGGGACACGGATAAGGACGGCTTTCTCTCACGTGATGAGTATCTGAAACAGGGGAAGTAAAAGTCCAAATCATAGTAACCTTGCGCTTCGGTTCTGAAGTCTTGGTTCAAGAGGCATCTAATGAAAACATATTTATCCCTCGGGCTTTGGTCATTTGCTTTTCTATTCAGTGCAGGCCTGCACTCCGCGGACGCTCGATCTTATTCCATTTCTGGACCATCACGCTTATCGTCTTTGGATACCGCAAGGCCGGGTGATGTCATCACTCTGAAGGATGGTGAATGGAAAGACGCGGGAATCACCATCAATAAAGGCGGTTCAGCAGGAAAGCCGGTAGTGATCAAGGCCGAAAGTCCGGGTGGGGTGATCCTTGGCGGCTCTTCATCTTTGAAAATCAATGCGCCTTACGTGACGGTAGACGGGTTGTTTTTTTCCAAGGGCGCAATCACGGAAGGTTCCGTCATTCATTTTAACTCCAACCATGGAATCGTCCGCAATACCGCAATCGTTGATTACAACCCTGCTTCATTCGAGACGAAATACTACTGGGTGTTCTTCGAAGGAAGCGACAACCTCGTGGATCATTGTTATTTCAAAGGAAAGAATCACCTCGATCCATTGATTGGTAACGCGCTTGAAGCAAGCATTCGCAACGGCGTGACGCGCTCCTATTTCAAAGACATCCCTTTTGCTGATGCGAATGGGCGTGAAATCTTTCGTATTTGGGGTTCCGGAAAATTCGAGGAACGTGATGATGAAGGAGCGTTCTTCCTTATCGAGTGTAATCTCTTTGACCATGCCGACGGTGAAGGCACAGAACTCATCTCACTCAAATCGAACCGAAATCAGGTTCTACGCAACACCGTCATCGCCACGCGTGGCGGGATCAATATCCGCCGCGGGAATTACAACATCGTTAAGGAAAATGTTGTTCTCGGCCAAGGGCTAGCGGGTGCTCATGGTCTGCGCATGTCAGGAGAACACAATACTGTCCAAGGAAACTTCGTCTCTGGTTGTGACTACGGCATCAGAGTTTCCTGTGGGGAATATACCATTGAACCCCTCACACCAAAATTCACCCCGAACATCAAGGAAAAAGCAAAGGATGGTCCCACCGCCACTTATCCACAGGTGAAATTCCTGACACTCACCGACAACGTGACGATTGGGATTTCCGAGGCTGATCTAGAGATGGGATCGTCCTATAAAAAGCATTGGCCCGCATCCCAACAAATTTTGTTGCCAGAGGAATGTCTCATTAAAAACAACCGGTTTGTGCGCCCGCAAGGAGGCGATTCCGTCATTGGAACTATTCCTGATACCTCAGCGCCACTGGATCGTTTTCAATTCAAAGCCAATCGGTATCTCGGAAACCGAATCGTCGGCGGAAAGAACGCTTTTATCCCGTCATCTGAGGGTTTCGAAATTCAGGCTTACCCAGCCGGATGGCCGGCCATCCGTGAGAGCATCACCTTGAAGGTGCTCACTCCTGCCGATGTGGGGCCGGAATGGGTCCGCATAAAGGGGCTTTAAGTTCTTTCTCGATAGCCATGTTTAATGCCGTGTTGAAAAGCTATCGGCTGTCGAAGCGAACGGTTTCCGACATCTCCCTTGTTTCGTTACTCTAGCTAAGGGGGCGAGTGAACCAAACCGTGGTCTAAAGTCCCACTAAGGGCGGCACTACAAATCGAATGTCGAGTTTTGGGAGGTTCTCCGTAGTCTGTGCAGACGCATGCTCCCACCTGAAAACATCGCCGCCATCCTGCTCGCTGAGCGACTGCCGCTCACGGCATTCATTGCAAGCGTGACGCGAGATTTTCATCTGGCGGAGGATGTGTTTCAGGAGGTGTGCGTAAAGGCCGTGGCGAGAGCGGAGACCTTTGAGACGACTGCACATGTCATGAACTGGGCTCGGCTTACGGGAAAGAATCGCGCGATCGACATCCTGCGGGCGCGTGATGGTCGCTATGTGGGCCTGAGTGATGACATGCTCGACCTGCTGGCAGCAGAGTGGCCGGAGCCATCCCGTGTGGACGCTATGCAGGAGGCGCTGGGGCAGTGCATCGAGCAGATCACGCCCAACAACCGCGAGCTGCTGCGCCTGCGCTATTTTGAGCGTCGCAACTGCACTGACGTGGCCGCGATCATGGGCCGTAAGATCGAAACTGTTTATCAAGCGCTCGCCCGTCTGCACAAAGCACTCGGCGACTGCATCCGCGCCCGCCTTCAAACTGAATCTGCATCATGAACGACATCGATTTCCTTGCTCAAGCCATGCGCTACCAAGACGGCGTTCTCGCACCCGATGGGATCGCCGCGCTCGAAGCTGTGATGCGTGGTGATCCCTCGAAACGCCAACTCTTCGTTGATACTCAACTGCGCTCGATGGCCTTGCATGATCGTTTCCGCCAGGAGGCTTTCTGCGTCGAACCTGCGCCGAAGAAGCGCATCACCTGGATCTCGCGCCCCATCACCGCGATGGCCGCCGGGCTCGTGATCGGCCTCTTCAGCGCCTCCGTCGTGTGGGCCATCTCATCACCGAAGGCCACCACTGAGCGACTATTCTCGCTCATCAATGGCAGCTTCGATGAGGACCGACTCGAAGTCGGCTTCCCAGGTCAAACCGGCGTCTGGAGCGGCGATGAAGCCGCCATCGCTAATGGCAAACTTTGCTTCATCGCCCCTGGAAGCGATTCGAACGATCCCAGTGCGCAAGCCATCTCCTGCGATGTCTTTCAGCTCGTCGATCTGCGCCCGCTGCGCCACACGCTGAGCCAGGAAGGCGAGTCCGTGCTCGAACTCAGTGCCAACTTCCTCGATGCCCGCCCTCGCAACACGAAGCCTTCCGTCACCTTCTTCTGCCAGCTCTACCTCTTCCAGGGAGATCCCTCCGCACTGCATCAAAGCTGGCCACAGAGCATCACCGACACTCTCGCCAGCGGCAGCGCTCAAGTCACCACGCTCGGCACGGATGCGAAAGGCACGCGCACCCTCACCGCAAAGTGCCTTGTCCCCGCCGAGGCCCACTTCGCCGTCATCCAGATCGCCGCACGACCGAATCTCCGTCCGGCCAAACTCGAAAGCCTCTTTGCCGATGACGTGAAACTCACCCTCAAAACCTCGCCCGAACTTCCAATACGAATCGTCCAACGATGAAAACCACCGCCACACTCCTGTGCTTCAGCACCACCTTGTTCGCCCTCGATTACCCGCACGTCACCATCGAGCCTCAAAAAACCGGCTGGCCGCTCACAACGGAAGAACGCGCCTATGTGACCGATAAACCCGAGTATGAGCGCCGGCCCGGACGCGAATCCAACAAGCATCTGCCGCAGCTTTGGCCGCAGGTGCCCAGCGCAGGCCATTTCGGCGGCGACTCTTGGCTGAAGCTCCATGAGGCGCATGTGAAGACCGTGCAGGCGAATCAAGGCCCGCTCGATGTGTTGCTCGTCGGCGACAGCATCACGATCCAGTGGGGCGAGTCGTGGAAAAAGCACTTCCCCGATCTCAAAGCCGTGAACATCGGCATCGGCGGCGATAAAACGCAGAACGTTCTCTGGCGTCTCGATCACGGCGGTGTCGAAGGACTCCAGCCGAAGGCCATCGTGCTCATGATCGGCAACAACAACATGTTCTTCACCCCCGAAACCGGCGTCGAAGCAGCCGCGAAGGGCATCGAGATGTGCCTGAAGAACCTGCGCGAGAAGTTCCCAGCAGCCGTCATCATCGTGGCAAAGATTTTGCCCGCTCATACGCCCGGCAATCGCTTTTACGAAGACATCAAGAAGACCAACACCGCCCTCGACCCGTTGAAGCTCGACAGCGACCCCAAAGTGAAGGTGCTCGATCTCACCGCCGACTTCATAACCGCCGATGGCACGCTGAAGAAGGATCTCTTCACGGCTGATAACATCCATCTCTCACCCGCAGGCTATGCGGTATATGCGGAGAGATTGAAGCCGCTCTTGGCTCGGAAGTAGCCGGATTTAGGCAGGAGAATGGATGGCCTGTTTAATAGCCTGAACCTCATTCTCTTGCCCCCATTCTTCTACCTACACTGCCTTGATGTCGAGAACAGCCGGGATTCATCCCGCATGGCTGGTGACGTGTGTTTCAGGCAGGCTTTCGTGGGTTGGGGCGCGGTGTAACATGCGTGCCACGCGCGTAATGGTTGATTCTCACCCACTTCAATCATCATGCCCCAGGTCAAACACTACGGCTGCTTCCAGTTCAAAGCACACATCACAGAATCCCAGATTGCGGAATGCTTCCAGGCCATGGCAGGCATGGTGGGGCGCATTCCGGGGCTGCTGGATTTTCATCATGGCCCCTATGACTCGGCTGAAGGCATGAATGATGGCTACACGCATGGTTTTATCATGACCTTCGCCAGCCCGCAGGTGCGGGATGAATATCTGCCACATCCGATTCATGAGGAGGTTAAGGCTGTCGTGGTGCCGTGTCTGGAGCGCGTCGTGGTATTTGATTTCAACATGCCATTGTAACGCCCACTTCACAGACCAACCAAGCCTATGTCCGCCAACTCATTACTCATCCTCCTTCTCCTGCCGCTCATCACCATCAGCGCCGCAGGGCAAAACGCCCCCACTTTGCTGGAGGGTGAAAAGCTCGCGGTGCGCAAGGTCAGCGGCCAGGCAAAGCCCCAGGACTTGCGCAGTTACAAGCAGGGCTCATGGAGCGGCTCGGCGCATCTCTGGTGGACTGGAGCTAAACCGGACGGTGCGCTGGAACTGTCTCTCCCTGTCAATCAGGCGGGGGTTTACCACCTCGGCGCGGGTTTCACTAAAGCGCTCGATTACGGCATCTTCGACGTTTGGCTCAATGATCAGCTCTTGCTCGAAAAGCTCGATCTCTACAACGCAAATGTGGTCCACACTGGCACGTTGCCGCTGGGGCCTCGTCTTGAACTGAAGGCCGGCGAGCAGGTGCTGCGATTTGTGGTGCGCGGAGCCAATCCCGCGGCGCGCAAGAGCCACATGCTCGGCCTCGACTATGTGGTGCTCGTCCCCGGCGAAAAAGCAGACGTGGTGGAGGCGGCGAAATCCTTGATTCAAGCGCAGCCAAAGAGCACTGAGGCACTCGCACGAGCCATAGGCTACAACAATGAATCCGTGCAGGCGCTCAGCGCGACTGAACAGCAAAAGCGTTTCACGCTGCCGGAAGGCTTCAGCGTCGAACTCGTCGCCAGTGAGGAAACGGGGCTGCCGAAGCCGACGATGGTCGCCTTTGACGACGCTGGCCGCATGTGGTCGGCCACGGCGACGATGTATCCCTGCGACAATGATCCCGAGCTTTGGAAACGCCCTGGCAAAGACCGCGTCGTGGTGTTTGACACGCCCACGGCACGCTCGCCGCAGACGCCGCGTGTGTTTGCAGACGGAATGGTGATGCCGCTTTCGTTGCTGCCGCACGGTCGCGGGGTGTATGTCGCGCAGGGGCCGGAGATCTTCTTCCTCGATGACAAGGATGGCGATGGCCGCGGGGACGAGCGGCGCGTGTTACTGCAGGGTTTTGGCACGCAGGATACGCACACGCTGCCGCATCAGCTCACGTGGATGCCGGGCGGGCGCGTGTTGTTTTCGCAGGGGCTGCTGAATCGCGGCACGATGACCGACGCCTCGGGTGCATCGTTGGTCTTCAATCGCACGCTCGTTGCTTCGACGGCCCCCGACGGCACAGACACCCGCATCCTCAGCGCAGGGCTGAACAATATCTGGGCGTGGGGTCTCGGCCGCACCGGACGCGTGTTCATCCACGAGGCCAATGATCTCGGCTACAGCGTGGTGCCATTCGAGGAGGATTCCAGTTATCCGGCCTACATTTCCATGCGATTGCATCCGAAGGCGCCGATGCATCCACCCACGGCCTGGGAGCTGAACCTTGGCGGCACGGGCTTCTCCGGACTGGCGATCTGCGATGACCTCAGCGGCAGTTTTCCAACGCCGTGGCACGGGCTGCTCTACATCGCGAATCCCATCCTCGGCAAAATCCACGCCGTTTCCGCGAAGCTCGATGAGCGCGGCGTGTGGAGCTTCGAGAAACGCGGCGACCTCGTGTCATGCAGCGACACGATGTTCCGACCGGTGGCGATCACCTTCGGTCCCGATGGCTGCCTTTACATTACCGACTGGTATAACCGCATCATCTCGCACAACGAAATCCCACGCGACCATCCCGCCCGCGACAAAGACCACGGTCGAGTTTGGCGCGTGCGCCATAGCTCACAATCGCAGCGCCAAACGCCCGACATGACTCATGTGCCGACCGCCGAGTTGCCCGCGCATCTGCAAGCCGCAAGCACTTGGGAGATGCGCGCCTCGTGGCATCAGATCGGCGAGCGCAACGCAAAGGAACTCATCCCTGCGCTCTCGAAAATCGCCGCTGACGGGCAAATCGCCGACGATGCCCGCATTCACGCGCTGTGGTCGCTGGAAGAGCTCGGCCACTTTGACGCCGCCCTGTGGAAGACGCTGCTCAGCGCACCTTCCATCGATCTTCGCCGCGAGGCCGTGCGCGCGCTCAGCACCTTGAAGGTGGCGGAGGATACAGCGTTCGAGATGCTCCAGCCACTCGCCTCCGAGACGCAGTGGACCGTCCGCTACGAGGTGCTGCGCTACTTCCGACGCGCCGCCGGGCCGGTGAATGCAAACCACATCGCCTGGTTGAAGCAGTGGAGCGCCACGCCTGCGCCGAAGGTCGAGATCAAAGGCTGGAACGGCAACTACCTCGCCCTCGGCGGCAGTTATGAGCGTGCGTTCCAAGACTTCTTGCTATCGCTGGCGGAAACCAAATCGCCCGCCGCCCAGCTGTTGGAATCGAAGTGGGACAAAGTTATCGGAACGGCCCCACCACCCACTCCCGACGAACAAACCAAGCTGCAAGCCCGCATCGCCGCCGTGACCGCGCTGCTGCCAAAGGCCAACGCCGCCGACGGCCGTCCCTTGTTCGAAGGCACCTGCATGGCCTGCCACGCCATCGGCGGCAAAGGCGTGTCGCTCGGTCCGCCGCTCGACGGTTCGTCGAAGCGCGACATCGAGGGTCTGCTGACCTCCATCCTCGCCCCTGATGCCGCCGTTGAGCAAGTCTTCCGCCTCTACCGAATCGAAACGCAGATTGGCCAGCGCATCGAAGGCTTCAAGAAGTCCGAGTCCGCCAAAGAAATCACCCTGCTCCTCATGGGCGGTGTGCCGCAAGTGATCCCCGTGGCGGACATCAAAAGCGCCGGCTACATCGCCGGAAAATCCGTCATGTTACCGCTAGCGGGAGGTTTCTCGGATCAGCAACTCGCAGACTTGGTGGCGTATTTGCGGACCCTTCCATAACAGAAGATGCCGAAAAAGTGCTGTCCAAGCCAGCGGCCTCCGTGAGTCCGCAACGAGACACCAAGAACTCTAAATGAAACACACCCTCCAACTCTTCACCGCCCTGCTGCTCGCGCCGCTGGCAGTGCTGCACGCTGCCGCGCGCCCCAACATCATCGTCATCCTCTCCGACGATCTCGGTTATGCCGACCTCGGCTGTTTTGGATCGAAGGCGATCAAGACGCCTCACCTGGATCGCATGGCGGCGGAGGGGTTGAAGCTCACGAGCTTTTACGCGCAACCTGTGTGCGGACCGAGCCGGGCGGCCTTGATGACGGGTTGTTTTCCCATGCGAGTCGCCGAGCCGGGCAATCGTAAGAACCAACACAACGTCCTGCACCCGCGCGGGGTCACGATGGCCGAGATACTCAAGGACGCCGGCTACGCCACCGCATGCATCGGCAAGTGGCACCTCGGTGCGCGCGCGTCGGACGGTTGGAACAATGCGACGATGCCCAATGCGCAGGGCTTCGACTATTTCTACGGAACGCCGCTCTACAACGGCCTCACGCCGACTATCGAGAGCAACGCCTTTCGCAGCCAGATACTCCGCAACACCGAGGTCGTCGTGAAGGAAGTGCAGAACTGGGATCACATCACGCAGGACTACACGCGCGAGGCATTGGAGTTCATCCGTGCCAATCGCGCGAAGCCCTTCTTCCTCTACCTCGCGCACAACATGCCGCACATCCCACTCGGTGCGTCGGAGAACTTCAAAGGCAAGAGCGCCGGCGGCCCGTTTGGTGATGCGGTGGAGGAGATCGACTGGTCGTGCGGTGAAATCCTCAAAGCGCTCAAGGAACTCGGCCTCGACGAACGCACGCTCATCGTCTTCACCTCCGACAACGGCCCGTGGATCGAGACCACTGAAGGCATGAAGCCCGGCGGCCAGCCGTTCATCCCGCGCAACCACTCGGGCAACGCCGAGCCGTTGCGCGGCTACAAGATGGTCACCTGGGACGGTGGCTTTCGCGTGCCGTGCGTCGTGCGTTGGCCGGGAAACGTCCCTGCTGGCTCGGTGAGCGCCGAACTCACCAGCACCCTCGATTTGCTGCCGACGTTTGCCGCGCTCGCCGATACGAAACCGCCTGCCGATCGTAAGCTCGACGGCATCGACCTCGGTGCCTTCCTGCGCGCGCCCTCCGGCAAGTCGCCGCGCGCCGATTTTCTGTTCTACAGCTACACGCACCTCCAGGCCGTGCGCGACGCACGTTGGAAGCTGGTTCTGCCGCGCCCCGAGTATCCCAAGTGGACGGGTTTCAGCGGCCGCTTCTTCGGCGATGGAGTGAGCGCGGTCGAACTCTACGACCTCAAGAGCGACCCCGGCGAAACGCGCAACCTTGCCGGCACTCATCCTGATGAAGTCGCGCGCCTGATGGAGCTGGTCGAAAGCGCGCGTGCGGACCAGGGCGATTACGACCGCGTCGGCGCCGGTCAGCGCTTCTTCGACGACGGCCCTAAACGACCTGACATGAATGTTTGGAAACAGCCTGCGAAGAAGGCGGCGAAGAAGGATTCCAAAACCAAGTAACAACTCCCCAACGCATGAAACCCACCCTCACCCTCTTCACCGCCCTGCTGCTCGCGCCGCTGGCCGCGCTGCACGCCGCCGATCCCAAGCCAACAGCCCCGTCGCGCGATGACGTCGCGTGGCTTCGGGAGAAAGGCACGCTCCTCTTTCACGACGCCTTTGAGCGTGAGGAAACCGGCAACAGCATGAAGGCCATCGGCAACGGTTGGGAGAGCGCCACGGCAGACCGGGTGCCGCAGATCAAACAGGCCGATCTCGACGGCGGCATCCTCAAGCTCGCCAGCGCCACGAAAGAAGCCGGACACGCCGCGCACATTCATCACGATGCCGGCTTCGCCGATGGCGGTGCCATCGTGCGCTTCAAGTTTCCCGGCCTGAACAAAGATGAAGCACTCACGATTGGCTTCGTGGATCGCGAGACCAAGGGCATCCATGCGGGCCATCTCTGCTACGGCGTCCTTTCGCAGAGCAACATCGCGCTCATGGATTCAAAGACCGGCGTGATGAATCTGGAGATCCGCAAGCGCAGACAGGAGTATCTGGACCGAAAGGAGAAACTGCCCGCCGATCTCGAAGCCTTGTTGAAGACGAAGCAGATCTCCGTCCCGTGGAAAGCCGACACCGATTGGCACGAACTCGTGCTCGTGACCGAAGGCGACGAACTGCGGCTCAGCATGGATGGCAAAATCCTCGCCCATCACCGCTCCGAAGGCTTCGCCCATCCGATGAAGCGCTGGTTCAGTTTTCTCACCCCGAGCACGGTATGGATCGACGACGTGAAGGTTTGGAAAGTGAAGTGATTGCTCATGCCATGAACTCCACCCTCCCCACGCTGCTCCTCGCGCCACTGGCCGTGCTCCACGCCGCATGAGTTCCCATGCCCAACGCGCCGGACAACCACGACGTCCACGAATACGCCGAGCGCATCTGCGGAAGGCTGCCGCGTCGGCTTTAGGAGCTGCGGGACTGAGCAAATAAAGTCTGGCTCGTGAGAGCGGACTGAGCTGGGAATACCTCGGCAAGATCAAGCATCAAGTTGCTGTCTCATTCAGCCAAGTTAGCGATGAGAAGCCGGTGGGTTTGGAGCCGGGGGCGGTGTCGAGGTGGATGTAGGAAGAGGAATGGGGGCAGAAGAATAAAACCTCTGAATACTCAGTCTTCTCTGACCATTCTCTTGCCCCCATTGATGCGCTTCGCTTCCCTTCGGGCAGCCTTCGGCTGTCTGTCTCGCTTCGCTCGGCTCTTCTGCCTATTGTGTCTCAATGTCGAGAACAGCCTCCTTTCGCCGTAGTGAATACATCAGCTCGTCCCATGCTCCGCTACCTCTTCGCCTGCCTGCTTTCCACCTCGCTTCTCGCCGCTCCTCCGACGGTCTTTTTGGAGCAGCATTGTTATGACTGCCATGATGCGGAGACGAAGAAGGGTGATCTTGATTTGAGCGGGCTGACCTTGGATGCGCAGCATCTGGACCAGTGGATCAAAGTTCACGATGCTGTCGAACGCGGGGAGATGCCGCCGAAGAAGAAAAAGCAGCCTGCGGAGACGGAGAAGGCGGCGTTTGTGAAGGAACTGGAGGCGAAGCTGATGGCGATGACCGCACCGGCGCCGAGCGGGCGCATCCGGTTGCGGCGCATGACGCGGGTGGAATTTCAAAACACGCTACAGGACCTGCTGGCGCTGCCGAGGCTCGATGTGGTCGGCCTGTTGCCTGCGGATGGTCGTGTGGCGGGCTATGACAAGATCGCCGGCGCACTCGACATCTCGCCTGCGCATCTCGCGGCTTATGAAGAGGCGGTGGAGAAGGCGTTGGATGCGGCGATTGCGACGAGCAGCACGCCGCCGCGGGTGTTCAAGAAGCGCATCTATCCGGCGGGGCTCTTCAAGTTCACGGGCAATCTCGTTCAAGGGCAGTTCGTGCTGCTGAAGGACAAGCAGCCTGATCCTGCGATGCCGGTGCGTGGCGGCTTTGAGGAGAAGAAGGGTTTCGTGGGCGATGAGGGGCCGGACTTGGCAGAGCGAAAGAAGATGATTGAGGGCGTAAAGAAGTCGGAGAGCGCGGTCGGCTTGCTCAATCCGAATCTCTCGGGCTTCGAAGCCGCGATGAATGTGTCGCCGATCTACGCAGGCATGTATCGCATGAAGCTGTCGCTGTGGGGCTTCCAGTGGAACGCGGGCAAGCCGGAGCCGGGATCCGATCAAGCAGCGGTGCTGCGCGCGCATGAGGAAGGAAAGCAACAGGAAGGCGGGCGCTTGCTGCGTGCCTTCACTGCGCCGTCGATGAAGTCGAATGAAGCGGAGATTACCGAGTGGCTTGATGCGCATGAGAGCATTGTCTTCGATCCGGTGTCGGTGCCGTGGACGGGATTGCGCGTCGGACAGGTCGCGGGTCGCGCTAAGAAGCATGTGGGGCCCGGCGTGGCGATTGATTGGTTTGAGATCGAGGGCCCAATCAACGCCTCATGGCCGCCGGAGAGTCACAAGCGTTTGTTTGGTGATCTGCCGATCAAATCATTGGCGAAGGGCAGCGATGTGATCCCGCCGCAGCGTGATGAAGTGCGCAGCCTGGGTGGCTATGTGCCGAGCATGTATTTGGATCTCACGCCGCAGGAGCGAAAGCCGCCGCTTGAAACGGTGCAGTCCGCGCAACCGGAAGCCGATGCCCGCAAGCTGCTCACGACGTTTTTGCCAAAGGCGTTTCGTCGCGATGTCTCGCCCGAGGAGATCGAGCCGTATCTCGCGCTACTTCGCTTACGCATCGAGGCAAAGGACTGTTTTGAGGATGCGATGCGGCGCGTGTATGTCGCGGTTCTCACCTCGCCAGAGTTTTTGTTTCATGCGGTGGATGCGAAGGCGTTCACGCTGGCCTCGCGCTTGTCGTATTGGCTTTGGAATGGTCCGCCGGATGATGTGCTACTCGCGAAAGCTCACGATGGCTCGTTGAATCGCCCCGAGATTCTGCGCAGCGAAGTGGATCGTCTGCTCGCAGACAAACGCAGCGAGCGTTTCATCGAAGACTTCACGAATCAATGGCTCGAACTGAGCCGACTCGACGAAACCACGCCCGATCCGCAGCTTTATCCTGAGTATCGTTTTCTCATGCACGAAGGCATGGCAGCGGAAACGCGGACGTTCGTGCATGAACTCATTCGTAATAACCAGCCCATCACCGCGCTGCTAAAGCCAGGCTTTGCCATGCTCACGCAGCGTCTCGCCGAGCACTACGGCATCAGCGAAGTGACCGGCGTGGAAGTCCGCAAGGTGTCCCTGCCTGCCGATAGCGTGCGTGGTGGCTTGCTGGGTCAGGCTGCTATTCATAAACTCACCGCCAACGGCACAACGACCTCACCCGTGAAGCGCGGCGTGTGGGTGATGGATCGCCTCCTCAACGATCCTGCCCCGCCTCCGCCGCCCGGCATCTCCGCTGTCGATCCCGACACTCGTGGTGCGACGACCATTCGAGAGCAACTCGACAAGCACCGAAACAATACCAACTGCGCCGCATGCCACGCGAAGATTGATCCCGCAGGCTTCGCGCTGGAAGCCTTCGATCCCATCGGCGGCTTGCGTGATCGCTACCGTTCCAACGGCAAAGGCGATGAGCCGCCCGAGAAGGGCAAGACTGCGTGGCGCGTGCAATACAAGCTTGGTCCGAAAGTGGATGCGAGCGGTGAACTCACCGACGGCCGCAAGTTTACTGGCCCTCGCGAACTCACGACCCTGCTCACTGCCGAACCCGACAAACTCGCGCGTGCCTTCGTCGCCCATCTCTCGCGCTATGCGACTGGAGCGGAGGTTAGCTACGCAGACCGCGCGGAGATTCGCCGCATTGTCGAGAACGCCAAGGGCAGCGGCTTCGGCCTGCGCTCGCTGATTCATGGTTTGGCCAGCAGCGACATTTTCCAACCTACGCTTCAATGATCACCCGCCGTTACTTTCTCCGTGCCGCTGGCGCTTGTCTGGCTCTGCCATCTATCGGTCGAGCAGCCGAAAAGCTTCCACCCAAGCGGCTTTTCGCCATTCATGTGCCGCTGGGCATGATGCCACAGTTCTTCTTTCCGAAGGCAGGCGAGGCATCGAGTCCTTATCTCGATCTCCTTGCCGCGCATCGAGCACATTTCACATCATTCAGCGGTGTATCTCATCCTGGCGTGGATGGCAATCATCACGCGGGGCAGTGCTTTCTCACCGGCGCACCGCATCCGGGTCAGCCGACGTTTCGGAACTCCCTATCGCTTGATCAGCTCGTGGCAGAGAAGATTGGGCTCGACACGAGATTCCCATCGCTCGCTGTTTCAGTGCGCAAAGGCGAGCACTACGCCGACTCCATCGGTGTCTCGCGTTCTGGCGTTGTTTTGCCCTCCGAAACCAGCGCCGAGAGGCTGTATCGGCGGTTGTTCGGCGTGGGGACTCCTGACGAAAAGGCTGCGACCATGCGTCGCATCGAAGCAGGCGGCAGTGTGCTCGATTTGATCCTCGATAAAGCCAAGCGTCTCGAAAAGAGCACCGCGCCAGAGGATCGCGCCAAGCTCGATCAATACTTCCAAAGCGTGCGCGAACTCGAAGGCCGCCTGCAGCGCAACATCGAGTGGGAAAACCGCCCGAAGCCGAAAGTGGACTACCCGCAGCCCAAAGACATCGCCGATGCCAACGAGGTGGTCGCGAGGTCAAAGCTCATGTTCGACCTCATCCGCCTCGCATTGCAAACGGACAGCACGCGCGTGGTCACGCTTTCGCTCAGCACTTTCTCCGTCGTGCCGCACGTCCCCGGCGTGAAGAGCGAAACGCATGGCCTCACGCATCACGGCAACGAGCCTGATAAGATCGCCGAGCTGCGGAAGATCGAAGAAGCGCAGTTGACCGCATTTGGCGATCTCTTGAAAGCCTTCCGAGACGTGAATGAAACCGGCGGCTCGTTGCTCGATCACACCCAGGTGCTCTACGGAAGCTGCCTCGGCAACGCCAACTCCCACAGCAATCAGAACCTGCCGCTCATCCTTGCTGGTGGTGGCTTCAAGCACGGCAAGAATCTCGCCTTTGACACGCAAAATAACACACCGATGGCGAATCTCTTTGTGAGCTTGTTGCATGGCCTCGGGATAGAAGCGGACAAATTTGCCAGCAGCACGGGGGCGATGGCGGGCGTGGAGGCGTGATCCTGCTGCTGCATCGACACCGTGCCCATCTTTAATGAAGCTCCTTGAGGTTGCTACACGCGACGAATGGCGCGAACGCACCGCCCATGAATAGCACTTTGCAGATGCCCTTTGATCCAGACGACCTTCCGTTCCTTCACGGCGGTCCGTTGGGGTGTGCACGGTTCAAGTCGGTGCCGGAGGATTTTGTAGTCGAGGAGGTGCTTGGTTTCGAGCCTTCGGGCGAGGGCGAGCACTGCCTCGTCTGGGCGGAAAAACGCGATCTCGATAGCAACACTGCTGCTGTGAGGTTGGCGACGGCAGTGGGCATTCGAAATCGTTTGGTCAGCCATTGTGGTCTCAAAGATCGTCACGCCGTCACACGTCAATGGTTCTGCCTGCATATGCCAGGCCAGCCCTCGCCCGAGCCAGCGGCGCTGGAATCCGAAGGCCTACGCGTGCTACGCATCACGCGAAACTCGCGTAAGCTGCGCCGCGGCATTCACCTCGGCAATCGCTTCACCATTCGCCTGCGCGAACCTGATTTTTCTTCCGAACACGCCGCCGAGCGCTGGCAGCGCATTGTCGAGTGCGGTGCGCCGAATTACTTCGGCACGCAGCGTTTTGGTAACGAAGGGCGCAATATCGAAAAGGCGATGGCCATGTTTCGGGGCGACTATCGTCCAGCGGATCGGTTGCTGCGAGGAATTTTGCTCTCAGCGGCACGGAGTCATCTTTTTAATGCCGTCGTGGCATCGCGAATGGCTGCAGGCACGTGGGATCGGGCCTTGAGCGGCGAGGTTTATGGCTTTGCCGATAATGGCACGATCTTGTTGCCCGAAAAACATCGTGGGGATGAGGCGGAGCGCTTCGCCCAAGGTGTACTGGAACTCACTGCTCCCCTGTGGGGAACGGGCGAGTTACAAAGCAGCCGTGAAGTGCGCGAAATGGAGGCAAGCATCGTCAAAAACTTTCCGGAACTCACCGCAGGCTTGGAAGTTGCTGGTTTGCGGCAAGAACGGCGCGTGCTGCGACTTCGCCCCACTGCGTCGAACTTTGCAGTTCTAGAGAATGACGATTTGGAGCTGAGTTTTGATCTTCCCAAAGGCACCTACGCCACCACCCTCCTGAGAGAGTTGGCCGCATGATAGGCGCGACTTTTTTCAGATGAGGCTCAAGGCGCAGTTTGCCTGCACTTTGGTTTACCACGGGACGATGTGTATTTCGGGCTGCGATCCGTGTTAGTTGATGGGTTGAAACTTCGATGCACTCGGGCGAAGAAGACGCCAGTTCGCGCACGTAATCTGCCACGCCTTTTCCCATGTCCGAAGTCTTCAACTCCAACTACCCCTCCATCGAGCACCTTCGCGAACGTGCTCGGAAACGTGTGCCGCGCTTCGCGTTCGAGTATCTGGAAGGCGGATGTTTCTCCAACATCAATCTGCAACGCAACACGGACGAGATCCGGCAGGTGCAGTTGCGGCCCTGGTATCTGCGGGACTATCCCGGATCGAATCTGCAGACCGAACTCTTCGGCACGACCTATGATGCGCCCTTTGGCGTCTCGCCCATCGGGCTGCAAGGGCTCATCTGGCCGCGTGCGACGGAGATGCTGGCGAAAGCCGCGCACAAGCACAACATCCCTTTCACCCTCAGCACCGTCGCGACTGCCAATATCGAAACCGTGGCTGAGCTGACGGAAGGGAAGGCCTGGTTTCAGCTCTACCACCCGACGGAAGATGCGCTGCGCGACAAGCTCCTTGATCGCGCGGCCGCCGCAGGATTTCCGGTGCTCGTCATTCTCGCGGACACGCCGACCTTTGCCTATCGGCCCAAGGAAATTCGTAACGGCCTGTCGATCCCGCCGCGCATGACGCTGCGCAACATCCTGCAGATGATGATGCATCCCACCTGGTCGTTCGGGCAGCTCGCGGCGGGTGCGCCGGAGTTCAAAACGATGAAGCCCTACCTGCCGAAGGGGTTGAGCATGAAGCACCTCGGCCTGTTCATGAACAGGACGTTCTCCGGTCGCCTGAATCCGGCCAAAATCACGGCCCTGCGTGAGCGGTGGAAGGGCAAGCTCGTCGTCAAAGGCGTCGTAACGGAAGAAGATGCGGAAACCGCGCTCGGACTCGGCGTGGATGGCTTTATCGTGTCGAATCACGGCGGACGTCAGCTCGATGCCGGGCAGTCCACGATCAAACCGCTCACCGAACTCGCGAAAAAATTCGGCCACCGCACCACAGTGATGATCGACAGCGGCCTACGCGCTGGCCCCGATATCGCGTGCGCTCTCGCCAGCGGTGCCAAGTTCGCCTTCATGGGCCGCTCCTTCATGTATGGCGTCGCCGCGCTTGGCAAAGATGGGGGTGATCACACGATGACGATGCTAAAGCGACAGCTCAAACAGGTGATGGAGCAGGTGGGTTGCGAACGTGTGGGAGATCTGCCAAAGCATCTCGTTTCTTCGGCGATACTGTGAACCAAGTCAGGACATGAACTCCAGCGCGCCAAAGGAACTTGGCACATGGAAGTCAGGTCGCTCGGTCTGCGGATTCACCCATGGCATCCAACCGGAGTGGATGGTGCCGTCGGGCTTGCGATGGAATTCAGCACGATAGAGGCCAGCAAAAATTTCGCGTGAGCCGTGCTTGAGGACGTTCGTAGCACGCAGCGTGTCGAGTGGGATGCTGCCAGTCACGGTGTAACGGTTGTTGTCGATGAGTGCGTCGATTTGCAGGCCTGCACAGCTCCAGTTCCAGTTTATCTCGCGGTAAAAGTTCGCCTCGTAGGCCAGCACATCACCACGCGGTGACATTTCGAGGCAGTAGTAAGGCTTGAGGCTCAGATTGGGCGCGAAAAAGATTTCGACCCGGTCGGAGCCAAGCACACGATCTTTGTCGGTGGGGCCATCGGGAAGCACGAGGTCGCCATCTTGGCAGTCGAAACGGAAATGGAGGTGCGTATCATCCCAGAGCGCACGGAACTCGGTTTGGGGTGCGGGGCGGTCCTCCCAAGAGAAGGCAAAATCGCTCAATTTAGGAGCAGCAGACCAGTCGGGAACTGACGCAGTGGAGCGGAGAATGTGGTAGCTTTGCATGTCACAGCATTGGCATCATTCATTTGTCGCGACAAGACTTGCTGAAAAAGAATGGTGTCTCAGGGCGATTTTGATCAGACTATTTCACCATGGACACTACAGCACCTGCCAACGACTTGAAACGCCGTCACTTCCTTCGCGCCGCCTTTTCCGGTGCCCTCGTCACACCCGGCGTGATGAATGCGGAGCAGGTGGAGAAGGCCGTAACAGGCCAGTTTCATGAAGAGGCACGCGATCTGCCGCTGGTGGAGGATGCAGACGTGATCGTGTGCGGTGCTGGACCGGCGGGCATTGCAGCGGCGATCACAGCGGCGCGTGCGGGGGCAAAGGTGCGTGTGTTTGAATGGCGTGGCTGCTTGGGCGGCGTGTGGACAGCGGGCTTGCTGGGTTACCTGCTGGATTTTGACAAGCCGGGCTTCAATCAGGAATTGATGAAGCGGCTCGATAAACGCGACATGCGCCGCGGTACAAGTTTGACGAACCTCTGCTACGAGCCGGAGGGCATGAAGGTGCTGCTGGAGGAGATGTTTGTGGAAGCGGGCGTGAAGTTTCAGCTCCACACGCGGGTGAGCGCCGCGTATCGTGAAGGCAAACGCCTCACCACCATCGTCACCGAGTCCAAAAGTGGCCGACAGGCGTGGAG
>CANIZT010000029.1 GCA_947471905.1 Verrucomicrobiaceae bacterium
ATTGCAAAGTCCGGGAACCGCTCGAGCCAACGCGCAAAATAACCACGGCCCAGCACAGTAGAAATCTGCGTTTGTTGCAGCATGACCTCAGCGATGAGGATTGCATACGGATCGCGCGTTCGTCGCCAAGGATAGTCGCGCGCATGCTGCTGAAACCAGTTCACCAATTCATCGGTGATTGCTTGGGGATCAGGTTGAGCGGTTTTGGACGACATCGTCGTCACTTTGAACAGGCGGCCGCATTTTTCATGAGCCTTTCGACAACTTTATCGTTTATGTCACTCCAATGCCCGCCCTGACCAGCTACACCCATGCCCTCACTTCACCACAGGCGGCGAAGTTGCGCACGTTGCTGGAAGAACGCGGGTTTGAGTTCATGGCGAAGCCTTACTGCCTCTACGCAGCAGCCAAAACGAAGCTGAACGTGCTGGTATATGAAAAAGGGCCAAAGGTGGTCGTGCAGGGCAAGGAGACCGAGGATTTTGTGACCAATATCCTCGAGCCTGAAGTGCTAGGCGAAGCCAAACTCGGCTACGAGGAGATACACCATCCAGAAATGTTCCAACCACATATCGGTGTGGATGAGAGTGGCAAAGGCGACTTCTTTGGCCCATTAGTTGTCGCAGGCGTTTATGTCGATGCTGATGTGGCACGACGCTTGCGTGACATTGGTGCCGTGGACAGCAAACGCATTAGCAGTGACGAGCGCATCGCCAAAATCGCAGCCGATATACGCGGCGTGCGCGGCCTCGTCTGGGAGGTGCTCGCTATTCACCCGGAACGCTACAACGAGTTGTATGAAAAATTCGGCAACCTTAACCGCCTGCTAGCCTGGGGGCATGCCAAAGTCATCGAAAACCTGCTGGAGCGTGTTCCTGACTGCCCGCGTGCCATTTCCGACCAGTTTGCCAACCCCGCAGTGCTCCAACGCGCGATGCAGCAACGTGGTAAAAACATCGAACTTATTCAACGCACCAAGGCGGAAAGCGATCCCGCAGTGGCGGCAGCATCCATCTTAGCGCGGGAAGCCTTTGTTGGCTGGCTAAAGTCACACAGCCAGCGTCTAGGGATCGAGCTTCCGAAAGGAGTTTCGCCAAGTGTGAAACAAAACGCGGCAGAGTTGGCTGTTAAGTATGGCAGTAATATCCTCCAGACTCTATCCAAGATGCATTTCAGGACTGCTGGCGAAGTTTTGGGCGGAATGACACCCTTATAGTTATAAGTAAATCGTTTAATAAACATAGGAATTGAATCAAACTCTCTCTGAAAATCAGTTGCGCCTTTCTAAAAGATTTGATAATCAACACATCATGGCAACAATCACAAAGAAAGAGTTGGTTAGCGAACTCAGTGACGCGACCGGGGCTAAAAACACCGAAATGCTGGTGTTTGTGGAGACCTTTATGGAATTGGTTTCAAAGCATTTAGCTGAAGGCGACGAGATTACCCTACGCACCTTCGGTACTTTTGATCTACGTATCGCTCGAGGCAAGATTGGCCGGAATCCAAAGCAGCCAAATTCTGAGGTCATGATTCCTGACCGCTGCGTGGTTCGATTTAAGCCCAGCAAAGAATTGAAGTCTCAAGTGGCAGCACTTGCAGTGGGTAAGCTCAACGGCACCCACCAGCAGAACGGCAATCACGTCTTAAACGGCAATCACGTTTAAGTTTGACTGCTAAGAATGTGCAGGTTGGGCGTATTAGCTCCCCTTCATGCGTCACATTCTTCTCTCTCTCCTCCTCGTCACTGGCCTTCAGGCCGCGCCTCAGTGGATCTGGCTCTCCAAAGACGGTAACAAAGACAAAGCAGTCACTTTCCGTCACCGCTTTGATGTCCCGCAAAATGCGCAGCTCGCCACGCTGGAGTTGACTTGCGACAACGGTGCCGTCGCTAATCTGAATGGCAAAAAAGTCCTCACCAATGAAGACTGGCAGTTCCCCGCCAAAGCCGATCTCAGCCAGATCATCAAGCGTGGTGAAAGCAACGAGATCATCGTCAACGCCACCAACCAAGGCGGTGTCGCAGCTCTCGTTGCTCGCATCACGCTGAAATTGCCCGCAGGCCGCGAAAACATCGTCATCGAGACCAGCGGCAAATGGGAGGCTACCAAGACTGGCACCGAGGCCTGGCAACCCGCGCTCGTCGTTGAAGAGTATGGCAAAGGCCCCTGGGGACTCGCGCTGGATGGTGGTGGCAAAGGTGGGAAGAAAAATGAGACTCCGGGCGAATCCATCACTGCTGCCGACATCACCGTGCCCAAAGGCTTCAAGGTCGAAAAACTCTACAACGTCCCCAAAGATGCCGAAGGCTCGTGGGTCGCCCTCACCGTCGATCCGAAAGGCCGCCTCATCGCTTGTGACCAATACGGCAGTATCTACCGCATGAGCGTTGGCTCTGCGCCGCTCAAGCCCGAAAAACTCGCCATCGAAATCGGCAAAGCTCACGGCCTGCTCGCTGCCTTCGACAGCCTCTACGTCATGGTCAATGAAGACGGCGGCAAAAACGGCCTCTATCGCCTCCAGGACACCAACAACGACGACCAGGACGACAAAATCACCAAACTCCACACCATGGCAGGTGGTGGCGAGCACGGCCTGCACAGCATGGTCGTCAGCCCCGATGGCAAACGCATCTACTTCAACTGCGGCAACCACACCAAACTCCCCGAAGGCATCACCGACAGCCGCCCGGCGAAAATTTGGAGCGAAGACCACGTCCTCCCGCGCCTCTGGGATGCGAATGGCCACGCACGCGGCATCCTCGCCCCTGGCGGCTACGTTTGCAGCATGAACCCTGACGGCACCGGCCTCGAACTCTTCTGCTACGGCTTCCGCAATGAATTCGACATCTGCTTCAATGACCAAGGCGAACTCTTCACTTACGACGCCGACATGGAGTGGGACATCGGCAGCCCATGGTATCGCCCCACACGCGTGAATCATTGCGTCAGCGGTGCCGACTACGGCTGGCGCAGCGGCAGCGGCAAATGGCCCAACTATTACGCCGACTCACTGCCCACCACGCTCGACATTGGCCCTGGAAGCCCCACCGGCGTCGTCGCTGGCACTGGCGCGAAATTCCCCGCCAAATACCAGCACGCTATCTACATCAACGATTGGACCTACGGCACCATGTGGGCCATCCATCTCGAAAGCAAAGGCGCCAGCTTTGTGGCCACCAAAGAAGAGTTCGTCTTTGGCAAACCGCTGCCGCTCACGGATGTCGTCATCCATCCGCAAGACGGAGCCATGTACTTCGCCGTCGGTGGCCGCAAAACGCAGTCGGGCGTCTATCGCGTCACTTACGTCGGCGATGAATCCACCGCGCCCGCCAAAGCACTTCCTCTCGATGAAGAGTTCAAAATGCGTGCCGCACTTGAAAGCTACCACACCGGCAAAATCGAAGCCGACAAAGCCCTCGCCACGGCGTGGGGTTATTTGAGCCACAGCGACCGCCATGTGCGCTATGCCGCCCGTGTCGCCATTGAGAAGCTCCCCGTTGAGCTTTGGAAAGAAAAAGCCCTCACCGAAAAACACCCCGTCGCCGCCATCGAGTCCCTCATCGCCCTCGCACGCGTCAGCGGAGCCAAAGTCATGCATGAAGGCGGAAAAGCCGCCACCAAGCCCAAGTCCACCTCCAGCGAGCCCATCGCGCCCGTCGAGCCACAGAACGTCGGACTGCAAAACAGCATCCTTTTGGCCCTCAGCGCCATCAAACCACCCTCAGGCCACGAACTCGCCGCCCTGCGAGCCATGCAACTCGTTTTGACCCGACTCGGTAAGCCCAATCCCGACGTCTGCGAAAAAATCGCCGCCGCCCTCGATCCACTCTTCCCCACCGACAACGCGCAGATCAATCGCGAACTCTGTCAGATCCTCGTCGCCATCGACAGCAAGCAAGTCGTCAGCAAGACCCTCGCCCTAATGGCCACCGCTAAAGATGACTTCAAAGAAGTCGCCACCGACGCCGTCCTCAGTCGCAACGACGGCTACGCCAGCGCCGCACGTGCCGCCGCAGGCAGCCGCCCCAATGCCCAGCAGATCGACTACATGTTCGCCTTGCGCAACGCCACTGCCGGCTGGACCTCCGACCACCGCAAAACCTTCTTCAGTTGGTTCCCCCGCGCCCGCACTTGGAAAGGCGGCAACAGCTTCAAAGGCTTCATCGAAAACATCCGCAAAGACGCCATGGAGACCTTCGTCCCGCAGGAAGAACTCGCCGCGCTCGACGCCCTCAGCAACAAAGTCGAAGCCAACACCGCCATGCCCAACTACGTCGCCCCCAAAGGCCCCGGCAAAAACTGGACCATCGACGAAGTGCTCGCCCTCGCCGCCGGTGGCCTCAAAGGCCGCAACTTCGCCAATGGCGAAGCCATGAACCGCAGTATCATGTGCGCCACCTGCCACCGCTTCAACGGCGAAGGCGGCAGCATCGGCCCCGACCTCACCGGAGTCGGCAACCGCTACACCCTGCGCGACCTTTTGGAAAACATCACCGACCCCAGCAAAGTCATCAGCGACCAATACGACAGCCACGAGATCACCAAGAAGGACGGCAGCGTCCTCATCGGCCGCATCATCGTCGAAGAGAACGGCAAAGTCTTCCTTATGACCAACCCCTTTGCCCCCAACGACCACACCGCCATCAACGAGGCCGACATCGCCAAAAAAGGCACCCGCAAAGTCAGCATGATGCCCCCCGGCCTCATCAACTCCCTCAATCAAGACGAACTCCTCGACCTCATCGCCTACCTCACCAGTGGCGGGAACAAGGCGGATAAGGCGTTCGCTAAGTAGTAGACTCGAAGCAGGAACCTTTGGAAGGACGACGAAACGTCGGCCTTCTTTTTGTAGAGCGATTAGTCCCAACCTAAACCGACCGGTGCCTTCAGCATCCGCGATCACGGCTTGGTTACCGCGTGCTGACGCTCGGCGATCAGTTCCGCCTCAGCTCCGAGCCAGTCTTCCAGGTCATTGCCGACGAAAGCTTCGTGATTCAGATAGTTCATATACGCACGGTTCGCCACTTCCTCGGCTGATGGAGCTAGGAACGTCGGGGCTTGATCCTGCGTTGCTGGTACACCCACAAGGAAAGAAGTTAGAGTTGGGCCAATATTGGATTTGGGTGCAGCAAGTGGTTTCATCACAGGCTCACTCTCCAGAGTTAGCGTCACTTCCGCCATGGGGTGTATCACCCGATCTCGATTCAACGCCGCACCGCTGTCTGCCGGCCCTGCTTCTTCTCCAAATCACCGCCTTTGGGGTACATGCCCCATGGTGATCCATGGCATGCCCAGAGATGTTAAGCCAATGCGCCCCGCCGCATCCTTATCATGATTATCGACGCCACCTGCTGCCTGGAATATGTGATCCCCGTGGAAGTCCACGCCATCTTCATGCTGCGCCCGCGCAGCGGTTGGGGCCAGTGGATCATGCGGGAGGAGTTCAACATCAAGCCCCGCGTGCCTGTGATCGAATACACCGACTTCTACGGCAACCTCTGCCAGCGCATCGTCTTGCCGAAAGGCAGCTTTCATTACTCCATGAAATGCCGTGCCTGGGTGCCTGCGGAACTGGACAGCCAGCCGCTCGCCCTGCTCCAGACTGTGAAACAACTCCCCGTGGACGTGCTGCACTACCTGCTGCCAAGCCGCTATTGCCAGTCTGACAAGCTGGGCGATCTCGCAACGTACATCGTGGGCAACGCTCCCAGCAACCACCAGCACGTCACCAGCCTGCGCAACTGGGTCCACGACAACATCGCCTACGAGCGCGGCACCAGCAATTCATCCACCTCCGCGCTGGAGACGACCACCACGCGGCGCGGCGTGTGCCGTGACTTCGCGCACTTGGGCATCGCTCTCTGTCGCGCCATCAAGGTGCCTGCGCGCATGGTGGTTGGTTTTGTGCATGGACTTGAACCCATGGATCTGCATGCGTGGTTCGAGGCCTACATCGGCGGGCGCTGGTTCAGCTTCGACGCCACGGAAGACCATCCCGGCGGCAACCGGATCGTCATCGCCTATGGCCGCGATGCGGCAGACGTGGCGCTGGCATCTCTTTTCGGCCCCTTCACCTGCACCACCATGCAAGTCACCGTCGCCATCGCTCCAGAAACCGAGGAAGCTTGATCCACCACTCCAAGTCTCCATCACTCAACCTCTTCAAACCCATGTCTTATTGCCTCGGTATCAACACAACCGACGGCTTGGTGCTGGCCTCGGACTCGCGCTCCAGTTCGGGTGCGGACCGGATGAATCTCTGCCAAAAAATGCATCAGTTCATCATGCCAGGTGAACGCGTCTTCATCATCCTCACCACCGGCAGCCTCTCGCTGAGCCAGTCCGTCATCACCCTGCTGCGGCAAGACTTCGACGCTGGCCAGGGCCTCGCCGTGGCAGCGTCCATGTATGACGCCGCACGCGTCGTTGGCAGCATGGTCCGGCGTGTCTCCGACCTGGATCGGGCCTCCTTGGAGAAAGACAACATCCGCTTCAATGTCCACCTCTTGCTAGGCGGCCAGATCAAAGGCGGGCCGCATGAGCTCTACCTGATCTATCCTCAGGGCAACCCGCTGCGCTCCTCGCCCGACTCGCCCTATCTGCAGATCGGCGAGAGCAAGTATGGCCGCCCCATTCTGGATCGTGGCATCAGCCATGAGAGCACCACCATTCATCAGTCCGCCAAGTACGCCCTGCTCTCCCTGGAGGCCACCATGCGCTCCAACGCCACCGTCGGCCCGCCCATCGACCTCCTGCTCTACCACCGCGATGACCTCTGCGTGTCCCACTACCGCCGCCTCTACAGCCACGATCCCGATCTGATCGACATCCACAACGCATGGGAAAAAGCCCTGCGTCAAGCCGTGCATCAACTCCCCGACATCCGCTTCGGCGGCGGCGATCCCGGTCCTCCCAAGCCCGGCACCGAACCGCCCGCCTGGCAGGATCCCCAAGCTGAAGCCACCGCAGAACGGGAGTAGGTTCCAGAGCGACATCGCCAAAAAAGGCGCCCGCAAAGTCAGCATGATGCCCGCCCCGGCCTCATCAACTCCCTCAACCAAGACGAACTCCTCGACACCTTGTCAGCGGCGGGAACAAGACGGAGTCATGTGTGGCGCAGTGGGTGACATCTGACAAACCCAACGCCTTGCAGCCTGAAACAAACCTCCTTCCAATCTCGTTGAACCCATCCATGACCCGCATCCTTCCTCTCCTGATCCTAACCACGATTTTCTCCTCCGCCGCCGAGCCCGCGAAGAAGGAAGAACCCAAAAAAGAAAAGCCCTTCACGCCCGGTGGAATCTATCGGCAGGGGGATATGCAGCGGCCACGGCCTACAGTGATCACTCCGCCGACGGAGAAGACGCCGCCGAGTGATGCGGTGGTGCTGTTTGATGGGACGGACCTCTCGAAGTTCAAGCGCCAGCCGCGCAAGGATGATGCGGACACTTCGGATATGCCGAAATGGAAGATCGAGAATGGCTATGCAGAGATCATGCCGAAATCAGGCCAGATCGAGACTCGCGATAAGTTTGGCTCATCGCAGATCCACCTGGAATTTGCCACGCCGAGTGTGGTGGTGGGCAGTAGTCAAGGTCGTGGCAACAGCGGTGTGCTGCTGCAAGGCTGGGGCGAGGTGCAGGTGCTCGATTCTTATGACAACGATACGTATCCCGATGGTCAGGCCGGCGCGATCTACAGCGCCTATCCGCCACTGGTGAATGCCAGTCGCAAACCCGGTGAGTGGCAGAGCTACGACATCATCTGCGAATGTGCGAAGCTGGATGACAAAGGCACCGTGATCACCCCCGCGCGCATTACGGTGCTCCACAACGGCGTCATCGTGCAGCATGCCGTGGAGCGTGACACGAAGGTGCAGGAGTTTGGTTTCGCGCTGCAAGACCACAACAACCCAACGCGCTATCGCAACATCTGGGTGCGCCCGCTTCACCGCTACGACGAGAACGCGGCGAAGTAGTAATCGCGCTTTAGTTTATCATTGAGCAGCGGCCTCGTTCGCGCGTTTCACGAGTTGCAGGATGGCTTTGGCAGGGATGGCTTCGTGCATCACGAGAGTGGTGCCTGAGGAAGCTTGAGTGGGTGCCGTCTTGTTGGGAGGATTGCTGTTGAAGGTGGAGATGCGGGCGACGTGGCCGATGACGTTGCCGTATTCATCGAGAACGGCTGAGCCGCTGCTGCCCTGCGCCCAATCGGTACTGACGTTCATTCGCTGCATGGTGGGCTCTTTCGATTCGCCGAGCGCGTAGAAGCGATTCACGATGCCGGCGCTGAAATAGCCACGGTGTTTGAGCGGGTCGCTGAAACAGTAGGCTGGTTCACCTAATTCAACATCAGCACGGAGAGGAAGCGGTTTCAGGCCGCCAGCACTGACCCGGATCAAAGCGGAGTCTGACGCAGTATCGGCTCCGAGGATGGCTGTGGTGGTAAAGACTTCGTTTTGTTCATCGGCAATGATCAGCCAGCCCTCTTTGAGAGTCTCAGGTGGTTCAATGACATGATTGGCTGTGGCTACGACATCCGGCGCGATGGCGTAAGCACCCGCGAGATTCAGATGCATCTTATCGCACTTGGTGCAGCGGTAGAGCCATCCTGCGCGCAGATGTCCTGTGCGTGCGAGTCGGGCAATGTCACGGCTTGATTTAGACTCCGTGGATTCGGTTTGTAGAGAGATGGCACCTGGCTTCGGCTGCTTGAGCTGATCCTTGGCTTTGAGATGATCGAGGAATTTACCGGACTTCACCGCCTTGGCGGCGATTTCGAGCAATGGATCTGGCGGTAACGGCGGAGCCGCTGGTGTGGTGCTTTTGGCGGCGACGGGAGGCGTGCCGCTAAGCGGAAGACCGAGCGCCTTTTCGACGGTAGGCCGCAGCGCGGCTCCGCGCAGATCACGACTGGTGGCAAGCAGCTTGCCGGTGGTGCCATCCACAAGAAAGCAGGCGGGAATTGATCGCACAGCGTAGAGTTTGGCCAGTTCGGCGTCCCAGCCCTTGCCATCGCAGATCTGCGGCCACGACATGCCTTTGTCTTTGGTAAATTGGGCCAGCTTGTCCTGCGTGCGCTCGCTATCAAGGCTGATGCCGAGCACTTCGAAGCTCTTGGCATTCAAATCACCATGCACCTTGGTGAGGTTCGGAAGCTCACCAATGCAAGGCCCACACCACGTGGCCCAAAAGTCGAGCATGACAATCTTGCCCTTGTAGTCAGAGGGGAAGTTGACTTTGACTCCGGCGGTATTGGTGGCTTCAAATCCTGGCGCTTCGTCAGAGATTGGCTTTGGCACTTCCGCGGCGCTGATTGAGCATAAAAAAGCTATGAACAGGATAATTCGTTTCATGAATTGAGCATGACCTATCTCATCGCTCCGGGTCAATCCTGGATTTTTCATGAAAATGAAGCTGTTTCATCCTGCCAGAAACAATGCCGAAAAAGGCGTTACAGCATTGATTCCGAAATGATGCTCAAAATTTTACATGGCCGTCAATAATTTGAACCGAAATTACAACAAAAACGTACCTCTCACACCATGCCCAAACCCGCACTCCATTCCAAAGCACCTGACTTCACTGCGCCCGTCATCGGTGGCAGTTACCAAGACGGCGAGTCTGTCACACTGAGCAAGCTCAAGGGACAGACCGTGGTGCTGTATTTTTACCCAAAGGATGACACGCCGGGTTGCACGAAGCAGGCCTGCGCGCTTCGCGATGGCTGGAAATCCATCGCGAAGAAGGCTGCGGTGTTTGGGGTAAGCATCGATCCGATCAAGAGCCATGCGAAGTTCATCAAGAAGTTCGAACTCCCCTTCCCTCTCATCGCCGATGTGGATCAGAAGATCGCGAATGCTTATGGTGTATGGGTGGAGAAAAGTATGTATGGCAAGACTTACATGGGCACAGAACGCAGCACCTTTGTGATCAATAAGGACGGCAAGATCGAAGCCATTTTGGAGAAGGTGAAGCCAGACGAACATCTGGATGCCGTGCTGGCGGTGCTTTAATCCCGCGCTTTGAGCACACCGACCATATCCAGCTTGCTGAGCATGCGGCTGACCACGGCGAACGAGGCGCAGGAAGCCAGCAGGACGACGAAAACTGCCATAGTGTAGGTGTAGAGACTGATCTGCAGCGGCATGCGCACAGTTTCGGTACTGATGGCGTTAATGACAAAAGTGGCTAGCCCTTTGCCAAACAGTAGGCCAGCAGGCAAAGCAACGACGATGAGCAGGATAAGTTCTCCCAACAGCACACCGGCAATTTCACGCTGGGTGAAGCCGATCACGCGCAGCGTGGCGAGGTCGCGACTGCGTTCGGATAAAGCAATGCGGGCACTGTTGTAGACGACACCGAAGGCAACGATGATGGCGAGCACGAGGTAAAGCTTGCGAATGATGCCAATGCTCTGACCAGTGGTGCTGCGAAAGGAATCAATCTGATCTTGTTTCACCAGCGTAATCGCCACGCGCGGCGTGTCTTTCACCTCGCGCATGAATTCACTCCACTGTGCCTGATCCACGGCGAGATAGGCTCCGCTGATCGTGTCGCCCTCGCGCATGAGGCGATGCAGCGCATCGATGTTCATGAAGGCCGAGACACCAGCGAAATCTCGCATGAAGCCACGAATGGCAACATCGCGGGTGGCACGCTGTCCCTCGAGTGCCTCAATCTGCACAACATCACCAATGCGGGCCCCGAGGATTTCACCGAGCTTTGCAGACATAACGATACCTTCCTCCGGCAGCACGATGAGACGACGCTGTTCATCGAGCAGGCGGTTCAGATCGGCATCACGAGGCAGCCCCATGATGGAGAGCTTGCGTGAATGATGCCCGTGATGGATGCGCGCCTGCACCGCACGCACTTGCTCGGCACGTTGCACGCCAGGAAGTTGCTCCAGATCATGCAGCGCTGGCGCGGAGCCGGGTTCGCTGAAAAACACCACCACATCCTGCCGCTGCACGTCATTCCATTGATAGGTGAGCAGGTAGTCGATGCTGTCGGCCATCGAACCGGGCAGCACCATGAGTCCGGTGGCCAAGGCGAGGCCAAAAATGGTGAATACGGCCTGTAACGGACGACGTTCGATATTGCGCAAAGCCATACGGAAAGCGGGACTGCTGCCACGCGTTATTCCAAGCCGTTCAAGCAGCGAAGGTTTGAAATCGGCAGGCGGTTCCGGCCGCATCGCCTCAGCAGGCGGCAGTTTAACCGCCATCCACACCACACTAACCACACCAATGATGGACGCCCCAGCACTGACCACCAACGCAAGGCCCAGTGCGCTGTAATCCATGTGAAAATTCAAAGCAGGAAAGCGAAAGAACAGCGTGTAGATATTAATAAGTCCACCACCCAAATAGCGACCTGCAACACCACCAATGAGGGTGCCTAGCACTACAATGACTAGCGCGTAGTTCAGGTAGTGCCGCCCGACCTGCCACGAAGAATAGCCAAGCGCTTTCAATTGCGCTATCTGCTCGCGCTGCAAACGCACGAGCCGTGCGAGCACTGCATTGACCATGAATGCCGCCACGCTGAGGAAAACGATGGGATAAGCCACAGACAAGGCACGCACCACCCGCAGTTCATCATCGAGCCGCTTCGCGCTGTTGTGATCACTCTGCGTGTAAGCGCCCATCGCTCCGTAATCGGCCAACAAGCGATCCATCTCCGCCATCACTGGCCCCACCGGCGCTCCAGGCGCGAGATCAACACTGATGTCGTTGAAGGCCCCATCAAGGTTGTACGGCACAGCAATCGCCTTGTAGTTCATCCAGAACACGCCGTAGCGCTTATTATCGGGCAATGTCTGGCCAGGACGTGCCTCAAAGACAAATTCCGGCGACAGGCCGATGCCGCAGATAATGAGCGTATCGCGATGGCCGTTAATGATCGCGGTGATGCTGTCGCCAATTTGCAGTTTGTTCGCAAGCGCAAAGGATTCACTCACCACAGCCTGCTGCCGTTCACCCGTCAATGGCAGGCGTCCTTGGCGAATAAAAACTTGGTTTAGCGTCTGTGGCCGGTCCTCCGGTAGCGACACGAGATGCGCCGAAGCCGGCTCGGTGACACCTTCCAGGTCGAGCGTGGCATCGACAACGACCCGTGGCTCGATGGCAGCAACACCGGGCAGTTCCGCAATGCGATCCGCCAGCGACATTGGCGCACGCTTCAAGGACGCAAACACATCCGCCAAGCGCTTACGCTGGTAGTAGGCGTCGCGAGTGCTCTCCAGCGTCAGAATAATGCTGCGAGTCATGATCATCATCGCCAGCCCGCAGGCCATAACGAGACTCACCGCCACGATCTGCCCCTTCATGCGACCAAGGTCGCGGAACAGTTTGAGATCGAGCGGTGTGAGCATGATCGGCAGTCCACATGATGGCGCAGTGCTGCCAACCCTCAACTCTTAACCCATAACCACTCAATCACTGCCCGATCCTTCCTTGATAATTGGAACACAAGATGCGACACAGCGGTAGGCATGAATGAGATCACCAAGCGCAAGAATTTCATCCCTGTTACGGATGAGTTGATCTCGTACCTCGACCAGTTTGGTCGCTGTTACTCTCTACCGACGACTTATGACGAACTACGCTCTTTCTCTGAAAGCTACCCGCTTTACGACAAGGAGGGAAACGCCACGCACTGGAGCAGCGTCATGTATCCGCGCGAGTACCAACAGGAAATCTATCCAAAGCTCACCAGTATTTACTCCCAGCTCCGCACCGGGGATTTTCATGCGGTGCCACATCTGTTCATCGAACGTGTGGACTACTGCGAATTCGGCAACTCGCGCCCCTTTCGTGTCCGTGTCGTCAATCAATACAATGACAATTACGACCACTTCTATGTGAAAACGGCGGACGCCTCGCGTGTGTACGGCTTGGAGCTAGAGCACCTGCTCTCGCCAAATCGCATCAACTACCTCATGCACCGTGGTGGCACGCTGGTGGAAGAACACATCGCCGGGGTGCCAGGGGACGCCTTCATCCGCGATTATTTGCATCGTCCCGATTTCAATGGCGTACGTCTTGCCAAGGAATTCGTCAAATTTAGCGAGCGCTGCTTCATCCGCCTTCTTGGCGACATGCGCAGCTACAACTACGTCATCGACATGACGCCCGATTTCGAGGAGGTGCAGTATCGCGTCCGTGCTATCGACTTCGATCAGCAGAGCTACGAAGGCCGCAAAAGCCTCTACCTCCCGCAGTTCTTCAAGGAGAACAATCCCGTCGTCCAGCTCTGCTCCTCCTGCCTAAACTTCCCCACCATGAAGCAGTATCAAGAGGAAGAGCGTAGTTTGATCTCGCGTCGCTACCTCTCAGAGCACGCCCGCATCATGGCGCTACTACGCTGCATGAAGAACAACGCCGTCGAACCCTTTGAAAAAGTCATCCAGCTTCGTGCCGAACTAGGCCAATACCACAGCTCACATCTGTTCGATTCCTGCAAATCCATGGGTGAAATCGTCGAACGCAACCTCGACCTGATGCTAGGCCGGCACTTGGAGTAGGCGCAAGATCGTGCTTGCCGCCCGCGCCGTCCTGCTTTCTTCTCAGGTACGCCATGGCTCTCAAACTCGTCATCATCACCGCCGCCCAAAAAGGGGCGAATCGTTCTGCCCTCGATTGGGCCATCAAATCGGAACTACCGCATGGGGGCTGGTGCCCACTGGGAGGGTTGAAGGACGAGGACACCGTGCTTCCCTACAAGCTGAAGGAAACACCCACAGAGAATGTACTGGAGAGTGTGGAGTTCAATGTGCGTGATTCGGATGCCACCGTGGTCTTCACCTTGGCCCCCAAGGCGGCTGGTGCAGCACAGAAAGCCGTGACCTATGCAAAGAAGCAAAAAAAACCGGTGATTCACCTGCATCGCGGCATTTTAGGTGTGTCCGAGAAACTCGTGGCCTTCCTCGACAAATACTATGCGCGCCGACTGCACGTCACCGGCTCCTTGGAGGCAGATGAAGCGGGCATTAGCGCTTGGATCACCGCCGAACTGGAAAAAGCCAAGGTTATTCTCGAGCGGCGACCGGATTGACCTCTCGCGCCTCTTCGAAAAGCGCAAATTGACAAGCGCAATGCGCATCGCCTTGTAGCGTCATCCATGATTCTGCTCGCCGCTTCCTCCACTGATGCCGTGATCCCACCGTTGGGCATGATCGTGCCGTTTGCCGCGCTACTACTGTGCATCGCGTTGATGCCGTTGTTTGCCGCCCACTTCTGGGAGCATCATTATCCGAAGGTTGCCATCGGTCTTGGCCTCGTCACTGCGGCTTACTACCTCTTTGTGCAGCAGAATTGGCATCCACTGCACAATGCAGCACATGAATATGTCAGTTTCATGGCACTTGTGGGGTCGCTGTTTGTCATTTCCGGCGGTATTAACATCCGCGTTAAGGGAGAGGCGACGCCAATGGTGAACACCCTGTTCCTGCTCATTGGTGCTGTTCTAGCCAATCTAATTGGCACCACGGGTGCCTCGATGCTCATGGTCCGCCCCTGGATCAAGATGAACAAGTACCGTATCACCGGCTTTCACATCGTCTTCTTCATTTTCATCATCAGCAACGTCGGCGGTGCGCTCACGCCCGTCGGTGATCCGCCGTTATTTCTCGGCTTTCTGCGCGGTGTGCCGTTTTTCTGGGTGCTGGAGCACTGCTGGCAGGCTTGGGCTTTGGCCCTGGCTCTGCTACTCACCACATTTTATGCCTTCGATTCCCATAACTTCCGTCGTGCTCCCAAGAAAGTGCGTGAACTGGAAACCGCCCATGAGGACTGGTTCTTCCGCGGCCTGCTGAACATCGTTTGGCTCGGCGTCGTGCTAGGCGCGGTATTCTTACCCAAGAGTGTTCAGGAAACCACCGTGCTCGGCGTTTTCTCCATACCCGCCCTCGTCATGCTCGGCGCCGCAGTGGCGTCCTACTTCATGACGAAGCCTGAGGTGCATGAGTCTAATGATTTTAACTTCGGCCCGGTCAAGGAAGTGGGATTCCTCTTCATCGGCATCTTCCTTACCATGATACCGGCCCTGCAGATTCTTCAAAGCGGTGAGGCAGTTCAAATCAGCTCCCCGCTGCAATATTACTTCTCCACCGGTGCGCTCTCAGCCTTCCTCGACAACGCACCCACTTATCTGTCCTTCCTCGCTGCTTCGATGGGTCAGGAGCATCTCTCGGTCGATTCAACGGCAGACGTGCTAACGTTCGCCGCCAAACATGCGCCCCATCTGATTGCCATCTCGCTCGGTGCGGTGTTCTTCGGTGCCGGCAGCTACATCGGCAATGGCCCGAATTTCATGGTCAAGGCCATCGCCGACAAGTCGAAGGTCCGTGCGCCGTCATTCGTCGCTTACATGGCTTATTTCTCCATCCCGATCCTGTTGCCGATTCTCATCATCGTCGGCTGGCTGATGGTTCCTGACACTCATTGACGCATGCGCCTCCTACTTTCCAGCGCAGCGCTGCTGCTGCTCGCCCAATGCGCTTTTTTTCCGCCTTTGGGCACAAAACGTTTCAGCCGAGATGTACATGAACTGCAAGGTGCCGCGCCGCCCCATTGGAGTGCGCTGCCCGGCATCCCAACTAGCGCTGCCACCGGCTGGCTCAGTGATTTTAACAATACGCGTCTCACCGCCATGGTGCGGCAGGCGGTTGACAACAATCCCAATCTCAAAGCTGCCGCAGCACGTGTGCGTGCCGCCCAATCGCTAGTGCTGCAAAGCACCGCCAATTTGTTGCCAGCCATCACTGCCAGCGGTCTAAGCAGCCGCAACCAGACTCCCAGCGACCAGCGCTTTGCCGGCCTGAATCAAATCAACAATCGCTTCACCGCCACGCTCAACGCCAGTTGGGAACTCGATCTTTGGGGCCGTCTAGCTGATGACCGGCGCTCGTTCAAAGCGGCTGCCGATGCCAGCACGGCGGACTATCACGCCGCGCGTCTCTCACTCGCGGCGACCACAGTGCAAACTACCGTGTCGTTAACGGAGGCCGAAAATTTGCTCGCATTGGCTCAAAGCAATGTCGCCACACGCAAGGTACAACTTGGCATCCTAGAGCGGCAGCTTGATCGTGGCATCGACCCCGAACGCGCTGCCCTTGATGTCAGCCTCAGCCGTGCTGATCTCGCCCGTGCGGAAGCCACGATCGAACAGCGCCAAGCCACGGCGGATCAAACCCGGCGCACCTTGGAAACCTTGCTCGGCGGCTATCCCGCAGGCACAGAGCATGGGCTGGGAAGCTTGCCAGCGATCAGACGTGGAATTCCTGCGGGTTTGCCCGCTGAAATGCTACTTCGACGTCCAGATCTACGTGCTGCAGAACGCCGCCTTGCCTCTGCCCTCGCGACTGAAAGTGAAGCCAAAAAAAGCTTCCTGCCAACACTGCGCCTTACCGGTTCAGAGGGCCGAACTTCGCAGGAAATCGAACGCTTGCTGTATCCGCAAACGGCTCTTTGGAGCGTTGCCAGTCAGGTGGGGCAGACAATCTTCCAAGGCGGTCGCTTGGTGGCGGGAGTTCGTAGCGCCCACGCCACTTATGACGCGGCACTCCAAACCTATGCCAGCAGCATTCTTACTGCCTTCCGTGAGGTCGAAACCGCACTCGCCGCCGAGCAGTTTCTGCTGCAACAGGAGTCTGCGCTTGAGCGTGCTGCCGCAGAGGCCGAGCGGGCAGAAAAACTTGCCCTCAGCCAGTATGAGAAAGGTTTGAGCGAAGTACTGACGCTGCTCGACACACGCCAGCGTGCCTTCGACGCACGCAGCACCCTGACTAGCGTCAAAGCTCAGCGCCTACGCAACCGCGTTGCCATCTATCTGGCACTCGGCGGCGAATTTTGAGCACTACGGGTTCAAATAAACCGTAGTTCCAGGCGGTGCTTTGCGAAACCAGTTAAATATGGAACCGAAGCTAGAGGATTTGGGCCCCTGGACGATGGCTCTTCGCACGGTGAGTTGCCCTGGTGAGATACTTTCTTCCACCGTTGTGACGGAACGAGTTTGGGCCTTCAACGCAGGCGCATCCACGACCTCATCCACTCCCAATGGGATTTCGGATTCATTAGCCGCAAGAGCGCTCTCGCCCACGATCTCGACCGGCGTCCCCGTTGGCGTCTCATTGAAAAAGATAGTGGCCATCTTGGTGGGTAGGCGAATGCAACCGTGGGAAGCCGGATAACCAGGCAGATACCCCTCATGCATACCGATACCGCCCACAATCCGCATGAAGTAACGCATGCTGGCACCAATGAACTTCATGCCTTTCGGCAGCGGATCGGAGCGGGTGTCCACATCTTCCTGCACCAGATTCCCGTCTTTATCCGCGTAGGCACCAAAGAGCGAGGAGCGATGCTCCAGATCTTTCTCCATTATGTGGTAGTTACCAGTCACGGTGCCAGTAGTCTCACGTCCTGATGAAATCGGCGAGACTCCAACGAGTTGACCACCTTTGTAATACTGCACCCGCTGTGTGGTGAGATTGATGACAATCTTCGGCTTACCAGCAACACCATCTCCCTTCCACCACGCACGACTACTGAGGGGATTGTTCACGGTGGTTTTTTTGGGAACTGAACAACCAACGCTGATCAAAGACACCCCCATAAGCAGGAGAAGTCTCCAGTGAACCATGATTTGGGTCACATCATTCATGCGGTGGGTCATTGCATACTGCATGCCATTGTTTGAGGGTATTCAAATTTACGCATACCTCACTGGCGTCCCGGTGCTGTTGGCGAGCGCTTTGAAACGCTTCGTCACTTCCTGCGTGAGCTTACCAGGTGTGCCATCGCCGATAGGACGGCGATCGTACTGCACAGCGGGGATGACTTCCGCTGCAGTGCCGGTGAGAAAGCATTCGTCCGCGGTGTAGATGTCGAAACGAGTCATGACAGCTTCGGCGCAGGGTTTGCCCATCTCCGTCAGAATATCCATCACCGCACGACGGGTGATGCCGTCTAGAGCACCGGAAGAGATCGGTGGCGTGGTAACTTTGCCATTCTTGACGATGAAAACATTGTCGCCGGTGCATTCGGAGACAAAACCCTGGTCGTTGAGCATAATGCCCTCGTCACAGCCAGCCTGAAGACACTCGATCTTGGCCATGATGTTGTTCAGGTAGTTCAGGCTTTTCACCTGTGGACTGAGCGCCGCGGAATTGGGCCGACGCGTGCCGCAGGTGATCAGGTTCAGCCCTTTTTCATAACGCTCCTCTGGATACAACGTGATGCTGCTGGCGATGATGAACACGCTGGCTTTTGGGCATTGATACGGATTCAAACCAAGTGAGCCCACACCACGCGTGATAACAAGGCGGATGTAGCCGTCGCGCAAGTTGTTCGCGGCGACGGTGTCGAGCGTGGCCTTCTCCATCTCTTCAAACGGGATCGGCACCGTCAGGCAGATGGCCTTGGCGCAGTCATACAGGCGGTGCAAATGCTCGGTGAGGCGGAACACGCGACCGTTGTAAATACGAATGCCTTCAAACACGCCATCTCCATAGAGCAGGCCGTGGTCGAAGACGGAGATCTTCGCCTCGGATTCAGGAACGAGCTTGCCATCAAGGTAGATGAGGAGGTTGGCGGACATGGGGTGCGTAGAAACCACAGGCGGGAGGGTTTTGCAAGCGCTGGCAATATGCTTGCACCAGACCAATTCACGCCCATCGTGCGCGCCCTTAAACGAACCCTGAACACAAACGACCATGGCCGACATCCAAACAAGCGCTGCTGACAAGAAAGAGAAGGAATTCTTCACCCACGTCCCCCAGGAAGCCCCGGGCTTCTTCCTCAAGGGCTGCCACCAGTATGACTGGGGCCTTAAAAACCGCCTCAGCCGCGTGTTCAACCCCAAGGACGGTCGCACTGTCATGCTCGCCTTTGATCACGGTTACTTCCAAGGCCCAACGACCGGTCTGGAGCGCGTCGATCAGACCATCCTCCCCCTCGCTCCGTATGCGGACTGCCTCATGCTCACCCGTGGCATCCAGCGCAGCGTGATTCCTGCTTCCACCACCAAAGCCATCGCCCTGCGTGCCTCTGGCGGAACGTCCATGATCAGCCCGATGGAAGAATGGGAAGGCGAAATCGACGGCAAGAAGGCCAAGTTTGGTCGCCCCGGCTTTGAACCGCTCTCGAATGAAAGCACCGCCCTCAACATCGAGGAAGCCATTCGTCTGAACGCCAGTGTGCTCGCCGTGCAGGTCTTCATCGGCAGCGCTTACGAGCGCCAGAGCCTGAAGAACCTCACCGACCTCGTCGATGCAGCTTCTCGTTACGGCATCGCCGTCATGGGCGTGACCGCCGTGGGTCGTGCCATGGCTCGCACACCGCAGTATTTCCGCCTCGCCACCCGCATCATGGCGGAACTCGGTGCAAACGTCGTGAAGTGCTACTACACCGACACGGAGTTCGACACCGTTACATCCTGCTGCCCCGTGCCGATCGTGATCGCCGGTGGCAAGAAGTTGCCCGAACTCGAGGCCCTCCAGATGTGCGCCAACGCCATCGCTCAAGGTGCCAGCGGCGTCGATATGGGACGCAACATCTTCCAGTCCGACGCCCCAATCGCCATGATGCAGGCCGTCCAAGGCGTCGTCCACGGCGGCCTCTCCGCCGAGCAGGGCTTCGCCAAATACAACGACTTGAAGGCTTCCGGCGTGAAGTAATTCGGATTCGTCCTCAACTCATTCGAAAACTCCGGTCGCCGCAAGGCGGTCGGAGTTTTTTGCTTTCGCCGCACCGCAAACCAGTGCTAAGACCGCATGCCTTAATGAAAAACTCTGTCTCATTCCTGCGCTCTGTCGCCTTGTTCGAAGCCCTCTCGTATTTGGTTTTGCTGTTCATCGCCATGCCGCTCAAATATGCCATGGGCATGCCGCTAGCGGTCAAAATCGCCGGTTCGGTGCATGGCGGCTTGTTTGTCGTGTTCTGCTTCGCGCTGTGGCGCGTGCTAATGAACACAAGCTGGCCGTTCAGTCGTGCGGTGCTCGTGTTCATCGCCTCGCTGCTGCCCGTCGTACCGTTCTTCATCGACCGCCGCATGCGTGCGTGGGCGGCGGAATCCCATCAGACTCCGGCGTGAAGAAAGTCGTCATTCATTCCGACGGCGGCTGCCACGGCAACCCCGGCCCCGGCGGCTGGGCCGTCGTGCTGGCCTACGGCAAGCATGTGCGCGAACTCAAGGGCGGCGTTCCTGCCACCACCAACAACCGCATGGAGTTACAGGCCGCCATCGAAGCCCTGCGCATTTTGAAAGAACCCTGCGAGATCGACTTCCACACTGATTCACAATATGTCCGTCAGGGCATCAGCCAGTGGATCGCCGGTTGGAAACGCAACGGCTGGCGCACCAGTGCCAAGCAACCTGTCAAAAATGCTGACCTCTGGCGCGAACTCGACGACGCCGCCGCACACCACAAAATCCACTGGCACTGGGTCAAAGGCCACGCCGGCCACACCGACAACGAACACTGCGACGAACTGGCCAACGAAGCCATCGCCGCCGTCAAAGCCAGTCACACACCGCAGCAACTCGCCGCGCTTCTTGAAAAGTTCAAAGCGTCGCCTGAGGCCACGTTGATCTAAAAAGTCTTTTCGAACAGACTAGAACGCGAAAACTGACCGATCGGCCATCCTCACGCATCAACCACGTGCAAGGCAACAGCAGCCATTACATCGTGCATGATTTGACTGGTGAGTCCCGGAATGCTATGCCGCCCACTTGGCTTGACGATAACAACCTCATCACGCATGGCGATGTCCCATTCCAAATGAAGGTATTCGGCGATCACATTGGCGAGACTAAGCTGGAAAAAATGCCCAACGGCAGCCCACACGACAGCGATGTGGCCACTACACTGGCCCTGCTCCACCGCCTCGCGCAGACGGCCCAAAACGCCCTGATAACGAGCATGCCGTGTAGATTTGAGCAGGACCGCACCCGCTCGGACGCTGCGTACCGCTGCCGCCGGTGAAAGCAGTGCCGTTAAACGGGTATCGGCAGCGATAAGACCTGCCACATCACCCGCATGCGCTGCATGCCATGCCGCTTTGAGCGCCGGTCCGACCTCGTCACGCAGTCGGCCTTCAGCAAACACTCTCCATGCGGCAGCAACCGTTTGCGCTTCATTTTCGACAAGCAGCACCTCCATCCGCGCCCGCACACTGCCCAGCAACCACTTCACCCAGTCGAGTCCGCGCGCCCATTCCTCGATGATTTGTTCATCTGCCGCATTGTCATGCGGCGGAGGCAGTAAGGTGATAGAGGGCAGCAGATGAAGTTTCATCACGACAACAAGAGCCCCAGCATGGGGCGGCGGACTTCAAACCTTCGTTGCAGGAACCAATTCATCGCACGAACTATGCCTCCCGCGCTCGAACGTGCGAACAGAATACTTTTCATGCCTCCAGCCTCCTCGCTTGACACCCACACGCCTTATTACGCCTGCCAGCGCTGCGGTAACTGCTGCCGTTGGCCCGGTGACGTGCGCGTGACGGACGATGAGATCACACGCATTGCCCAGTTTTTGGACAAACCGCGCAGTAAGTTCATCGAGCAATGCACACGGCTAAACGCCAACCGCACGGGTCTGAGCATCATCGACAAACCAAATGGCGAGTGCCTGTTCCTCGAGGGTTTAAACGTCTGCCGCATCCAACCGGTAAAGCCAGCGCATTGCGAGGGATTTCCGAATGCGTGGAACTTCCCCGGCTGGCGTGAGAAATGCGAAGCGGTGGAGGTTCCGCACACTGTGGCTCAGGCCTGAGTTACGAATTAGCGGCAGCGGCCTGTTCAAAGACAACGATCTTCGTGTAAGCGTAGGGTTTGCAGAGCACGACTTTGTTCACCTCAGTGCGAATGACGGCGAATTTGTGGTAGTCCTCCGTCTCGCAGTACTTGCGGTAGTAGGCTTGCGCTTTACCTGCCATCTGGTCCCAGTAGCGTTTTGCGGCATCACCTTCGATGAGCCGCGTGTAACCGGAGAGATACACGATGGTCTCCATCGAAGGCGAAGCAAACATCCATTCTGCTTGCGGATTGCCACGCAGAATGGCGGCCTTTTGCGAGGTCGGGGCAGTGATCGAAACGACCTCCTCCAGATCACTTGTAACCTGGGTGGTCATCCAAGCAGAATGTGGAAGACCGCTGGCATCCGAGGTGGCCAGCACGGCATTTCGGCACTTTGCCACCAATTGCGCCGCTGTTCGCGAAAGCTCATTGTCGATTTTCATGCTTTAACAAACGCCACATCCAACGTGTCGGCTCCGCGTGCCTTGCCAGTCTATGCGCCATTCTTGGAGCCATCTGGATGCACTTCGCTGGACAAGCAGCGCATCCCATGACATCTCACCGCGATGAAGCAGCAAACCATCGTTACCCTCGACCTCGAAGGCGTTCTTGTGCCTGAAATCTGGATCGCCTTTGCGGAAAAGACCGGCATTGCCGAACTGCGCCG